>JANLOX010000368.1:0-4073 GCA_031366795.1 Candidatus Eiseniibacteriota bacterium | reverse complement strand
CGCGCCACGCGGATGCCCGTCTCGCGTGACATCTCACGTTGACGCCCCAGCGCCAACATCAAGAGTGCAAGCACCGACGCCTGGCAGGTGAATGCCTTGGTCGAGGCGACACCGATTTCAGGGCCGGCGTGGATGTAGACGCCACCATTCGATTCACGGGCGATGGTCGATCCGACGACGTTCACGACGCCGATCGCCCGCGCGCCCTTGCGCTGGGCTTCGCGCATGGCGGCCAGCGTGTCGGCGGTCTCGCCCGACTGTGAGATCACGATCACCAGCGTACCCGCGTCCACCAGCGGATTGCGGTAGCGGAACTCCGAGGCGTATTCGACCTCGACCGGAATGCGCGCGTGCTCCTCGATCATGTACTCGCCGATCAGCCCGGCGTGCCAGGACGTGCCGCAACCGAGGATGATGATGCGCTTCACGTCACGCAGTTCGTTCGGCTTCATGTTGAGCCCGCCGAGCCGCGCCACGCCCTCTTCGGTGTTCAGGCGCCCGCGCATGGAATTGCGCACGGCGTCCGGCTGCTCGAAGATTTCCTTGAGCATGAAGTGCGAAAAGCCGCCCTTCTCGATCTGCCCAAGATCCCAATCGACTTCGTGCACCGCCTTCTCGACGCGCTCATGGCGGATCGTGGCGGTGTGGAAGCCATCGGGCGTCAGCACCGCCATCTCACCGTCATCGAGATAGACGACCTGGCGCGTGTGCTCGACGATCGGCGACACGTCGGAGCCCAAGTAGTATTCGCCGTCCGAGATGCCGACGACGAGCGGGCTGCCCTTGCGCGCGCCGACCACAGTGCCCGGCTCGGTCTCGCTCATCACCGCGATACCGTACGTGCCCTCGACGTCCGCGAGTGCTTCGCCCACGGCGCGTTCGAGCTTGAGTCCCCGATCGACATACTTGCCGACCAGGTGCGCGAGCACTTCCGTATCGGTCTGCGTCTTGAATACGTGGCCCTCGGCTTCGAGCGCCGCCTTGAGGACCATGTAATTCTCGATAATGCCGTTGTGCACCAGTGCCACGCGGCCGCTGGCATCGACGTGCGGATGCGCGTTCAAGTCGTTCGGCTCGCCATGCGTGGCCCAGCGCGTGTGCGCGATGCCGGCGGTGCCCTCGGGCTTGTGACTCGCCAATCGCGCTTCGAGCTGACGGATCTTGCCGGCGGCCTTGACCACCTTGATCTTGCCGTTCTCGGAGATGGCGATGCCCGCCGAGTCGTAGCCCCGGTATTCGAGGCGCTTGAGTCCTTCAATCAGAATGGGCAGACACGAACGGTGTCCGACGTAGCCGACGATTCCACACATGAGGGGCTCCTTAAGCGACGCCGTCGATGGCGTGGCGCGCGAACTCGATCAGCTCGCGCGTCCTGTGTTCCTGCGGAGACTCGGCGATGACGCGCACGACGGGCTCGGTGCCCGAGGCGCGCACATGGACCCATTCCTCGTTACGGCTAAACCGCAGCCCATCGGTCAAGTCGAGGACATGATCCGGGAAGGCCAGTTTCAAACGTACCTCGGCGGGCTCCCAAGGGGTATCGGGACGTGTCAATTTGTCCTTGAGCATGTGGTATTTGGGCAGCTCCTCAGCCACTGCCTGCAACGACTTGCCCGTTGCCGCCATGCGGTGGGCGACCAGCGCCACGGCGACCAGGGAGTCCCGGCCGTAATGGGCAGCGGGCAGGATCATGCCGCCATTCCCCTCGCCCCCGGCCACGGCGCCGTGCTGGCGCATAGCCAGGACGACATGCGCCTCGCCCACCGGGCTACGGAACAGCGGGACACCGAAGCGCTCGCACACGGCATCCAGCATGCGCGTCGTCGACAGGTTCGCGACGACGGGTCCCTTCGCGTATTCGAGCGCCACGGCGGTGCCGATGGCAACCGTGTACTCCTCGCCCAGCGCTTCGCCACGGGCATCCACGAACGCGGCGCGATCGGCGTCGGGATCGACCGCCACGCCGAAATCGGCTTTGGCTTCGATCACTTTGGCCTTCAACGCACCGAGGTGTTCGGCCAGCGGCTCGAGCACTCGCGTGAACTGCCCGTTGGGCTCGCAATCGAGCAACACCGCGGTCGCCCCCAGTCGCTCGAGCAATGCCGGCACCGCAACGCCACCGACACTCGCGCAGCCATCCACGACGACACGCAGCTTGCGCGCGCGGATCTTCGCGACGTCGATACACGCGAGCCCGAGCACGCGCTCGAGATGCCATTCGAGGGAATTTGCTTCCTCGCGCTCGCTGCCGAGATCGGCGGTGCCGCTCCATGTTTCCTGCTCAGCATAGAAACGCGCCTTGATGCGCGCGCCTTCGGCGGGCCCGAGAAATTCCCCGCGCGGCGAGAGAAACTTGAGGGCGTTCCACGGCGAGGGATTGTGGCTCGCGGTGATGATCACGCCGCCGGCGGCCTGCAAGTGCTCCACCGCGAGTTGCGTGGCCGGAGTCGTGGCGAGACCGATATCCACGACGTCACGCCCCGCGCCCATCAATCCCGCGAACACCGCATGACGCATCATGCCGCCCGAGGTGCGCGCATCACGGCCGACGACGATGGGCCCATCCCCAAGTTCCGCAGACAGCGCGGCGCAGAAACGGGAAACGATGGGCGGCGTCAACGAATCGCCCACGATGCCGCGAATGCCAGCGACCGAAATCATCAGTTTGGAAGACATGCGCCGACGATACGCGAGCGCGAGCGCAGCGGACAAATGCGCGAGGCGATGGTGCGGGAGAATTTCGGAACGATTCGGGCGATCATGCATCTAAATCAGACCGGCCCGCGGCCGCATCACCGACCGCAATCCCGGCCCCGTCGCATTACCCGCTCCCGCGGTATTGACCGATGGCTTCAATCAGCAGGGGAACGCTCCTCCGTCGCAAAGGCACGAAGAACTGGTCCATCTCATTCCAGCTCGATGGCCGGGAGATTCGAGAGTCCGCCGGGACGGATGACCGACGGGCGGCGCTCGCACTGCTCCACCGCCGAATCGCTGAAGTTAAGCAGGGCTGTTTCGTCGAGATTGCGCAGCGCATCACGTTCGAGGAAATGCACCAACTCCTCCTCGAGAACTACAGGTTCAAACAGAACCGCACGAACCCCAGCCGCCACGTCAGGAGATTGGCGGAGTCGTTTGGCCAGTTGAGGGGCGACGAGATTACGGCAGAGCGGATCAAGGCATACTCGCGAAAGCGACTCGAAACGGACGGCATGACTCCGGCCACGCTTCGACGCGAGCTCGCGATCCTGAAACGGATGCTCCGGCTCTCGTCCGAGCGTCTCCCCAGAGTACCGCTTGTCGACATGCCAAGAGTCGACAACGCCCGGCAGGGCTTCTTCGAAGAGCAGCACCTCCAGAGGCTCATCCCACATCTTCCACCGCACGCGCGGAACCTGGTCGAGTTCCTCTATCTCAGCGGCTGGCGCTCGAGCGAAGCCTTCAAGCTCCTCTGGTCGGATATCGACTGGGAGCGTCGCACCGTGCACCTGCGCGACTCGAAGAACCGCGAACCGCGCATCTTCCCGTTCAAGTACTACCCGCGCGTCGAGGAAGTTCTCAAGCGGCAGCGCGAGCAAGTCTCGAACTGGGAACGCGAGCACTCCACGCTGTGTGGCGCAGTCTTCCACTGGCGAGGGCGGCCGATGAAGAAGCTGCGGCGATCGTGGCTGAATTCCTGTCGGGCGGCAGGACTCGAGGGCCGGCTACTTCACGACTTCAGGCGCACCGCCGTGCGCAACCTGATTCGAGCAGGAGTCCAACAGGCCATCGCGATGAAGATCACAGGGCACAAGACGGACTCGATCTTCCGGCGGTACTTGATCGTGGACGAGGAGCTGCTCGCGCGGGCGATGGGAGCCGTCTCTGAGTTGATGGACGGGAACGATCAAGTGAAGGAGTCGTAAGTGCAGGATGAGCAGGCGGCGCCGCCAGGTCCTGATCGGGGCGGGCTCAACCAGAATCTGCCTACATTTGCTGGGAAATTCGGTCGCATCCTGACAGTCTACTGACAGTTTCACTGACAGTCCTCAAATTGAAAGGGCCCCGTCGAATCGGCGGGGCCCTATTTGCAA
>JANLOX010000316.1:0-6447 GCA_031366795.1 Candidatus Eiseniibacteriota bacterium | reverse complement strand
TACCTTAACGCTGGCTTACGCGGCTGGGGCGAACGGGACGATCACGGGCACGTCACCGCAGACGGTGAACTGCGGTGCGAGCGGCACGGCGGTGACGGCGGTGCCGAATGCGTGCTACCAGTTCGTGAGCTGGAGCGACGGCTCGACTTTAAACCCGCGCACGGATACCAACGTTCAGGCGAACGTCAGCGTCACGGCGAGCTTCGCCATCAGCACATATATGCTGACCTATGCGGCTGGGGCGAACGGGACGATTACGGGCACGTCGCCGCAGACGGTGAACTGCGGCGCGAGTGGCACGGCGGTGACGGCCCTGCCCAATGACTGCTATCACTTCGTGAGCTGGAGCGACGGTGTCCTGACGGAGACACGAATCGACACGAACATTCAGGCAAGCCTCAGCGTGACGGCGGCTTTCGCGATCCAATCCTTTCACATCCTCGCCTCGGCGGGGCCCAACGGAACCATCGCTCCCAGCGGCAGCATCCCGATCGATTGTGGAGCGAACCGGACCTTCCTAATGACGCCCAGTCCCGGTTACGTGATCCAGAGTGTCGTGGTCAATGACGTCAACAAGGGAAAGAAGCCGAGCTACACCTTCTTCAACACGTTCGGGGACCAGACCATCGTCGCGAATTTCGTGAGCGGTCTCTCGGTGATCGAGGCGCGGCCTGCGCAGTGTGGAAACATCGCCCCGATACTCCTGACGATCACCGGAAGCAGTTTCCTCAACAGCGCGACGGCTGCCCTTGAGCAGGCGTCCTTGGTGATCCCCGCGGACTCGGTGAGTGTCGTCAGCGGCTCCCTCATGGTCGCCCGGTTCGATATCACAAACGCTCCTTTGGGCTCGTGGAGCCTGCGCGTGTCGAATCCCAATAACACAACCGATGTCCTGGGTACGGCGTTCACCGTGACCAACGCAATTGACGCAGTGACGCCGGCCAAGCACGAGAACATCGGTAGTGTCACGCTCACGATTTCAGGTTGTGGCTTTCAGCCAGGGGCGACACTCAAGCTAAGGCGCTCGGGTTCCTCTGATGTCACCGGCTCCGAGACGTTAGTGCCCTCCACGGGCATGGCCAGCGCGACATTCCTAGTCAACCAACAGACGATCGGCCTGTGGGATGTCGTGGTAACGAATCCCAATGGTGGCAGCTCGACACTTCCAAACGGCTTTGAGTTGGTGCCTCCCCAGCCCGGCACCATCGAGGTGAGTGCGACGCCCTCGGTCACGAAGATCAAGCCAAGCAAGAACCCCACGATCACGCTGGATGTCGGACAGACCGGGAATGCACTGTGGAAGGGATTGAGCTTCATTGCACTCGAGGTGTCGGACAACGTGGCCCGGATCCGAGTCCAGTCCACGACCTATCTGGGTACATCAGATTGGCCTCCGCTGTTCGTTTCTGCTACCGGGGGCCGAAAGCTCCTCTTGGAACTCCCGAATACGCCTGGCGCCCCGTCGCGGCAGTTCAAGCTTACGCTGGAGCGTCCGATAGGCGAGTTGTGGCAGGTGAACGACACCGTCACGCTGTGCACGCGCTACTACCAGGCTCGCAGCGATCTGCATGACGTGGGTGCGATTGTGATGGGGCAGGTAGAGCAGGCAGCCCGGCGGATCAATGGCGCTCCGTTATCGATGAGTCCGGCGTTCGAGAACGCAATGCAGGACGCGGTGGCTGCCGCGGTCACGACTCAGGCGGATGCGCTAACGGCTCAGATCGATTCCACAGACCCCAATTCCACTATTCGGGCACAGCAAGTGAAGGACGGCCTGGTTGGGGCGCGCCACGGGGAGCTCATTTTCAGATGCGTCAGTGCTGCACTGGTCTCGGCGAGCACGACCTACCCGGCCGAGGAGGCGGCGTTCCGCAGTGCCTTCTGGAATGCGGTTGTTGCCGATCGCACCGTGTTCTCGACCGGTCAGGAAGACGACTACGCCACGCTGCTCGCACCTCCGGTCCCCGCAACTCACTTCCCGGACGCGGATCCCGCGAACTGCATGGCGTTCCCGGTCGTTGCCTCGACCGATCCAAACGTGAAGACCGGACCCATCGGTGCCGCGTCGAGACGGGCGCTCTCGCGACGGAGCTCGATGTACTACCACGTGGGATTCGAGAACCTGCCGACGGCAACAGCGCCAGCGCGCGACGTGATCGTGACGGACCAACTCGATCTCTCGCGGTTCGATGCCGCCACGTTCCAACTGGCGGACATCAGCCTGGCGGATACGACGCTCACGCCACCGCCGGGACTCAAGTACTACTCCACACAGTTGGACCTGCGTCCCGCGAAGAACCTACTTGTCTGGGTGGATGAGTACTTCAACACCACGACGGGCCTCCTGATCTGTTCGTTCCGCTCGCGTGATCCCCTGACCGGTTTGCCGCCGGAGGATTCGCTCGCGGGGTTCCTGCCCGCGAACCTCAACTCGCCCGAGGGTGAAGGGAGTCTCGCTTACAGGGTCACTCCGCTCGCTTCAGTCGCCTCAGGGCAATCGGTGGCGAATAAGGCGCGTATTGTGTTCGACACCAATCCCTACATTGATACGCCGCTGTGGTCGAACCTGTTCGACTTCGGCCTTCCCAGCAGCCAGGTAAATTCCCTGCTCCCGACGCATGTGCCGGGAACATTTGCCGTAAACTGGGCAGGGACGGACGCGGTTACCGGGATCCGCGACTACACCGTCTACGTCTCGGACAATGGCGGTCCGTACTCGTCCTGGCGCCGCAATACGAGCAGTGCATCGGGCGTCTACACGGGTGTCGCGAGCCACACCTACACCTTCTACAGCACGGCGCGTGACTCGGCTGGCAATAGCGAAGCACCACCGGCAACGCCCGATGCGACGACTCGTATCGTCGTGGGAGTGGAGGGTGCGAACTACGCCCTCGCCTTCGTGGGTGCCGAACCGAATCCCGCCCGCGGTGGCGGGCTCAACGTGGCGTTCACCCTGCCGGATGCAACAGCCGCGGCGATCGAAGTGATTGATATCGCAGGGCGCGTCGTGGCTCGTCGTGACGTCGGAGTCCTGGGCGCCGGGCCGCACCGCGTCGACATGGCGCGAGGCGTGCACTTGGCGCCGGGCGTTTATCACCTGCGACTGACCCGCGGCGGCTCGATCATGACGCGCAAGGTGGCGGTGCTGCAGTAGGGCAGAGAAATCTGAGAGTTCAGCAGGCAAACGAACGCCCCGTGAGCAATCCTCGCGGGGCGTTCGAATTGCAGTCGCGGCGTTGGGTCCGGGTGCTAGGCCTTCGCCTTGCGCTTCCGCGCCGCGGGCTTCTTCGTCGCGGCCTTGGGGGCCGCTGACGCCGGCGCCGCACGCTTCCGCGCGCGCTTCGCAGGCGTTGCCTTCGTGGCGGCAGTCTTTGTGACGGTGGTATTCGTCACGGCAATCTTCGTCACGGCCTTGCGCACCGGCTTCGCGGGCGTTGCGGCGCTCAACAGTTGATCCGTGCGCCAGCCCGACCCCACGGCCTGCTCATGGATGGACGTCAGCCACGCGCCCGGCGTGGCTCCCGATACCGCGGTGAGCAACGCCACCCACTGCTCGAACGATTCCTTGCTGAACCACTCGATGTTTTCGTGCACATGCACATCGAGTATGCGGCGGGCTGAGTCATCGGTGAGCCAGTGCGTGAACACGCGCGACGCGGGCGACTTTCGCGCGGCGGCTTCGCCAAAGAGCGGTGTGTTCTCGAGCAGCGCAAGGGTCAGCTGCGCGCCGCGCCACGCGGAAGCGCCGTCCACGCCCGCGCCTTCGAGCGCCCACTGCAACGCGCGATCGAGCCGCCACTCGCGCGCCAGAGACGAGGCGGCGTGGGCGCCATCGCTCGCGCGGCCGCCCATGCCACGCAGCGCCTCGTACGCCAAAAGAGCGCCCCACGTGCGCGGCTCGCCCCACGCCGGAGCAACCGCGTCGCCGACTCCAACCGCATCGTGCGCGCGCGTCAGCAACGCTTCGATGCGGCCACGCACCTCTCGCGCAGAACTCGCGGTATCGCCGGCCCCAAGGCCGCGCGTAGCGGCGGCATCCAGGAACTCGCGCAGGCGGTGCTCGAACGCATCCAGCAGTTCCAAGTCCTCCGCAGGGCCGCCGGTCTTCGCGCCATTTCCCACCGGCCGCTCCGCCGCACCGCTCGCAGCCAGTCCACGCAGCGTCTCCGCCGCCAGCATGCGGCCGAACGGTTCGCTCAGCACGCGTCGCCGGATCTCGTCGAGGGCATCATCGAGGTTCGCCACGCCACGGCCGCCCAGTTCGTGGGCGAGTTGTGCCCACGGAGCGCCCGCCGAGTCGTGTGCTTCGCGGAAGTCGAGCAGCACGCGGCGGTCGTAGGCGCGCAACTCGAAGCGCATGCCCTGCTCGCACAGTTCGCGCGAGGGCTTCAAGTACTCGAGTCCGCTGACGAAGTCGCGATAGCGCGTGAAGGCGCCCGCCGAATCACTGATCCCGAGTCCTTCGCTCAGGCTGCGTTGCACCAGCGACTTGCCGCCGCCCATCCCGCGCATGGTGGCCGCGGAAAGGCGAACCCACCCCGTCGTGTCGGCGAAGGCGTTGTGCACGAGCACCAGCGCGCGTTCATCGCCACGCCGGTTCGAGTATGCGAACACGTTCTCGTTCACGCCATCCGATTCGGCGAAGAAGTCGTACAACTGGAAGTCGGCCACCTCGGCAAAGATGTGGCGGCGATGCAGCAGCGGGAAGATCTCGCGCTCGTGCCGCTCGACCAGTTCGCGGTCGGGCCGCTCGTCCTGGTAGGCGCGGCGGTATTCCATGCCGTAACGCTCTTCGAAGCCCTCGACCTGGCCGTGACCAAACATTGGCAGGCCGGGCAGCGTCGCCATCAGCGTGCAGACGCCAAAGTATTTGTCGCCCTTGGCGAACTGGTCGACGGAGGTGCGCTCGTCGGGGTTGCTCATGAAGTTGACGTAGCGCTTGAGGATCTCGGGGTCGAACTCCAGCGTGTTCTTGATGACAGTTCGGTAGTTCGCGTTCTGCTCGTCGCGCAGCATGTTCATGAACGCGCTGTTGTAGACGCGATGCATGCCGAGTGTGCGCACGAAGTAGCCTTCCATCAACCAGAACGCCTCGGCGAGCAGCAGCGTGTCGGGCGCTTCGATGGCGGCGCGATCGACGACCTCACGCCAGAATTCGTGCGGCATGACGCGATCGAACTGGGCCTTGGTCAGGCCGTGTTCGGCGCGCGATGGGATAGCCCCGCCTGAGCCGGGCTCGGGGAACCACAGCCGCTGGTAGTGCTTCTTGGCCAGCGTCATCGCAGCGTCGAAGCGGATGATCGGGAACTGCCGCGCGACGTGCAGGATGGTCTGGATCACCGCCTCGCGCACGGCGGGGTTCAGGTAGTCGAGCTGCGCGGTGTCGTTCCACGGGAAGCTGGTGCCGTCGTTGCCGTGGTACACGTAGCGGGCATGGCCATTCGAGCGTTCGGTGCGCTTGAACACCACCGCGGCGTCGGTGCGGTCGTAGTAGTGATCCTCGATCTGGATCGACACATGCTCGTCGTGCGACAGGTCCGCGCCGTTGAAGGTGTAGGCGGGGAACGGTGGTTCGGAGGCCTGCAGGAACCAGTCGGGATGTTCGATCACCCAGTGCGAATCGATGCCCATGTGATTGGGCACCATGTCGCTGGCGAGCTTGATGCCGCGCGCGAGCGCGCGCGTCCGCAACGTTTCGAGCGCAGCCTCGCCACCGAGGTCGCCGGCGATCGAATAGCCGAGCAGGGAGTAGGCCGATGCGGCGGCGTCCGGGTTGCCGCACAGTTGCTTGATGCGTTGCGATGCGCGGCTGCGTTCCCACACGCCGATCAGCCACACGCCCGTGACGCCCCAGCGGGCGAGGCGGTCGAGTTCTTCATCCGGAATCTGGTCGAGCCGGCGAATGTCGCGGCCATACGACTTCGACAACTGGTCGAGCCACACGAAGGCGCTCTTCGCCAGCAGCACCACGCGTGGCATCCAATCGCGATCCGGCGAGAACCGTTCGGGTTCTTGCTCGCCGCCATCCGCGCTTCCAAATCGAAGAATCGAATCCGCGCCCGAATCGCGCAGGCGGCTCCAATCGGTGGGGTTCAACCGCATCCACCGTGCCTGCGCCTCCTCGGCCAGCACATCGAGCCCGGTCAGCAGGCGAACGAGCAGGTCGCCGAGCAGGTAGCCCCAGTGATTGCGGATGTATTCCAGCTGTGCGGTCAACGATTCCGGGTGCTCGCGCGCGGGCGAGCGCAGCATGTCGACGAGCACCTGGTCGTAGGGGCCGTAGCGCGGACGGTTCACCATCCAGCGCTCGAGTGCTGCCAGAACATCGGTGCAGGCGGCGCGCGCGGGCAGTGTCCTGTCATCGAGCAGTTCGCGGAACGGCGCGATGGCGGGATTCTCGTTCGCGAGCCGCAGCATCAGCAGTTCTTCGAGGGCGAGCGCGCGGTG
>JANLOX010000266.1:0-8625 GCA_031366795.1 Candidatus Eiseniibacteriota bacterium | reverse complement strand
GGACACCGCGTCGCACTCGATCCCGGCCATGGCGGCATGTTCCGCGGCGCCATGAAAACGACGGCCCCGCGCGCCTCGAGCAGGCCGCGCAGGTGGAGGGCCACACCCAGGGTGGCCTCGGCCTCGGTGAGGCCGTTGGTTCCCATGGCGCCGCGGAACATGCCGCCATGGCCGGGGTCGAGCGCGATGCGGTGTCCCCGCAGCGCGGTGGTATCCACGGAGCCGAGCCCATCGATGCGCGTGGTGTAGCCGGGGAGTGGGCGCGGTCGCGCCGCGGGCGCGGTCACGGGTTTTTGGGACGGCGTGGGGACGTGGGCAGCCGGCTTGCCGGGCAGCGCACGCGGCGGTGACGGCGGGACCGTCACGGGTGCGCATCCGTGCGCGAAACTCAGGAGCAACAGCAGTCGCGCGACGTGCCCTCGCGCGCGGCTGCCCTTGCCCACGCCTCCTGCGGGGCTCATGCGGCGCACGTTAACATTGGCCCATCGCCCCGACAATTGATGCAGCGCGGCCAGGATTCCCGGCTCGCGTTGCATGAATTGTCCGGGCCTTAAGCCCGGCAAGAGGCGCCGCTGCGCACACGCAGCCTGGGCGATTCCCAAGCTGGCGAGCCGCGTCTACGCTTTACACCGCGCGGCGGCGCGTGCTAACCCTACGCGTTCGCTGGTCCACACCGCAGCGGGGAGCGCCCGATGTGTGCAAAGCACGCGAGCCCAATCGCTTCGGAACGGAAATGGAAGCCCTCACTTCTCTACGGAAGGAGCCGGACATGACGCCCCGCTCTCGGTGGTTCGCACCGCTCGCGCTGGCGGCGGCCGTTGCGCTTGCCGGCTGTGCCGGCAGCAAGTCGACGGATGAGATCCTGGTCGGCGAGTACGGCTCGCTGACGGGCAACGAAGCCAACTTCGGTCAGTCGACGAAGGAAGGCGTGGACCTGGCGCTCGCCGAACTGCAGGCGTCGGACCAGGGCAAGATCGGCGGGCTCCCCGTGCGCACGCTGGTCGAGGACGACCGCGGCCTGCCCGAAGAAGCCGTCACGGTGGTCAAGAAACTGATCAACCAGGACGGCGTCTGCTCGGTGCTCGGCGAAGTCGCCTCCTCGCGCAGCATCGCGGCCGCCTCGGTGTGCCAGGACGCGGGCGTGCCGATGATCTCGCCCTCCTCCACGAATCCCAAGGTGACGCAGCAGGGCGACTACATCTTCCGCATGTGCTTCATTGATCCCTTCCAGGGCACCGTGATGGCGAAGTTCGCCGCACTCAACCTGAAGCTCAAGACGGTGGCGATCCTCGAGGACGTGCGCAACGATTACAGTGTCGGCCTGACGCAGTACTTCAGCGAGGCGTTCACTTCGCTGGGCGGTGCCATCGCCAGTGGCAAGCCGCAGGCGTACAACGCCGGCGACACGGACTTCCGCTCGCAATTGACCGCCATCAAGGCGATGAAGCCCGAGGCCATCTACGTGCCGGGTTACTACACCGACGTCGGCCTGATCGCGCGTCAGGCCCGCGAGTTGGGCATCACGGCCCCGTTGCTCGGTGGCGATGGTTGGGAAAGCGAGAAGCTGCTGGAAATCGGCGGCGACGCGCTCAACGGCTCGTACTACTCCAACCACTTCGCGGTGGACAACCCGGATCCGCGGCTGCAGGACTTCCTCAAGAGCTACAAGGCGAAGTTCGGTAAGGAGCCTGACGCCATCGGCGGACTGGCCTACGACGCGGCGCGCGTGTTGTTCCTGTCGATGCAGAAGCTGCACACGCAGGACCCGGCGGCATTCGCGGGGCTTGGCTCCTCGAAGACCGGCAGTCCGGCGCGGCGCGCGGCGACGCAGAAGTTGCGCGACATCATCGCCGCGACGAAGGAATTCCCCGGGGTCTCCGGAGTGATCACGCTCGACGCCAACCGCAATGCATCGAAGCCGGCGGTGGTGATCGAGGTGAAAGCCGGCAAGAAGGTCTACAACACCACCGTCAACCCTTAAGGCCGGATCCAGGCGCGTGTCCGAGTTCCTGCAGCAGCTCGTTAACGGCCTGACCTCGGGAAGCGTGTATGCCCTGATCGCACTGGGCTACACGATGGTGTACGGCATCCTGCGGTTGATCAATTTCGCGCACGGCGACATTTACATGCTGGGCGCGTTCATCGGCTGGTTCGCGGCCCGCGCGCTGCACGCGGGCCAACAGCCGAACCCGCTCAAGGCGCTCGCCGTGCTGGTGATCGCGATGGTGGGTTGCGGGTTGGCGGGCGTGATCATCGAGCGCCTCGCCTACAAGCCGGTGCGCAAGTCGCCGCGGCTGTCGGCGCTGATCACGGCGATCGGCGTGTCGCTGCTGCTCGAGAACGGGGCGCGGCTGCTGTTCGGCGCCGATCCCAAGTTCTTCCCCCAGATTGTGACGCTCCAGAACATTCCGTTGGGCGGCGGCGTGACCATCTCCAACCACCAGATCATCATCCTCACCGTCTCGGTGGTGCTGATGTTCGCGCTACGCGTCATAGTGCTCCACACGAAGGTGGGCAAGGCGATGCAGGCGGTCTCGTTCAACCCGACCGCCGCGGCACTGATGGGTATCTCGGTGGACCGCATCATCACCTTCACCTTCATGATCGGCTCCATGCTCGCCGCGGCCGCGGGCGTGCTCGTTGCCATGAAGGACCCCAAGATAGAGCCCTATATGGGGTTGCTTCCCGGGCTCAAGGCGTTCGTTGCCGCCGTACTGGGCGGGATCGGCAATGTCCCGGGGGCAGTGCTGGGCGGGCTTGTCATGGGCATCGCCGAAGTTATGGTGGTGGGTTACGTGTCACCGACCTACCGCGATGCCATCGCCTTCGTGCTACTGATCGTCATCCTGCTGGTGCGGCCCTCCGGAATTCTCGGCCGCAGCACCACCGAGAAGGTGTGATGTGCGCCGCCTGACCTGGATCGTCTCGAGCCTCGCGATCCTGGCCGCACTCGACCGCATCCTGCCCGCTTTGCTCAACCCCTACGCCCTGCAGATCCTGACCCGCTGTGGCGTGAGCGTGATCCTCGCGGTGTCGCTCAATCTCATCAATGGTTTCACCGGCCAATTCTCACTCGGGCATGCGGGATTCATGGCGATCGGCGCCTACACCGCGGCGATGATCTCGCTCCATCTGGGAGCGCCATGGGCCGCCACGATGATCCATCTGGGGGCTCCGGCTCAGTTGGCGCAGGGCGCGGCGCTGTTGATCGCGCTGCTCGCCGGCGGCTCGGCCGCGGCACTCGCCGGCTATCTCGTGGGCCTGCCGTCGTTGCGGCTGCGCGGTGACTACCTCGCCATCGTTACACTCGGATTCGGCGAGATCATCCGCGTCATCATCACCAACGTGAATGCCGTGGGCGCCTCGCGCGGTTTGCCGGACATCCCGCACTGGGCCAGCCCGTTTTGGGTATGCCTCGGCGCGCTGTGCGTCATTCTCGTGTCGGTGCACCTGGCGCGCAGCACGCACGGCCGCGCGTTGTTCGCGATTCGCGACGACGAGGTCGCGGCCGAGGCGTTGGGGGTAGACACCACGCGTTACAAGGTGCTGGCGTTCGTGATGGGTTCGTTCTTCGCCGGGATCGCCGGCGGGCTGTATGCGCACGATATCGGGTTCCTGAATCCCGACACGTTCCAGTTCACGCGCAGCATCGAGATCATTGCCATGGTGGTGTTGGGGGGCTTAGGCAGCGTCAGCGGCTCGGTGCTCGCAGCGATAGTGCTGACGGTGCTGCCCGAACTGCTGCGCCCGATCCGCGACCTGCGCATGATCATCTACTCGCTGATGCTGATCGTGCTGATGATCGTGCGGCCGCAAGGGTTGTTCGGCCAGCACGAGCTGAAGCTGCCGTGGTTCAAGCGGCGGGCCAGCACGGCATGAGCGAACCCCTGCTGCGGCTTAAGGGTGTCGCCAAGTATTTCGGCGGGCTCAAGGCGGTGTGCGATCTCGATCTCGAGATCGCCAAGGGCGAACTCGTGGGCCTGATCGGGCCCAATGGCGCCGGCAAGACGACGGTATTCAACCTGGTCACCGGGGTCTATACGCCGACGCATGGCACGATCGAGTTCGAGGGCAGGGGGATAGCCGGCCTGCGACCGAGTGCCGTGGCGCGCGCCGGGATCACCCGCACGTTCCAGAATATCCGCCTGTTCGGCTCGCGCTGCTGCCGCGACAACGTGTGCATCGCGGCGCATCAGCACGCCCGCGCCGGGTTGTTCGACGCCATCCTGCAGACCGGGCGCTGGCAGCGCGACGAGCGCGAGCTGCAGCGCCAGGCGGTCGAGATGCTGGAGGTGATGGGCTTAGGCGATGTCGGCGACATGCTCGCCTCCGAGCTGCCCTACGGCCAGCAGCGCCGGCTGGAGATCGCGCGCGCGCTGGCCGGCCGGCCGCGGCTGTTGCTGCTCGACGAGCCGGCCGCAGGCTTGAATCCCCAGGAGAGCGACGAGCTGATGCACATGATCCAGCGTATCCGCGAGCAGTTCTCGGTCACCATCCTGCTGATCGAGCATGACATGCGCGTGGTGATGGGCATCTGCCAGCGCATCGCGGTGCTGGATTACGGGATCAAGATCGCCGAAGGCTCGCCCGCGGAGATTCGCAGCAACCCGCGCGTCATCGAGGCCTACCTGGGCGAGGAAGTGCCGGCCGATCTCGGGGCGGGGAGCTGAGCATGCTGCTCGAAGTTCGCGACCTCAAGGTGAACTACGGTGCGGTGCAAGCGCTCAAGGGCGTCAGCGTCCACGCCGCTGCCGGCGAGATCGTCACGCTGATCGGCGCCAATGGGGCCGGCAAGACGACGCTGCTGCGCACGCTGTCGGGACTGCTGCCGGTGCATTCGGGGGAGATCGTGTTTGAGGGCAAGAGCCTCGTGCGCATGCCGGCGCACGAGATCGTGGGCCTCGGCATCGCACAGTCGCCCGAGGGCCGCATGGTGTTCGCCAACCTGTCGGTCGAGGACAACCTCGAACTCGGCGCCTACCGGCGCAAGGACCGCGCGGGCATTCGCGCCGATCGCGATGCGGTATACCATCAGTTCCCGCGGTTGCTCGAGCGGCGCCGCCAGAGCGCCGGCACCCTGTCGGGCGGCGAGCAGCAGATGCTTGCGATCGGCAGGGCACTGATGGCGCGGCCGCGGCTGCTGCTGCTGGACGAGCCCTCGCTCGGCCTCGCGCCGTTGCTGGTGCGCGAGATCTTCCGCACGATTCGCGAGATCAACCAGCGCGGCGTCACCGTGCTGCTGGTCGAACAGAACGCGCATATGGCGTTGTCGATCGCGGGCCGCGGGTATGTGCTCGAGACCGGACGCGTCACCATCGAGGACGCCGCGTCGAAGCTGCTCCAAAACGAGGACGTTAAAAAAGCATATCTCGGCGGATAGGGATTCGCGCGCGCCTTAGTTCCTCGCTGCGCCGCGGCCGCTTGGGAAAAAATCCCCAATTCCTCCCGGAGTGTTTGGGAAAACGCACTTAAGTTCGACCACCCCAAACTTGTGTTGGTCTGCTTTACGAGTTTTGCGTCGAAGCTTGGAAAACCTGCGTTTAATGCTGGCGGACGATTGTTCAAGGCCCTTACGCTTCTTGTACTTGGACGCATGAAGCGGCGCAGTCACGAAACGGCGCGGGTCTTGCGCTTCCGGGTTTTGAACGCTGCGCGCATCACGCCGCAGCAAGGGAAAGGCAGACAATGGGTCGTGCCCTGAAGCGTCTGTGGACGGACGAGAGCGGTGAAGACCTGGTCGAATACGGGTTGCTCGTCGCCTTTGCCGCCGCAGTGGTCACGGCCGCGTTGATCCTGGATCCGGTGGGATGGAAGCCGGCCCTGGTCGCGGCATTCACGAAAGTTCGCACTGCGCTCGACTTGATGTAGCAGTCCCCGCTGTTGTTCCAACAGTCTCCAAATCGGAGGCATCGTTTCAAACCACATCTCTTCGGAGGAGAACACCAGTGATGACACTGCTTGGTCGTTTCGTTCGCGAGGAATCCGGTGAAGACCTGATCGAATACGGCTTGCTGGCCGCGTTCGTCGCCGCGGTGGCCACCGCCGTGATCATCGCTGATCCGCTGGGCATCAAGACCTCGCTCAAGGCCGCGTTCATGAAGGCAAAGACCGCCCTCGACAGCGCTGGCGCTCCCTAAACTGGCCGCCGGGACCCCAACCCGCCGATGACGCTCCCTGAGTCCCTAAAGCCGGTTATCCAGAATCGGCCGGGACAACAGATGCAAATCGATGGGTGGAGGCAGCCGCAACGTCTTGCTTACATGGGAACCTCCGACCCCCGCGCCGCTCCAAGCGGCCGGGGGTGTTTCACCGGAGACGAATTCCTTGGGGCCGAGCAATCGAGACCCGGCGTCACAATTCCTTACGCATGACCCGCGGTTTCAGTGTGCCTTGACGTGACGAAGTGCCCGAATCACAGCGAATCAATCCCAAGGAAAGCTGCACGCCCATGATGGATCGACGATTCCCCCAGTTCGTGGACGGGCCGGTATGACGCTTCCCTCGCTGACGGTTCCCGTATGGACGGCGCTGGCGGTGGCGGCGGTCACGCTGGTGGCCGCGGACAAGGACTTCAAGGCACGCAAGATCCCCAATGCGCTGACTTTTCCCAGTGTATTGCTGGGACTGGCTGCGCATGCGCTGAGCGGTGGACTCCATGGACTCGCCGCATCGGGCGAGGGTGCCCTCATCGCGGGAGCGATCCTGCTGCCGGGTTGGTTGATGGGTTGGATGGGAGCGGGAGACGTGAAGTTGATGGCTGCCGTGGGTGCCTGGCTGGCCTGGCCACTGAGTCTCACGGCGACGCTGCTGTCGCTGGTCGCGGGAGGAGTGTTCGCGCTGCTGGTGGCGGCTCGCCACAAGTCGCTTGGCCGCTCGTTGCGGGGGGCGGCGAACATCGGGGCCTGGGCGGTTGCGCTGCCTGGGCGACAGGGCCCGCCGCCGATGGCGTCGGACCTGCGGTTCCCGTTTGCAGGGGCCATCTTGGCGGGTTCCATGATCTCGTTATGGGTTCGATTTTAGCGGCCGATAATCCCCACTCGAAGGCTTTCGATCCGCAGAGGCTTGCGAATCGCGAGGTTTGTCCGGGTCGGGCATCACTTTTGGAATCACACTCGCTACCGGTCCGGACCGCCTGACGCGTTCGGCAACCCGATCGAAAGTGAAGTGACTGAGGGGGCCGGGAATTCCCGGAATTCCCCAATGCGAGTACGACGGCTGACGCCGGAAGGAGAGTGGCAATCGTGGCCTCGAATCAGGGACAGCGAGCGCTCGGCCTCGCCGCGTTGCTGGGTATCGCCGCGGCGGTGGTTGGTTATTACGGATTGAGTGGCATGGCGGCACGCGCCGCAGCGGGTGCCAGTGGCAGTTACCGCGATGTCGTGGTCACCAATGGTGACCTGACCTTCGGTGTAAAGCTCGACCGCAACATGTTGCGCGTCGCCCGCTATCCGAAGGACGCCGTGCCGGAAGGCGCGTACGCCAACATGGACTCCGTCATCGGTCAGACGACGAAGGTGTTCATGGGCGCCCGCGAGCCGGTGACCGCGGTCAAGATGTCTTCGCGCGGCGGCGGTCTGTCGATGCTCGTCCGCCCCTCGATGCGCGCCGTGAGTATGGAAGTAAACCAGGTCTCGGGTGTCTCGGGCTTCGTGTTGCCGGGCGACCGCGTCGATGTGCTGGTGACGGTCGATCCGCACTCCGCGATGAGCAACGCGGTGACGAACACGCTGCTCCAGAACATCGAAGTGCTCGCGGCCGGCCAGAAGACCTCGCAGAAGGACGGCGCGCCGATGTCGGTGCAGAGCGTCACGCTGCTGGTGGACCCGTCGGGCGCGGAGAAAGTGGCGCACGCGATTCACGAGGGCGAGATCCACTTGATCCTGCGTAACCCGGAAGACCAGGAGCAGACGAAGGTCGACCAGTACTCGACGGGCGAAATGCTCGGCTACGGCGCTCCGGCTCAGGTACGCCGGAGCAGCACGCCTGGCGCGCCGGCTCCGGTGGTCGTCAGGGATCGCGATCCGGGCAAGGTGCGCATCATTCGTAGCACCGAAGTCACCGAGCAGGCCGCCATCACCGACAGCACGCGCCACTAACGCACCGCTGAATACGCTTAAAACTGTTTACTCGTGAACTCCCAAGCAGGAGGAATTTCAATGGTCCGGTCAAACTTCAAGGATGGAGCCGCGCGGTGGATGGGCGCGGTGATCATGCTGGCCACGATGGCCGGCGGGACGTGGGCGGCAACGGGTGACGAGAAGCTGATGATTCCCCTCGGCCACGCGCAGGTCGTGATCGCGGATGAAGCGGTCAAGACCGTCGCCATTGCCGAGCCCAAGATCGCGGATGCCGCGGTTGGCTCCGAGCGCACGGTGGTCGTCAACGGCAAGACCGTCGGCAGCACCAGCCTGGTGGTCTACGGCGAGGGTGGCAGATTCCGGGTGTACGACATCGAGGTGTTCTCCCCGAGTGCCAACAAGCAGGTCGCGCTGCACGTGAGCATCGCAGAAGTGAACGAGCAGGCTGCCAAGAGCCTGGGGTTCGATCTGTATGGCGCGGGCATTACCCGCGACGGAGTCGGCATGCAGGGCGGCCTCCTCACCGCCAAGAATCCGGGAGTCCACA
>JANLOX010000260.1:0-2165 GCA_031366795.1 Candidatus Eiseniibacteriota bacterium | reverse complement strand
CTCGTAGAAGCCGCGGCCGCTCTTGCGGCCGAGATAGCCGGCGCTCACCAGCTTGCGCAGCAGCGGGCAGGGCCGGTACTTCGAGTCGCCGATCCCCTTGTGTAGCACGTTCATGATGTTGAGGCAGGTGTCGAGCCCGATCAGGTCGGCCAACGCCAGCGGCCCGATCGGGTGGTTCATGCCGAGCTTCATCACGGTGTCGATCGCTTCCTTCGTCGCGACACCTTCCATTAACGTGAAGCAGGCCTCGTTGATCAACGGCATCAGGATGCGGTTCGAGACGAACCCTGGGAAGTCGTTGACCTCGACCGGCGTCTTGCCCAGCCGCTTCGACAGGTCTTCCGTCGCCGCGTAGGTCGCGTCACTCGTCGCGAGCCCGCGGATGATCTCGACCAGCTGCATCACGGGCACGGGATTCATGAAGTGCATGCCGATCACGCGATCCGCGCGCTTCGTCACCGCCGCGATCTCGGTGATCGAAATGCTCGAGGTATTCGTCGCGAGAATGGCGCTCGCGGGTGCTGCCGCGTCGAGTTTCTCGAAGATCGACTTCTTGAGTGCCCAGTCTTCGCTCACCGCTTCAATCACCAGTTCGCAATCCTTCGCCGCATCGAGGCTCGTACCGCCATGGATGCGCTTGAGGATCGCGGCCGCTTGTTCAGCGGGCCAGCCCTGCTTCTTGGCGACACGATCGAGATTCTTGGCCACTGCACCCAGCGCGCGCTCGACGAATTCGGGTTTGGCGTCGATGAGTTCCACTTGAAATTCGGAGGTCGCGAACACCTGCGCGATGCCATTCCCCATGACGCCGCCACCGACGACAGCGATGCGCTTGATCGCGGCCGAAGGGCCGGCGCCTGAATGCTCAGTCAGTGTGCTCATCTAGACACGCTCCACCGCGAGGGCGACCGCGTTTCCGCCCCCTAAGCACAAGGTCGCGAGACCGGTCTTGAGCTTGCGCTGCTCGAGCGCGTAAATCAGCGTCACCAGCACGCGCGCGCCCGAGGCGCCGATCGGGTGACCGAGTGCCACCGCGCCGCCATTCACGTTGACGCGATCCCAATCCCAGCCGAGGCCCTTGCCATCGGCCACGGCCTGCGCGGCGAAGGCTTCGTTGGCTTCGATCAAGTCGAAGTGATTGATCGCCACGTTCATCTTGGCCATCAGCCGCTGCACCGCATCGATCGGCGCGAAAAACAGGTCTTTCGGCTCGCCGCCACCCGTGGCGTAGGCGACCACGCGCGCGAGCGGCTTGGCGCCCGTCTGCTTCACGCGCTCGCCACTCATCAGCACCAGAGCGGCGCCCCCGTCATTGAGCCCCGGGGCGTTGCCCGCCGTAATCATGCCGCCCTTGTCGCGCGTCACTGCCGAGAGCTTCGCGAGCGTCTCGAGCGTGGTGTCTGCGCGGATCGATTCGTCCTTCGCGACAATCAACGGATCGCCCTTCCGCTGCGGAATCGAAACCGGCACGACTTCCTGAGCGAAGCGCCCCTCCGCCCACGCCGCAGCGGCCTTCGCGTGGCTGCCCACGGAGAACGCATCGATCTCCGCGCGATTGAGCCCCGCCTTCTCCGCCGTGTACTGCGCCAACTCGATCATGTGGCAGTTGTTGAAGGAGCACCACAGCCCATCGAACACCGCGCCATCGCGCAGCGTCACGTCACCCAGCTTGGTCCCCGTGCGCGCCGCGAAGTCGTAGTGAGGAGCGGTGCTCATGCTCTCTTGACCGCCCGCGACGAGAACGTGCGCATCACCGGCCTTGATCGCCTGCGCGCCGAGCATCACAGCCTTGAGCCCTGAGCCACACACTTTGTTGATGGTGACCGCGCCCGAAACCGGATTGATGCCCGCCTTGATCTGAGCCTGCCGCGCCGGAGCCTGCCCCTGCCCGCCCTGGACCACGTGCCCCATCAGGACTTCTTCGACGTCTGCGCCCGAAACTCCGGCACGCACTAGCGCTTCCTTGATGGCAATGGCCCCGAGATCCGAAGCCTTGAGCGAAGACAACCCGCCCAGGAACTTGCCGATCGGCGTACGCGCAGCGCCCACGATGAAAACGTCCGGATAAGCGGTCATTGGAAGGCTTCCGTTGGGGATTGGAGCGGCATGGGAAAGCGGGCCGGATAGTACACGATCGGATGGGGCGCGGGCACGCGGGGCGGTGG
>JANLOX010000255.1:0-14466 GCA_031366795.1 Candidatus Eiseniibacteriota bacterium | reverse complement strand
TAGCGCACCACGCCGAAGGATTCATTCGGGATTTCGGCACCGTACTCGTCCGGGTTGCCCGTCGGGAGCATGTTGGCGCTGACATACGGGGTCTTGTTCACCGAGTAAAACAACTTGGCGTTGCTGAAGCCGCCGATCGGGCCGCCGAAGGTGATGGTGGCATTGATCGGGTAGGGGCCGTTGGACGGCTGGTCGCCCAGAGGGTCATGCGCCACACTCAGGAAGTAGTTCATGCCGATGCCGTGATTGCTGAATGCCGTGTTGATCGCCGTCAGGTTTGGTGTGCCGTTGGAAAGGTCCGCGTCGTTGTCGTCGGCGACCAACACGTCGAGAAAGTATTCGCTGAGTGCCACGCCGTCATTGGGATCGTCCGGCAACCCGTACTTGGCGAAGTGCATGAGGCGGCTGGCGAGCGTCACATTCGTTGCCACCTTGAGGTCCCACAGTGCGCCCGCGAGGATCAGCCCGGCAACGTGCGAATCCGGCGGGTCGTTCTCGGGATAGCGCGCTCCAACACGCACGTCCCGGATGAACGTGTTGGGGCCCGTGAATCCATTTCCCACCAGCGGTTCGTTGCCGAGCAGCACGGTGAACGCGTCGGCGAGGCCTTCACCCAATGCGCCGTTCTGCAGTCCGTTCGCGTTGCCGTTCGCGAAGTAGAGGTTGTAGTCCACCATGTGCGAATACTCGTGCCAGACCAGGTCGGGGATCGTGGCCGTGTTCGGGCAGGTGGCGCCCTCGAGCCAGTAGTTGAGCGAGTTTGTCAACTGGTCCCAGTAGGCTTCGCAATCGGTGCCGTCGTTCCAGTTCACGTTGACCATGAGGCTGTAGTCGATGGACGTCAGGCCCGGGTCCATCGCCTTGACCCAGTCGTGCGCGAGATTGGTGTGGTAGTACGCGTCGCGCTCGGACGGCTGTGAGTTGGATGTCGCCCAGCCCACGTTCTGGACCGAGTTGTCTGCGACGGTGGATTTGCTGAAGGCGCCTGCGGCACCGTCGATGCGCATCACTTGGCAATAGGGGCCGATGAACGAACTGGTGATGACGGTGGGGTAGTTGCTCGCATTGATCGAGTAGACTCCCGCCGAATCGGCGATCACGGACGGCGTTCCCGCGTTGACCTTGGCATTGCGTAGCGGGCGGGTGATCAACGGGTCGTAGGGACTGCTGGCATGAATCTGCGCCGTCACCGTTCCTGTCACTGCATCGTTGCGAAGCTTGCGGCGGAACAGCGTCTGGCCATTGGCGGCGTCGACGAGCACGTGCTCCGCATCGCCGAAGCGCGCCGGCTTCACCGTGGCGTCGTAGGCAAGACGCAGATCCTGCGAGCCGTCGGCGCGCGTCACCGGGACGTAGGCGAGGTCCTTCGCGAGTTCGACGCGGTCGACCGCGGGATTCCAGGTCTCACCGGCGTGTGCGGCGGCGAGGGCCGCGGCACTCACCACCCGCGGCGTCGTCACGAGATTCTCAGGGATCGCGCGGGCATCGGCGCCGAACATCATCAGGCGACCGTTGGTGCCGACACGGAATTCCCAGTCGGAGAACAACACGGGGACACCGTTCACCTGCTGCTGGTAACGCACGTACCAGACGTTTCCGGCTCGGGTAGCCGCGAGGCTCTTCAGTTCGATCCCAGCGCCCCCGAACAATCCAGGGTGCCCGGCGATGAACGCGCGCACGGCGCGGTCGGCGCTCACGGCGTCATTCGCGAAGCCGGCAAGGGGAATGCTCGGACCGAATGCGCGGTGAGGCGTGCCCGTGGCCTCGTTCCAGCTGACGTTCCACAGGCCGAAGCGTAACTCGAAGCTCCGCCATGGCGTGGACTGTGAGAGGGCGTGCTGCACCTTGGCGTTGCCGATGTGGACCGGTTCGAGGCGAACTTCGCTGGCCGCGGCGCCAGGAATTTCCATTTCAGGACGAGTGGCAGCCGCCGCCGGGAGCGTGAGGGCCCATGGGGCAGCCAAGAGAAGCGCCGGGAAAGCGAAGTGAAGCACTCGGCTACGCGTCGGCATGAACCCCTCCAGCTGGAGAATCAAGTTGGCGCCGGGAGTGCGCCCTGGGCGAGAAAGGTGTCGGGTCGGTGGTGACCAGGCTCTCGACGGAGGTGCGGAACGGGGGCCCTTGGGGAGGCTGCCGGCCAGTACTTCCGACGCGCCCTGACTATCTCAAACCATGCGGCCTATGCTCAACGACCAAATGCGTGGGAAGCTCAAACGTTACAACGACGTTGCGAAACGCCTGACAGGACCCTGGACCGCGGATGAAACGCAATGCATCGTTGGGCGGGCGGTACCCGGCCACTCGCGCGCCTGCGCGCCGCGCCCGGGCCCCAAGTCCCCAGCCGGTCACATGCGGGCGCGGGCCGCTTCATGCTAACCTGTGGCCCCGCCCCGCGATCGGACGAGCCGTGTGGGGCCGTCTCGCGACCCCGAACCGCCCAGCCCAAAGGCGCGTCAGAACACAGGATGAGGCCCATTCCACGCGAATCCCTATCGCGCGCCAACGCCCCGTACATCGAGGCGATGTACCAGCGGTTCCAATCCGATCCCGCATCCGTCCCGGATGATTGGGCGCATTTCTTCGCGGGCTTCGAGTTTGCCGCGGGTTCGGCCGCGCCGCTGCCAGCCGCCGGGGGCGCCGCCATGGCTGCTCCGCCTGCCGCCTCTCCCGCGGGTGGGGTCTATGGTCTGGTGACGGCCTACCGGGAATTCGGCCACTTGGTCGCGCGGCTCGACCCGCTGTCGGAGCCCGCGGCGACCCATCCGCTGCTCGAGCTCGAACAATTCTCGCTGGGCGAAGCCGATCTCGGGCGCGTGGTCGAGGCTCGGCCATTCCGCGGTGAGTTCCGCGGCTCGCTGGGGGAGCTGGTCGCGGCGCTGCGTGAGACCTACTGCGGCACGCTGGGCGTCGAGTACATGCACATCTTCGACAAGGAACGCCGCGACTGGCTCGAAGCCGCCATGGAGCCCCAGCGCAACCGCCCCCAACTCACCCCCGACGAGCGCATTCGCATCCTCGAGCGCCTGTTGATGGCGGATGCGTTCGAGCAGTTCCTGCACGTGAAGTACGTGGGGCAGAAGCGCTTCTCGCTCGAAGGCGCCGCCTCGCTGGTGCCGATGCTCGATTCGCTGATCGAGCACGCCGCGGCCATGAAGGTGGAGCAGGTGGTGATCGGCATGCCGCATCGCGGCCGGCTCAACGTGCTCGCGAATATTCTGGGCAAGCCGCTCGAACGTGTGTTCGGCGAGTTCGAATCGGCGTTCGCGCCCGAAGACATGCAGGACCAGGGCGACGTTAAGTACCACTTGGGATTCTCGTCCGAGCGCGAGACGCGCGCGGGCCACCCGGTGCGGCTCACGATGAACTACAACCCCAGCCATCTCGAATTCGTGAACCCTGTCGTGCTCGGCTCGGTGCGCGCGCGCCAGGGCCTGGCCGGCGACACGGCGCGCACGCGCTGTTGGCCGGTGCTCATCCATGGCGATGCGGCGTTTGCCGGCGAGGGCATAGTGCCCGAGACCCTGATGCTGGCGCAGTTGCCCGCCTATGACGTGGGTGGCACCGTTCACATCGTCGTCAACAACCAGGTCGGCTTCACGACTTCGCCGGAAGAGGGCCGCCCCACGCGCTACGCCACCGACATCGCCCGCGTGATCGATGCGCCGGTGCTGCACGTCAATGGCGACGACCCTGAGGCCTGCATTCACGCCATCCAGCTGGCGACTGCTTACCGCGCGGCGTTCCGGCGCGATGTGTTCGTGGACCTCGTGTGCTACCGCCGCCATGGTCATAACGAACTCGATGACCCGACCTTCACGCAGCCGGTGATGTACCGCACCATCGCCTCACACACGCCCGCGGCCCAGACCTACGCCTCGCGGCTGGTGAGCGAGGGCGTGCTCGATGAGCAGACGGTGCACGCCATGGAAGCGGAGATCGCGCAGCGGCTGGGGGGTGCCCATCGCAGGGCGCGCGCCCCGCAATCCGGCGACGCCGAGCCGGCGTTGGTCGGCGCGTGGGAAGGGCTGGCGTGGGCCGGCGATGATTGGACAGGTCACACCTCCGTCACCCGCGGGACGCTCGAGCAGATCCTGCGCGACGTGACCGGGCTGCCCGGCGGCTTCGAGGCCCACCCCAAGGTGGTGAAGCTCTATGCCGATCGCGTGGCGATGGCGGCCGAGGATCGCATCGACTGGGGCTGCGGCGAAGTGCTCGCCTTCGGGACATTGTTGCTCGAGGGCTACCACGTGCGCATGAGCGGCCAGGATGTCGGCCGCGGCACGTTCAGCCACCGCCATGCCATCCTGCATGAGCAGCGCACGGGCATGCAGCACGTGCCATTGCAGCACCTGGCGCCGGGGCAGGGGCGCTTCGAGATCATCAACAGCATGCTGAGCGAAGCGGCAGCACTCGGCTACGAGTACGGCTTCAGCAACGCCGATCCGCACACGCTCGCGGTGTGGGAGGCGCAGTTCGGTGATTTCGCAAACGTTGCCCAGGTCATCATCGACCAGTTCCTCGCCAGCTCCGAAGCCAAGTGGAGCCGCATGTCCGGGCTCGTGCTGCTGCTGCCGCACGGCTATGAGGGGCAGGGCCCCGAGCACTCGAGCGCACGCCTCGAGCGCTTTCTCGAATTGTGCGCGCGCGGCAACATGCAGGTGTGCAACCCCACGACGCCGGCGCAGTTGTTCCATGCGCTGCGCCGCCAGATTCACCGGCCGTTCCGCAAGCCCTTGGTGATCATGAGCCCCAAGAGCCTGCTGCGCCACAAGCTCGCGGTCTCGCCCATGTCGGCGTTCACCTCGGAGGGATTCCGCACCGTGATCGATGACGCGACGGTCGCCGATGCGGCCACCGTCAAGACCGTCGTGCTGACCTCGGGGCGGTTCTACTACACGCTACTGGAGGCGCGCGCCGCGCATCCGCAGGCGCGCAACGCGATTGTTCGTGTCGAACAGCTCTATCCCTTCCCGCGGCTCGAGCTCGCCGAACTGTTCGCGCGCTACCCGAACGCCAAGGACATCCGTTGGGTCCAGGAGGAGCCTGCGAACATGGGAGCGTGGCGCCACATCCGGCACCGCATCGAGGGCATTCTTCCCGAGGGCGGCGTCCTGCGCGCCGTGGCCCGCAAGGCGGTTCCCGCGCCGGCCACCGGCTACTACGCGCTGCATGGCGAGGAAGAACGCGACCTGATTGCGCGCAGCTACGAGACCGGTGCGCCTGGGAGCGCACCGGGAGTCGCAGCACCCGCAGGACGCCGGAGGGCGAGCCGATGAGCGCTGTCACCGAAGTGAAGGTGCCGCGGCTGGCCGAGTCGATCTCGGAAGCCGTCCTCGTCGAATGGCTGAAGCCCGAGGGCTCAACCGTGCGCATGGACGAGCCCATCGCGACGCTCGAAACCGACAAGGCGGCCGTGGAGATCGCGGCCACCGAGGCGGGTGTCCTGCGTCATGCGCGCAATGTGGGAGAGACGGTGCACGTGGGTGATGTGCTGGCGCGGCTCGAGCCTGTGGCTGCGGGCGGCGCGCAGGCGCCTGCGACAGCGCTGCCGGCATCCGCAACCATGACACGCGCTGAACCTGCTAAGGCGGCAGACGCGAAGCCGGCCGCTGCTCCGGCTGCGGCGGTGCCCACGCCGCCCACGCCGTCCAAGCAGCCGGCAGGGAACGCGCCCACCGGGCCCGCCGCGCGGCGCCTGATCGAGGAACACGGCGTGAACCCAGCCGACATTGCGGGCACGGGTCGCGGCGGCAGGATCCTCAAGGAAGATGTCGAACGGCTTGGCGCAGCGTCGCCGGCGGCACCTGCCGACGCGGCACCAGCGACGCCCGCATCACCCGCGCCACCCGCGGCCACCGCCCCGCCGGCGCCCGCAAGACCGTCGGCCGCCCCGGCTGCTCCCGCCGTCGCGGCGAGCGCCGGCGAGCGCATCGTGCCGATGACGCGGCTGCGGCAGCGCATCGCCGAACGCCTCGTCCTGGCGCAGCACACCGCGGCGATCCTGACGACCTTCAACGAGATCGACATGAGCGCCGTGCTGGCGGCGCGCCAAAAGTACAAGGACGCCTTCGAGCAGAAGCACGGGGTGCGGCTCGGGTTCATGAGCTTCTTCGGGCGCGCCTGCATCCAGGCGCTGCGTGAGATTCCCGAATTGAATGCCGAGATCCGCGGCACCGATATGGTCTATCGTGATGCCGTGCACTTGGGGGTCGCTGTGGGCACCGAGCGCGGGCTGATTGTGCCGGTGGTGCACAATGCCCAGGCGATGGGATTCGCTGCGATCGAGCGCGAGATCGTGCGGCTGGCGATGCGCGCGCGGGACAACACGCTGTCGCTCGACGAACTGGTGGGCGGTACGTTCACGGTGACCAATGGGGGCGTTTACGGCTCGCTGCTCTCGACGCCGATCCTCAATCCGCCGCAGAGCGGTATTCTCGGCATGCACAAGATCGAAAAGCGGCCCATCGTGATCAATGACCAGGTCGTGGTTCGGCCGATGATGTACGTCGCACTGTCCTACGACCATCGCATCGTCGATGGCGAGCAGGCGGTGACCTTTCTCGTCCGCGTGAAGGAGCAACTGGAAGCTCCCGAGCGCATGTTGCTGGAGGTCTAGGTCATGGTACCCAGGCGCGATTGGTACACGATGCAACCGCCGAGCTTGCTGCATGGTTTTGGTCACGCCGCGCGGGTGATGGTGTGGACGACGGTGTTGGCCGGCGACAGCGACCTGTTCGAGCCCGCACTTTGGGCCGCCGCGTGCCATGACCTGTGCCGTGAGAACGACGACATCGATGCGGGCCATGGCGAGCGCGCCGCGATCTGGGTGCTCGAAGAGTTGCCGCGCCATCTCGAAGACCCGCCGCAGGAGTTGGACCGCATCGCCAGCGCCTGTCGCTGGCATGCGCACACCGACGCGGAGGCCGGCTGGCGCGATGACCTGCTGTGGTTGCTGAAGGATGCCGACGCCCTCGATCGCGTGCGGCTCGGCGACCTCGACTCGCGGCACCTGCGCAGCGCCAACGCGCGCGACCTCATCGAATCCGCGGACGAGCTCTACCTGCGTACACGCAAGATGACGGAGCCGGTGGATGTGTGGTCCGAGGCGTTCCGGCTGCGCCTGCCGATCGACCGGCTGCTCGACTTCGAATTCGGCTTAAGCGCTGAGGAAGCACCCTCGCGGTGAGTTCGCCGCCGTTCGATCTGGTCGTCATCGGCTCGGGACCCGGCGGCTACGTCGCGGCGATTCGCGCTGCGCAATTGGGGCTGCGCGTCGCCTGTATCGAGAAGTACGCCTCGCTCGGCGGCACCTGCCTCAACGTGGGCTGCATCCCGAGCAAGGCGCTGCTCGATTCCAGCGAGCACTTCCACCAGGCGCGCCATAGCTTTGCCGTGCATGGCATCAAGGCGTCGGTCGAACTGGACCTGCCCGTCATGTTGGGCCGCAAGGACAAGGTCGTCTCGGACCTGACTCGCGGCATCGCCGGGCTGTTCCGCAAGCACAAGATCACGCGCATCACCGGCGCTGCACGGCTGCGTTCCGCCACCGAGATCGAGGTCTCGGGCGAGCCGCCGCAGGTTGTGACGGCGACGCGCATCCTGATCGCCACGGGCAGCAAACCGGCGAAGCTCAAGGGGATCGAGACCGACGGCCGCCGCATCGTGCATTCGACCGATGCGCTGACGCTGCCGGAAGTGCCGAAGCAACTGATCGTCATTGGCGCCGGCGCGATTGGCCTCGAGTTGGGCTCGGTGTGGTTGCGGCTGGGCAGTGAGGTACGGGTGATCGAGTACCTGGACCGCGCGGTGCCGGGCGCGGATCTGCAGAGCGCCGAGCTGCTGCAGAAGTCGCTCGAGAAACAGGGCATGCACTTCGAGTTCGGCGCCTCGGCGAAGTCGGCGAAGGTCGTGGGTGGGCGCGTGAAGCTCAAGGTCGCGGGCGCAGCGGGTGAACGCGAGGACGAGTGCGACGTGCTGCTCGTCGCGGTCGGTCGCCGTGCATTCACCGAAGGGCTCGGTGCCGCCGAAGCCGGCGTCGAGCTCGATGAGCGCGGCCGCATCGTTGTCGACGCGCACTTCCAGACCAACGTTCCCGGCATCTTCGCCATCGGCGACGTGATCGAGGGGCCGATGCTCGCGCACAAGGCCGAGGAAGAAGGCATCGCGGCCGTCGAGTTGATGATGGGGCAGGCGGGACACGTCGCCTACGATTGCATTCCCAATGTCGTGTACACGTGGCCTGAGCTGGCCGGCGTCGGGCTTACCGAGGAGCAGGCGAGGGAGCAGGGCATTGCGGTGAACATCGGCGTGTTCCCGTTTCTCGCCAATGGCCGCGCGCGCGCCATGGAAGAGCGCGACGGCCAGGTGAAGCTGATCGCCGACGCCACGACCGACCGCCTGCTGGGTGCCCACATCGTGGGGCCACGGGCCAGCGACCTGATCGCGGAACTCGCGTTCGCGATCGAGATGCAGGCGAGCGCCGAGGACATCGCGCGCTCAGTGCACGCGCACCCGACGCTGCCGGAAGCGGTGAAAGAGGCGGCGCTGGCGGTGGCAAAGCGGGCGATCCACATCTGAGGGACTGCTGCGCGCAGACAGCAGTAGGCAACCGAAGGCAGCTGGATTGACGCCCCGCCCTGCCATCCGCAATTCTGCAGCTATGTTCCCCAGGTCCGTAGGCGGCTGGACGATCGACGCACTCGAGACGGGATTCCTGTGGCTCGACGGCGGCTCGATGTTCGGTTCAGTCCCCAAGCCGATGTGGGCCAAGCTGCAACCGCCCGATGAGCGCAACCGCATCCGCCTCGCCATGCGCTGTATGCTGTTGCGCGGGCAAGGGCGCTGCGTCCTCGTCGACGATGGCATCGGCGACAAGTTCAGCCCCAAGCTCGCGGACATCTACCGCCTGGAACTGGAAGAGCACACGCTCGATAAGTCACTCGATGCGTTGGGCCTGACGCCGGCAGACGTCACCGATGTCCTGCTGACGCACCTGCACTTCGACCATGCCGCCGGGTCCACGCGCGTGGTGGAGGGCAAGCTTGTGCCGCGCCTGCCGAATGCGCGCTACGCGGTCCAGCGCCGCAATCTCGAGAACGCCCGCGACCCAAACCCGCGCGAACGCGCCTCGTACATGGCGGAAAATTTCGAGCCGCTGCTAGATGCAGGTGTGCTCGATGTGTGGGACGGTCCACGCGAATCGTGGCCCGGCGTCGAGATCATCACCGCCGATGGGCACACGCGCGGGCAGCAGCTCGTGCGCGTGCATGGCCCGGAAGGCGCCGTGTATTTCGTGGCAGACTTGATCCCGACGGCATCGCATGTGCGCATACCCTTCGTCATGGGCTACGACATCGCGGCGATCGAGACGATGGCCGAGAAGCGCGCCCTGCTCACGCGTGCCGCGCAGGAGGGCGCCTGGATACTGCTCGAGCACGATCCCTTGATCGCGTGGGCGCGGCCGGCGATCGAAGGCGACGACTTCACATGGGTCGAGACCGTTCCCGCCGCATCCGCGGTTCAATCCCGCTAAGGAGTTCCTGTGTTCCATTCGCTGCTCAAGACGTGGTTCGGGCTCGTGGACCAATGGGGTTACGCCGGCATCTTCGTGATGATGGCGATCGAGTCGACCGTCTTCCCGCTGCCGAGCGAAGTCGTGATCCCGCCCGCGGCGTATTACGCCGAACAGGGGCGGTTCCACTTCTGGGGTGTGGTGATGGCGGCGACACTGGGTTCATGGGCGGGTGCCACGATCTCCTACTGGGTCGCGCGCGTCGTGGGCCGTCCGCTGATCCTGCGCTATGGGCGATACGCGTTCGTGCCGGAGCAGAAGTGGCTGATGGCGGAACTGTGGATCCAGCGCTATTCGTCCGTCGGCATCTTCTTCTCGCGCTTGTTGCCGGTCGTGCGCCATCTGGTGTCGCTGCCCGCGGGTGCGGCGCGCATGGCGTTCGGGCGCTTCAGCCTGATGACGCTGGTTGGCTCATTCATCTGGTGCACGGTGCTTGCCGTGTTCGGCGCGCGCGTGCTGGGGCAGGAGCCGCGGTTGCTCGATGACCCCGCGGCACTCGCGCACGTCATCCAGCAGAAGCTGCTGTGGTTCGTGCTCGCCGCCGTCGTGTTGCTCGCGCTCTACGTGCTCGTCGACGTGCTGGGCCGCCGGCTGAAGCGCGAAGGGGCGGCGAGGAGCTAGCGCAGGGGCTTGCGCGCGTGAAGTCGCGCAGTCACTGGGCCGCCCTCGCGCTCGGTCTCCTCGTACTCAAGAATGTCGAGCGCGCCGAAGGCCTCGCGCAGTTCCCCACTGCGCAGCAGGAATCGTGGCCGCCGTGGCCGCCCATAGCGCTCCTGACCCTCGCGAAACGTCTCGTACACGAGATGCCCGCCCGGCGCGAGGGCGCTCAGCAGGAGCGGGAACAGCGGGCGGTGTAAGTACCGAAAGCACACGATCAAGGCGTACTTCGCCTCAGCGATCACAGGAGGAATCTGGGCCTCCAGATCCACTGCCGAAGTACGGATATTGGCGCCGTGCCGGATGGCGAGGGCCCGCGCCCGCGAAAGCGCCTCGCTGTCGTGGTCCCATGCCTCGACCTCGAAGCCGTTGCGCGCGAGGAACACCGCTTCGCGGCCCGCGCCGCAAGCCACATCGAGCGCCCTGCCGCGGGGGATCGCAGGGAGCAGGCGTTCCAGGAACGGCGCCGGCTTCCACAATGGCGCCGCAGGGTCACGCGACGCGGCGAGCGCCAACGACTCCCAGGGTGCCGTGAGCCACGCGACATCATGGTAGCCGAGACTCGCGAGACGCTCCGCCGCCTCGCGCGCACTTGCGGCATCATCCGCGACCACGATCACGTGCTCTTGGGGCGGCGGCAGTTCGTGGCGGCGCTCCGTCCACTCCGCCACCGGCACGTTGCCCGCGCCCGGGAGGTGGCCACTCGCAAAGCGCGGCTGGTCGCGTACATCGAGCCATGTGGCGGTGTTCAGTAGCGCCGCGGCGTGTGGGGCGTCGATGGCGGTGGCAGTGGGCGTCGCGGCCCGCGTGTCGTCGGAGTCCATAGGGGGACGCTGCGTGAGGCCGGGCGCGCCGTCAACTCGTACGGCCCAGGGGTGGCATGCTGCGGCGTCCGCACCGGCACCGCGCGGCTCGCCGTTGGACCCGCTCCAACCACACCTGCACCGCGTCACGCCGCAACTCTGTTGTTGACGCGCGCAGTTCCCGCTGCGGATACTCAGGCGCCACCGGGCCACAAGGAGTTTGATTGCTGCCACGGCCGTCGCTGTTGATCACCGCCATCCTGCTCGCCGCCCAGGCGACGCTCGCCCCTGCCGCTCTCATCGCGGCACGCACGGGCCCGAGCTCCGAAGCTTTGCTGCGCTCCGCGCAGCGGCGGCTCGTATACAGCACCATCGATTCCCGCCGCGCCGCAATCGATGAACTCGAGCGGGCCACGATCATGGACCCCACCAACGCCGCCGCCCAGCTATTGCTCGCGCGCACCTACTACGAGTGCGGGTTCTTGAAGTACGCCGAGCGCCGCTTCCAACTCGTGACGGACATCAATCCCGCGGATGCCGACGGGCAATTTGGGCTCGGGCAAGTGTGGCGGCGCGATTGGCTCAAGTACCTCGAGGCCAAGTCGCTCGATCGTTCGATCGCGAGCTTCTCGAACTCCGCGCGGCTCAAGCCGGCCTCGGCCGACGCATGGTTGCAACTGGTGCCGCTGCTGCTCGAACGCGGCGACCTTAAACCCGCGCTCAGTGCCGCAGCGCGCGCCGTGGAGGCCGAGCCGCGCAGGCCTGAGAGCGTGCTGGCGCTCGCGCACATGTCGTACCGAGACGGCCGTGTCCACGAAGCCGACAGTTTGTTCCGTGAATCGATCCCGAAGCTGCCCAAACTCGCGCGGCTGCGTTTCGAGGACATCAGCCCGGTGGCGTCCGCGCGTGACACCTTCCTGCTGCACCGGCTCTCGCCTGCGGGGCAGCGCGAATTCATCGAGCATTTCTGGCGTGACAATGATCCTGACCTCGCGAGCCCGGAGAACGAAGCGCGGCTCGAGTACTGGTCGCGCGTTGCGCAGGCGTACTTCCTCTACTTCGATGCCAAGCGGCGCGAGTGGGACGAGCGCGGCGAGCTTTACGTGCGATATGGACCGCCACACAAAGTCGAGTACAACCCGATCGGCGCGCGGCTGTCGATGTCCTACGCCACGGGGCCCGAGTACCCGATGAACGTGCTGGTGTGGGGCTATCCTGAACTCGGCATGCAGGTCCACCTGCAGGATCGGCTGCTGTCCGAATACTACCTGCTGCCGATCTCGCTGGATCACGACATGGATCCGCAGCCGCACCCGGATTCGCTCGCGAAGCTCGGCGACCAGTTGGCGGTGACCGGCGGGCGCGGCGTGTTCCCGATGCTGCCGCCTGGCATCAAGTCGATGCCCGTGACCGGTCACATCGCACGCTTCAATACCGGGGAGGGGCCGCGACTGATGGCGGACGTCGAAGTCGTGGGGAACCCTGGCGACAGCTTGTGGGCCGAGTGGGTGGTGATCGACAGTTCGCACGCCGAAGTGGCGCGGCTGCGCCGGCGACTCTCGCCGAGCGCGTGCGACCCGGCGGAACTGCGGGTCGCCGATTTCGCGGAGAACTTGAAGCCCGGCAATTACCATGTTGGGATCACCGTCCACGATGACGTGAACCGGCGGCGCGGTGTGTTCCGCACCGAGGTCGTGATGGCCGACAGCCTGGAAGCGCTGGCGATGAGCGACGTCGTTGTCTCGTGCGGCACTCCCCCCGTCGGCTCAGGTCCCGGCGTTCGCATCGAGCCCAACGCCGGCGCGCGCGTGGCGCCGGGCGGCAACCTGACCGCCTACTTCGAGGTCTACCACCTGGCCCCCGGCGAGGATGGCCAGTCGCACTTCGAGTACAGCTGCACCGTGCGTTCCACCGAGCGCGATACTCGCGTATGGGTTCAGCGCATGTTCGCGCCCCGCTCGCGCATTCCAGAGGTCGACATCAGCCGCACGGCGGAGAACTTGGGCTCGATCCGCCGCCAGTTCGTTTCGGTGCCGGTGCAGACACTGCCGCCGGGCCGCTATCGGCTCGACGTCGTGGTGCGCGACCTGGTTGCCGCGACCGAGACGAAGGGGGCGGCGGCATTCCTGAAGGTTCCGGCACTGGCGAATTAGTCCGGGTGAAGGCATGCCGCCGGTGCGCCCGCCTTCGGCGATGCCCCAGGCCGAAGCGGTCGCGGCGCCAGCCCCCTATGCCGACGCGGTCGCGGCTCCCGGGACACTGTTGATGAGGTCGCGCATGGCCGCATGCAGGGCGGGATTCGCGGCGAGCACCTGGAGGCCATCGAGGCGGAACTCGCCGCCGCTGAAATTCGTCACCGTGCCCCCGGCCTCGCGCACAATGAGCACACCCGCGGCCATGTCCCATGGTGAGAGCCGCGCCTCCCAGAAGCCGTCGAAGCGGCCGCACGCGAGATAGCAGAGATTGAGCGCGGCCGAGCCGTCGCGGCGCACGCCCTGGGCGCGCAGCAGGAACTCACGGAACAGCGTGAACGTCGGCTCCGGGCGTTCGCGGATCGAATAGTGGAAGCCTGAGACGAGCAGGGCGTTCTCGATTCCGCTGATCCCCGAGACGCGGATGGGTTCGCCATTGAGCGCCGCTCCCTCGCCGCGGACCGCGGTGAAGGTCTCGTCGCGTATTGGATCGTGGATGACTCCCCCGACCATTTCGCCCGAGTGTTCAATGCCGATCGAGACGCAGAAGAAGGGGTAGTTGTGCGCGAAGTTCGTGGTGCCATCGAGCGGATCGATGATCCACCGGAATCCAGCTGTGGCGATGCTGCCGCCGGATTCCTCGGCGAGGATGGCGTGATCGGGGAAGCGGCCGCGGATGCGTTCAAGCAGCAAGGCTTCCGATCGCCGGTCGAATTCGGTCACCAGGTCGATGCGCCCCTTGTGCTCGGGGCGGTGTGTCTGGCCCCAACCCTCGCGCAGGATGAGACCGGCTTCGTGCGCGAGGGTCACGCCGAAATCCACTAGTTCGCGATGCGTCGGCTCGTTCATGTGGCCTTTCAGGATGCGCGCGGCGCCGGACGACGTGTCACGCCTGTCATCGCGCCGCGCTGTACAGGCAGAAGCGTGAGTAGGCGCAGTAGCCGCAGGTGCGCGAATTGGGGGTGGCACTGGACTGGGCAGCGCGAATGCCGGCGGCGGCGCGCGCGGCGCGTTCGCGCGCGCGCACGAGGTGTTCCGGCTTGATCTCGGCGCTGCCGACGAGATCGCGGCCCAGGAAGTGCAGCTCGACACGCGCCGGCAGCTGCTGCGTCATCTCGAAGTAGGCGAGCGCGTAAAGTCCCAGCTGGCCGTCGCGCGCGCTGTCCTTCGTGCGCTCGTCGGCCTTCTCGGCGCTGTCGATGTCGGAGGTCTTGTAGTCGACGAGCACGATCCCTCCGTCGCG
>JANLOX010000244.1:0-2635 GCA_031366795.1 Candidatus Eiseniibacteriota bacterium | reverse complement strand
GGATCGTCCGGGGTTGTTGAGCCGCTCGAGCGCTACTTCCCATGCCTGCTGGGTCTTGCGCGCGCCGGTCGGGTTGTTCGGGCTGCACAGGTACACGATGCGCGCTCCCGAATCGAACAATCCCCGCACCACCGAGGCGTCGGGAGCACCAGCACACGCAACGGGAGCAGGGAGAAGCCCGTTGATGCGGGCGAACACGGGGATCATCGAGAACGTCGGATCCGTGAACGCGATCCTGTCTCCCGGTTCGCTGAAAGTACGGATCGCGGCGTCGATCACCGCGTCCGAGCCGCATCCGGTGATCACGCACTCCGCCGGAACGTTGTGGTAGCGCGCCAGTGCCGCGCGCAGTCCATCGGCATAGGGGGTGGGATAGCGAGTGCACTCGGCGTCGCGCGCCTCGCGCAACGCGGCTGCCGCGGCAGGGGGAACGCCGAACAGGTTTGTGTTGTCGGAGAGGTCTACTGCGCAGGGTGCGCCGGGCCAGGACATCGCGCGCAGGCTCGCCAGCGCCGCGCGCGGAGTGGGTCCATTGCTGTGGGAGGTCATTGCGCACGCCCCCCTGTTGCCGCGGCGGCGTGTGCGGGCAGCCCCTCGGCCAGCGCCAGCCGGTGCACGTCGCTCGCGAGCCGCGCCGCCGCGGCAGGGGAGACGCGTTGCCACGTGGTCCAGCGCACGAAGTCGAGTGTCGAGAGCCCCGAGTAGCTGCGTGCGAGCCCGCCCGTCGGCAGCGTGTGATTGGCGCCCGTTGCATAGTCCCCGAACGCCACCGAACTGCTCTCGCCGAGGAACACCGTGCCGGCATTGCGAATGCGCGGCAGCACCGCATCTGGGTCGAGCAGAGCCAGCAGCAGGTGCTCGGGCGCGTACTGGGTGGCGAAATCGATCGCCGCCTCCAGCGTGTCCGCTACCAGCAACGCGCCATGGTTCGCCAATGCCGCGACGATCACGTCGCGCCGCGGGGCCTTTGCCAACGCGCGCTCGGTAGCGGCCGCGATGCGCTCGGCCAGCGCGGCACTCAACACGAGTGCGATGACACTCGCGTCGGGATCGTGCTCGGCCTGCGCAAGCATCTCGCGTGCGACCACGTCCGGATCGGCATGCGCGTCGGCGATCACCAGCAATTCACTCGGCCCCGCGGGCGAATCGATCGAGCAGGCGCCGGCGATCTGCAGCTTCGCCTCAGCGACCCACGCATTGCCCGGTCCCACGACGCGGTCCACGCGCGGCACGCTCGTGGTGCCATAAGCGAGTGCCGCGATGGCACCGGCGCCGCCGATGGCGAACACGCGATCGACCCCGGCGCATTCTGCGGCCGCGAGCACCGTGGCGTTCGGCCAGCCATTGGGGCCGGGCGGGGAGCACAACACCACGCTCCGCACACCGGCCGCGCGTGCGGGGATCGCGCCCATCAGCACACTGCTCAGGTAGGCGGCGCGGCCGCCAGGCGCGTAGACGCCCACGCTACCCAGTGGATCGGGCCGGCGCCCCACGCGGACGCCGGGCTCGGTCTCGATCTCGAACGCCGTGGGCGCTCCCGCGCGGTGAAAGGTCTCGATGTTGCGTGCCGCGCGTTCGAGTGCGGAGCGCAGCCCCGGTTCGAGCGCATCCCACGCCTCGCGACAGCGTTCGCGCGGCACTTCGAGCGCCGCGAGTTCCACGCGGTCGAACTCGCGCGCCATCGCGAACAGCGCCGCATCGTCCTCGCGCCGCACGCGCGCAATGATGGCGGCGACGTCGCCGCGCATGGCGTCGGAGGTTGCGGCGCCGCGATCCAGCATCGCACTTAGCGAAGCTTGGTCGAGTGACGCCAGCGCGCCGCGAAACTTGAAGCGTTCTGCACTCATGGCATCAACCTTTCGATGCGTGTGACCAGAATCCCCTCGGCGCCGAGCGCCTTCAAGTCTGCGACCGTGCGATACAGCGTCGCGGTCTCGACGACCGCGTGGACCGCGACCATATCGCCGCCGTTGAGAATGTCGACGACCGTCGGGCCATTGATGCCCGGCAGCACGCGACGCACCGGCTCGAGGGCGCTACGCGGGACGTTCGCCATCAGGTAGCGCCGTCCGCGTGCGCGCAGCACGGAGCTCAACGCGGCGACCAGTTCGCCCAGGTGGCGTTCGCGCTCGGGTGTGCGCGGCGGAGGTGCTGCGATGAGCCGCGCGGTCGACTCCATCAACGTGGCGATCTCGCGCAGGCCGTTGACCCGCAGGGTGGAGCCCGTCGAGGTGAGGTCGACGATCACGTCGGCTATCCCCAAGTGCGGCGCAATCTCAACAGCGCCCGACATCGGCACGATGTCTGCGGCGACGGAGTTCGATGCCAGGTACTTGCGCGTCACGCGCGGGAACACCGTCGCGACCCGCACGCTGGCGCCCAGATCGCTAAGTGCGCGCACGTTCGAGTCCTCGCGCGCGGCCAGCACAATGCGGCACCGCCCGAAGCCTAAGTCGAGCAACGATTCCAGTGGGCGTTCCGATTCGCAGACGAGGTCCCACCCGGTGATGCCCGCATCCGCCGCACCGTCCGCGACGAACTCCGGAATGTCCTGGGCGCGCACGAACACCGCCATGAACTCTTCGCCGAGCGAAGCAGTGAGCGCTCGCTCGCCCGAGGCGCGCACCGGCAGGCC
>JANLOX010000202.1:0-21031 GCA_031366795.1 Candidatus Eiseniibacteriota bacterium | reverse complement strand
GCCCAGTTCAACTCTTCGCTGAGCCGGTTCGTGAGCTCGGTCTTGCCCACGCCGATGTTGCCTGCGATGGCGAGAAAGTATCCCTGCTGCACGTCACGCCTCCCTGCCGCTCAAAGTGGTCGCGCACCATCAAAGACCGTAATAAACCACATCCGGCGGCAGAGTTCACGAACCCGGCGGCAGCTCCTGCAACGCGGGCGCAGCGTTCGGGTCGCCGGTTTCCGGCCCGGGCTCAGCCTCCGTTTCCGCTTCGGCCTCCGGCTCTGCCATATCGGGGCGGCGGAACTTGCCCGCATCGATGGCATGTTTGCGCAGCAGGTCGTGGAATGTCGGGCGGCTGACGTCGACGTCGCGTGCCGCGCGCGTGATGTTGCCGGCGTTGCGCGTCAGCGCATCGATGATCAGTTCCCGCTCTGCCTGTTCGCGCGCCTCGGTGAGTGAGCGGGGCCGCGGATCCTGGCGCTCGGCCAACTCGAGGTCCTCGGGCCGCAGGTAGGTGTCCTGCCCAAGGATCACCGCACGCTGCACGCGGTTCTCAAGTTCGCGCACATTGCCAGGCCATGGGTGCGACTGGATGGCGCGCAGGGCCGACTGGGTGAAGCCCTTGAACCGGCGCTTGTAGTGGCGCGTGTAGAACTCGAAGAAATATTCTGCCAGCAGCCGCAAGTCGTCGCCGCGATCGCGCAGTGGCGGAGCGCTGATCGTCACGACGCTCAACCGGTAGAACAGGTCCTCGCGGAAGCGCCCTGTCCCCATGGCGACCTGCAGGTCGCGGTTCGTCGCGGCCACCACGCGCACATCGACGAGCTTGGTATCGCGCCCGCCGACACGTTCGACGCGATGGTCCTGGAGGAAGCGCAACAGCTTGACCTGCAGGTGCGGCGGCAGGTCACCAATTTCATCGAGGAACACCGTGCCGCCGCCGGCCAGCTCGAGCTTGCCCTCGCGTGTGCGGTGGGCGTCGGTAAAGGCGCCGCGCTCATGCCCAAACAGTTCGCTCTCGAGCAGCATCTCGGGGATCGCGCCACAGTTGATGGGCACGAACGGCCCGGTGCGCCGCCCGCTCGCCTCGTGAATAGCGTGCGCGATCAGTTCCTTACCCGTGCCGTTCTCGCCGACGATCAGGACCGTCGCGTCGGTGGGCGCCACGCGCTGGACCAGTCCGAACACGCGGCGGATGGCATCCGACTCGCCCACCAGCCGGTGGTAGCGCTTGCGGCCGCTCACCGGATCTGGATCCCTCGCCTGCTCGATGCGGCGAATGTGCTGGGCGCGCCGCAGGATCACCAGCAACTCCTCGAGCGCGATCGGCTTGGCATACCAATCCACGGCACCACGACGCAGCGCCATCAGCGCATTCTCTGCCTTGGTGTCGCCGGTGACCATGACGATCTTGGTGTGAGGATACTGGTCGACGATCTCATCGAGCAGCACGAGGCCCTCCTCCTCGGGGCGGCCCGGAGTCTTGAGCGCCACGTCGAGTGTCACGAGCCCGGGATTGACCGAACGCATCAGGCGCCGCGCTTCGTCCGCGGTGCCCGCGACCGACACTTCGAACTCGTCGGCCAGACCCCAGCGTAGCTGGTTCCGGATCGATTCCTCGTCGTCGACGATCAACAACTTCTCGCGCGGTTCAATCGCTTCGCTCATGGCGCCACCTCCCTCCCGAGTCCCGGCTGTTCGGTGCGCGGTGCGACACGCGACGCGCTGCCTGGCCGCAGGCCATCCGAATGCGGGCCACCTGCGGGCAACCGCACCTGGAAGGCCGTTCCCACACCCGGTGTGCTCTCGACCGAGATGACGCCGCCATGCGCCTCGACGATACTGCGGCACTGCGCGAGCCCGACGCCGAGGCCTGAGATCTTCGTGGTCACGAACGGCTTGAACAATCGCAGCCTCAAGAATTCATCCGTCATACCGCGGCCGGTGTCGCGCACTTCCATCAACAAGGTGGCGCCCTGGTCATCCAGCGGCGGTTCGATCGATGCCGACAACATGATGTCGCCCTCGTCCGGCAGCGACTCGCGCGCGTTGGTGATGAGATTGACCAGCAAGCGCAGCAGCAACGTGCGGTCCGCAAGAATGGGCGGCATCGGTGGGCAATCGAGGGTAACGCGCAGGCCGTCGCGCTCACCCAGCGCCAGCCCCGCAGCGAGCGTGGATTCCTCTAGCAGGTCGCGCACATCGCACGGTTCGGGGTGCACTTCGGAAGCGCGCGCGAGGCCTGACACCTGCGTCATCAGGTCCTTGAGATTACGCACCGTGCGCTCGACCACCGCCATCGCATCGCGCTGGAATTCCGGGTTCGCCATATGGCGGCGCGCGTTCTCCACCACCAGCGACAGGCCGGAGATGTGGTTCTTGATGTCGTGCAGCACGAACGTCGAGAGCCGGTTCAACGACTCGAGCTGGCGCGTCTCGGCAAGCTGTTCGGCCTGGCGCGCGAACCACAACGCCGCGGCAATCTGCCGCGCCATCGCGGCGATGAAGGCGACGTCCTCGCTGGTGTACACCTCGCGTGTCCGCTTCTCGGACACCCACAGCGCGCCGGCCATCAGGTCGCCGACGAGCAACGGGGCGCACACCGCGGCATCGAGCGCCACGATTGAATCGCGATTCTCGGCCGCGGCGGGCAACTGCTCCAGGTCGAGTGCTGCTTCACGGAACACCACCGGCTCGCGCGTCTCATCGAGCAGCAGCACCAGCGGGTTCGAGGGCTCGAACTCGGACGGCATGGTCTCGAGTCCGTGCAGGCGGACCAGCACTCCGTCGGGCTCGCGCCGCAGGTAGATGGCGACGCGTTCGCTCTCGAACACCGAGCGCAGCAGCCCCTCGACCTGGCGGCCGATGTCCTCGATCCGCGCGGTCGGCGTGATGGCATTGCTCACGCGTTCCCACTCGCGGCGGTAGTCGTAACGGTTCGCGTAGAAGTTGCGGTCGATGAACCGCCGAATCGTGCGGTTCGCGCGCGGGCTGAACACCAGCACGAGCCCGCCGCCACCGGCGAGGAAGTAGAACGCGAGGCTCACCAGCAAGCGGCCCTGGTTGCTTAAGGTAGGCATCACCTTGGACAGCACGGCCATCGCCAGCAGGAACGCCGCGGCCAGCGTCAGCGAGACGGACGAGAAGTACACCACCGGGCGCGCCGCCGGCATGGTGAGATCCGACAGCCGCCGCTTCGCCAGCGACAGCGCGATCACGACGCCGGAGACGAACAGCGGAGAGGCGGTGCCGACGAGCCACGACACCTTGATGCCGCCGTACAGCAGGCCGCCCGACACCATGATCAATTCGGCGAAGATCGCGAACGACAGCGCCAGGAAGATCGGCCGCAGGCGCTTCTGTGTCGTGGCGATGGTGTTGCGCAGCATGCGCTCGAGGTTCATCAGCATCGCCACCATCGCGATGATCAGGTACATCAGGTAGATACGGCCCAGCGGTCCCAGCTCGATGAACGCCGGGCTGCCCACACCGACCACGCGTTGCACGACATGCGGCGAGCCGGCCGCGGCGCTGAGTGCCAGGCTGCCCACCAACGCCAGCACGAGGAACGAGGCCGAGTTGCGCACCTGCTCCCACGGATCGCGCCGCGCCAGCACCAGCGTCAGCGTCAGCCACAGCCAGGACGCCAGCGCCGAGGAGCGTCCGAGGTAGATCGCCCACTGGCGCGCCGACTCGGGCGTCTGGGCGTGGAGGATACCCAGCGTGCCGCCCTGGAAGGCGGCGACGGCGAAGAACGCCGCGGAAAACAGCAGCGTCGTCAGCCAATGGCCGCGTCGCAGCGTCACCACGAGACCGACGACCGCGGCCATCAAGGCGCTGGCGACGACGAGACTGTTCTCGAATGGCAGCGAGGTGAGGTTCATGGAGGCCAGGGTCACGGCGCGTTCACCGCCGGGGTGGAATTCGCCAGGTGCTGTCGCGCCCGCCAACGCACTTCGAGATCCGCGGCGCCGTGCGCCAGTTCGGTGTAGAGCTCGCGCGCCACCACCGGTTGGCTGAGCGCCGAATCGGCCAGCCGCGCGGCGCGCCAGCCCGCCACGGCAGCCGCGGGTAATAGCTGCTGCTCGCGCCACGCCGCAGTGTACTCCCGCAACGCAGCGTCGGTCTGCCCCATCAGCGACAACACGTCGGCGCGCGCCATCATCGTCTCGAGCCGCACGCCCGGGTCGCCCTGGGTCGCGAGCAGGTGATCGAAGGTCTCAAGGGCGTGCTTTGTCTCGACCGTAGCGAACAAGGATTCGCCCTCGCGGACATGGTGTCGGACGATCTCAACCAGCGCGGCCACGCCACAGGGATGGGTGGGCTGCATCATCGCCAATGCGCGCAGTTCGGCCCGCGCCGCCTCCCAGTGCTGTATCCGGTCCAGCAGGCCCGCGCGGTCCAACCGCGCCCGCGCTGCCAGATCTCCCATCGGCGGAAGCACCTCAATCAATTGCTTGTACACCGCCAGAGCTGAATCCGCAACACCTGCGTCGGCCCACGCATGCGCCAGTGTCAACGTGGCTTCCATCGCCACCGGCCCGGCGAATTCCCGCGCCGCCCATGCCGCATAGACGCGGGCCGAATCCGGCTCGCGCGCTTCCTGCGACAGGGTTGCCAGTTGCAGCACGCGATCCGCCCGCCGGTCGCCGCCGGTCGGTTCGGCGAGGGCCGCGCGGACGGCAGCGCGCGCGCGATCCGGATCACCACCCTGCCGCCACATCCCCGCGATCGCATCCCACAGGTCCTCGGCGACGCGCGTTCCGGTGAGCTGCCTCGCAAGGGTTTCCAGGTGCGCGGCCGAACGGGCGCGCACCGAGTCGGCCGCCATGCGCCGGCCGGCATGTTCCAGCAGCCGCACCGCCTCGGCGGGAGCCGTGAGCCTCACCGTCCAGGGAGCGAGCCCGGCCGAGTCGGGTTCCGCCGCGCGCAGAGCGAGCTCGAGCCAGATCGTCGCGGCCTCCTCGTCGCGGCCCAACCGCTCGAGGGCGCGCGCATGTCCCGCCCGCGCCGCCACCGCCACGGAGTCCACGCCCGCGAACGCACGCGCGCACGTCGCGTAGCCGCGCTCGGTCGCTTCGGCGCGCCCGGCGCGCTCGTCCATGCCGACTCGCAACAGAGCAGCGGTGCCCGAAAGCCGCGCCACATCCTGTGCGCCCGGCCGCCGCAGGGCCTCCGCGGTTGCCCAGCGCTCCGGGGGAAACGCGCTCACGACTTTTTCGAGCGCCACGGCGGCGCGAAGCTCGGCGGCCGCCGGCGTGGTACTCACGCCCGCACCGGCGAGCCCGAGGAATCGCCGCGCGCGCCACAGTTGCCGCTCGGCGCGGTAGCGTTCCCACAGGTCGTGCTCGCCCGAGCACCCGCCCGCGCCGAGCACGAGCGCGGCCACGATGGCGACCGCTCCGAGGCAGCGCCACCCGCGACGCCGGGCAAAGAACTCCGGCAGCCGCGCGATCACTCCCACCCCTCGTCCAAGGCCGCCGCGAGCACCACACTGGCCGCAGCAAACACCGCGATGCCGATCGCCGTCACCGCCGCGGCGGCGAACACCACGAGCAGGGCACCGTCCGGGTACCGCGTGATGACGAACTGGTGGGCGCGCAACAGCACGATGCGGCTCGCCAGGGCAAAACCCGCCATCACGAACCCGAACCCCATCGCCGCCACGGTGCTCCAGTGAAGTGCCCGCTGGCAGGCCTCCCACACTAGCCGCAGCGGCAAGTCGTCGCGCACGAACACGGGCAGCACGAGCATGCCCAAGCCCAGCACCGCGGCCTCGAGCGCAAAGGCGGCCATCAAGTGCGCCACAGCGCTGATCAGCTGGTGCCCCAAGTCGGCGAGTGCGGCAGCGCTCATCCTCGCCGCCATCGTGTGCAACAGCACGATGGGACCGCCGAGCAGCAGCAGCCGCAACGAGCGCTGCAGTGTGGTCCCCAATGCGGGTGCCGCGGAGATTCCGCGCGAGCCAGACGCGGTCACGGTCCCGGCCCAACCCAGCAGCAGCGTCAGGGTAAACATATTCGTTAGCCGCCCGAACCGCTCGAGCAGCACCGGCAGCATGGCGAGCACGCCAGGGTAGTGCAGGGCGGCCTCGCCCCCCAATGCCTTCACGACCGGCAACATCAGCGGCGATAATGCAGGGTGCGCGAAGTTGACCAGCGCCACCGCCATCGCCGCGGGGACCACGAACCCGGCGAGCACCACCCAGCTGAGCGGGCGCGCGAATGCCGAGAGCACGGCACGGAACGAGACCTGACCGGTGAGCGCGAGCTGCTCGAGCGCTTCCATTAGATCACCGCCTCCGGCATGATGTGCGTGCCGCTCAGTACGTGCCGCGGTCCGAGAACAGCACGAGCACGGTCCGCACGATGATAGCGATGTCCCGAGCGAACGATGCGTGCTCAAGGTAATGACGATCGTACTCGACCTTGCGCTCGAGCGGGATGTCGTCGCGGCCATTAACCTGCGCCCAACCCGTCACTCCCGGTTTGAGCGCGTCGACCCCCACGGCCTGCCGCATGCCGATCAGGTCGTACTGGTTGTGCAGCGCGGGGCGCGGCCCCACGAGCGTCATCTCGCCATTGACCAGGTGCCACAGCTGCGGCAGCTCATCGATGCTCGTGCGGCGAAGCAGCTTGCCCAGGCGCGTGACTCGGCTCGATCCGGGACCCACGAGGTGCGATGCCAGGTCCGGCGTTCCGGTGCGCATGGTGCGGAACTTCATGATGGTGAATTCCGAAGTGCCTCGCCCGATGCGGCGCTGGCGGAATAGCGCGGACCCCGGGGAATCGAGACGGATCAGGATCGCCACCAGTCCCAGCGGAATCGCCAGCACGACGAGCAACCCCCAGCCCACGGCGAGATCGAGGCCGCGCTTGAGCAGACGATAGCTTCCGGTGGGTTGGTGCGCGATGTCGCGCCCGTAGGCCAACCGCTTCGCTTCAGCAAGCGCGTCGGTGAGCGAACCCACTTCGTTGATGGGCCCTCGCGCCGGGTCGGCGGCGGGACTTCCGGGGATGATCTGCAGCAGCCTGCCGGCGTCAATGCCGGCGGCGACACACGCGGCAGGCTGAACCGGCTCGGTGACGATCAAACGCGTGGCGCCAAGCCATAGGGCGGGAACGCTACCGGGAATCTCGACGCCGCGAAGGTCGACGAGCAGTGGGGCGCCATGCCATGCCGCGAGGCGTTCCGCCATCTTCACGTGGGGCGCATCGGCGAACACCACGTCGGGGCGAGGGCCCATCAACAGCGCCATGTCGATCCGGCGGCCCCCGCGCATGTCCGCCCAGTTGAGGGCAGAGGACACCACCGCATCCTGACTGCCCGCTCGCACCGGCGGCGAGCCTGCGGCAGGGCGCGGTTGCGAACTCATCGCCCGGACTCGACGTTGGCGGCGCGCACATAGAACGCCTCGTGGCGGCGCACCATCGCGTCGATGCTGCGCTGCTCGAGCGTCACGTGACGGGCGCGATCGCCACGACGCCGCGCCTCAGCGGGGTGCGACAGCGCGGCATCGAGCGCGTCCGCCAGTGCCAGCGGTGATTGCGAGGGCACGAGCCAACCCGTGTCGCCATCGGTCAATACTTCCTTGTTGCCGCCGACATCCGTGACGACCGAAGGGCGGCCGGCGGCCATCGCCTCGAGCAGCGCATTGGGAATGCCTTCCTCGCGCGAGGACAACACGAACACGTCCATCGCCTTGAGCAACTGCTCGACATCGGGCCGCTCGCCGAGGAAGCGGACCTGCGATCCGAGCGCCAGCTCCTGCGTGCGCGCCTCGAGCATGGCGCGGTCGGGGCCATCGCCCACAAGCGCGGCGTTGAAGTCGCGACCACGCCGCTTGAGCTCGGCGAGTGCGCTGAGCAGTGTGCCGTAGTCCTTGCGCGCGGCGAGGCAGCCGACGCTGCCGATGACCGGCCCCCCATTGGCGGTGAGTGCTGCGCGATCGCCGACGATGCCATCGAAGCGCGCGGCGTCCACGCCGTTCTCGATCACCGTGACGCGTTCGCGCGGCACCCCGAGTTCGACGACCGTCTCGCCTACCGCCGCGCTGACCGCGGTGACGTGCGTGGCGAGTTGGTGCGCCAGCCGTTCCATCGCCACCTGGCGAGGCGTTTCGAAGGCGTCGACGTTTCGCTTGGCGACCACCACCGCCGGCACTCCCGCCAGCCTGCCCGCCATCGCGGCGAACAAATTGGGCCCGAACAGGTAGCCATGAATCACGTGCGGACGGAACGACTGCACCTTCGAGAGCAGGCGAATGAAACCGCGTAAACCGCTCGGATCATAGATCCTGCGGCCTACCTGAAGATCGAGGATCGGCAATCCCAGCGCTTCGACCTCGCAGAGGAATTGCCCCTCGCGGCGGAAACAGGCGATCTCCACTTCGAAGCGCGTGCGGTCGAGCCGCCGCCACATCTCGAGCAGGTGCCGCTCGGCTCCGCCCGCCACGAAATTACCGGCGACGAACAACACGCGGATGCGCTCGCCCGGGTTGAGGCGAACACTCATGAGGCAGCCTCCTTGGGAGCGCGCAGGCGATCGAAGGCGCCATCGATCTCGGCCAACGTGAGGCGGCGCGACAACCGTCCCGCGGGACCGAGGCATGCGCCTTCGGACAGGCCGCGGCGCAGCAGTTCGAACGGCGTCGTGGCCGTGAGGTTCACGCCCGCCCGCGTCGTGACCGCATACGCGAGTCCCGAACGCCGCATCACCTCGAGGGTCAGCTCATTGTAGTCACCGCCCGGGTAGGCGAAGCCCGTGGGCCGCACGCCCAGCCGTTGTTCGATCAGCTCCACCGAATCCCCGATCTCACGCGCCTGCGTCTCTGCAGGCACCGTCGTCAGGTGCGGATGCGTCATGGTGTGCGCGCCGATTTCCATGCCCGCGCGCACCAACGTTTGCGCCGCTTCCCATTCCGCCAGCTCGCACTCGGCGGGCAGCGGCACGCCGAGACGCATGCGCAATTGCGCCAACCGGTGATCACGCTCCGCCGGTGGCACTCGCAGTTGCGCGGTCAGCACGCCAAGTGCTACGCGACGCTCCTCGACGCTGCGCAGCGGCAAATCGAGCGGACCCTCGCCGAGATCGAGATCCAGGCGTTGTTCACACGTCTGCTCGAGCACGTTCCCCACTTCGTCCCACCACGGCGCGCGCCGCTCTTCCATCAGCCCGGCGGTGAGGTAGAACGTCCCCTTGCCGCCCACCGCCTGAAGGCGCGGGGAGGCGCGCCATACGTTGTCCGCATAACCATCGTCGAACGACATCGCGACCCACTGGCCAGGCTGTCCCTGCGTGAGGCGCGCGAGGCCCTCGGCGACCGTGAGCGGCGTCAGGCCCTCGCGGCGCAGCACTTCGAGCTGCGCGGTGAACACGCTCTCGCTGATGCCGAGCCGGTAGAGCGGATGCTCGTTGTCGGCGTAGATGCGGTGGTGGCGGATGATCGTGAGCCGTGGTCCGCTCGCGCCGCGCGTGGTCCGCGGCGGTCGCATCAGGCTCAGCATCCAGCGTACGGCGCGGCCGTTCACGCGGCCCCCTGCGGCTGCCCGTTCACCGGCGGCATTCCCGGCGGCGAGGCCGCCTTCGTGGCCGCGACGGCCGCGGGTTCTTCATGCAATACGTCCTCCGCCAGCGCGCACAGGATCCAGAAGCTGCCCGAGATCATGATGTTGAGGAAGCGGTCGCCGAAGGCGCAACTGATCGCCAGCGCGATCGTCGCGGCACCCAGACCTACGGCCAGCTGGCGGTCGAAACGCGAACGCGCGGCGCGCAGCGTGGCCGTCGCCAGCGCCCAGCACTTCCACAGCACCCACACGAACATCGCCAGCCCGAGGATGCCCAATTCCCCCAGCATGCGCAGGAAGGTGTTGTGTGAGGTGTCCATCACATCGACGCCCAGGGCGGCGCCGCTCTCGGGCAAGACCGACGGCAGGGCGTTGAATCCCACCCCATCAAACGGATGCTCCCCGATCACCTTGAACAGCGCCTGCCACGTCGAGACGCGCATCTGCGAGGCGTTGTCGAGGGTCACCTGGTCGTCGTCTTCACTCGCGACCGAGGTCTCGTTGATGCGGTCCTTCAAGTAGTCGGGCGCCCAGAACGGGCTGGTGACCAGTGTGAGCACCAGCATCACGGTCAGCAGCTTCGAACTGCGCAAGCCCACATAGAACAATCCCGCAGCGACCGCCATCATCGCCGCGCGCGACAGCGACAGGATCACACCGAACCCCGCCGCGGCCACCACCACGACCAGCAACACCTTGACGAACCAGTTCCGCGCCGCGGGAATCATCGCCGCCGCCACCACGCCGTACATGGCGAAAAAGGTGCCGAGTTCGTTGGATTGCCCGATCGAGCCGACGGCGCGCATGCCCTTCCCCGTGCGTCCCATCATCATCGTGGTTACGGACTCGGCGGCGAGGCCGATGATGATTGCGATCATCATCTGCTTGCGGGCGTGCTCGCCGCGCACCATGCACAGCGCGACATAGAACACGAGAATCGAGGTCACCGCGCGCACGGCGCCGACGATCGCCGGGTAGATATCGTAGACACCGACCGGCACGGCGGCGCCACGCAGCACGCCGAGTACGATGAGCGCTAAAAACAGCCCGAGCGCTCCGCCCATGCGGCTCGAACGAAAGATCTGCTGCCCGCGCATCACGCGAGTGATCGCCCACGAACAAAACACCGAACCCAGCAGCAGGTTGAGCGCATTCATGCCCGGCAGCGGGATCGGCGGGATCCATGGCAGGTAGGGGATGACCACGGGAAACGCGATGATGCCACTCCACGGCATCAACACCACGCCAAGTCCGAGGGCGCCCGCGCCCAGCAGCTTGGCGACGCGATGGAACGGCTGGTGGAAGCGGTAGTCGAGCACGACCACGCCGACCATCGTCACCGCCACCATGGCCGCGCCAAACAGCGCGATGCCGATGCCCGACAGCGAGCGCGCGTGCTTGCGCGAGGAGTCGCGCACCTCGCGCAGTTCATCGTTGGTGAGCGGGCGCGGCGCGGGAGTCATTGCGCTCCTTTCGCGGCGGCGGCATCGCCCGCATGGAGCACCACGCGCTGGACGGCGAGCATCGGGGCGGCGACGTTGCCCTTGGCCCAGCTCTGCCGCTTGAGCGCCTCGAACAGCGGCCGCGGCAGCAGGCTCAGGCTCAACGCCATGGCGACCGGCACCGCGCGCTCGGGGAACAGCCACGCCTGCACCAGCGAGCGCCGCGCATCAGCGGTTCGGCCCTCGCGCAGGGCTGCCCATCCGAGCTTGAGCGCCGACAGCGAGGCGCGACTGCGCGCGCGGCGGCGCAAATCGGGCGCGAGCGTTGGATCGGCGGCGAGCCGGGCGAACAACTGTGCATTACCGCCCAGGCGCGCTTCCACCTTGCGCGTGAGACCGCTCTGTAGATGTTGGTAGCGCACCAGAGGCCTGGCACTCGCCACTGCGGGCCAGCGGCGCGCGAGCCGGATCCACAGGTCGAGATCCTCGGCGTGGCTCATCGATTCGTTGAAGCCGCCTGCCGTCTCGAGCGCATCGCGGCGAATCACCACTGAGGACGTCAGCACGAAGTTCACTGTGAACAGCTCGGGCGTGGGCTGACCGAAGTAGCCCTCGGGCAGGTCCGCATACAGCGCGAACCACGAGTCGTGCCATACCCCATCGACGGTGCGGAAGCGGCCGTCGCTGAAGAACCACGCGGCCTGCGGGTGCTGCCCCAGCAACTCCATCGCGCTCGCCAGTTTACCCTCGAACCAAAGATCGTCAGCGTCGAGCAGGGCGATCCAACGCGCCGTGGCGGCCCGCCAGCCGGCATTGCGTGCCGCGGCAGCGCCATCGAAGCGGCCGCTGACGATACGCACCTGCGAACCGAAGCGCGCGCGCACGGCCTCGCCGGTGCCATCGGTCGAGGCGTCATCGACGACGATGACCTCCGCGGGCGGCGGAACCTGCGCGAGCGCCGAGGCGACCGCATCGAGCACATCAGGCAGTCCATTGCGCGCGGGAATCACCACGGCCACATCGGCGGGGGCGCTGGATGTCACAACACCTCCCGCATTTAAGCCTGCGGCTCTCCCGCGATGGCCTCGGACGCGTATCCGTAGGCGTCGTGGTAGCCGTAATAGTGCGGCAGGATCTCACCCGCGTCGTTGAGCAGCACGCCGACCAGGTTGTCCTTCGCTTCGCGCTGGACCTTCACGCCGTACTCGGCGGCTTTGCGCACCGTCTGCCCCGCCTTGACCACATAGAACACGCCTTCGACCGCGCGCCCAATGATCAATGGATCTGGCACGGCCAGCGTGGGGGCCGTGTCCAACAGCACGATCGCATAGCGCGAACGCGCCTCCTTGATGAACCACTCGACCGATTCGGCATCGACCAGTTCGGAAGCGGGGCGCTCGCTCTTGCCGGCGCCCAGGAAGTCCAGGTTTGGCAGCACGGTCGAGCGCACGAAGCGCTCGTCGAAGTTGCGCTGCGCCAGCATCTGCGCGAGGCCCCAACTGTTGCTCGGGATCCCCAGCGCGCGATGCAGCGCCGGGCTGCGCAGGTCAAAGTCGACCAGCAACACGCGCTCCTCGACCTCACGCGCGAGCGTGATGGCGAGACAGGCCGACGTTGTCGTCTTGCCCTCGCCGCGCGTTGAACTCGTGACGAGAATCGTGCGGGGCATCGGATGGCTGCGCGACTGCGAGATCTTGAGATAGATGCGGCGGAACTCGAGCCCGAGCGGCGACTCGGTCTTCAAGCGGTGCAGCAGTCCGGGATCACGCGTAACTTCGGGACCCGCTCCGCCGCGCGCGCGGCTGCGGCGCTGACGGCGGCGATCGAGTTCCTCGACGCGCGGAATCGCGCCCAGCACGGGCAGCCCGAGCAGCAACTCGACCTCTTCGGCGTTGCGCATCGATTGATCGTGGCGCTCGACGAGGAACACCGAACCGATGCCCACCGCGCCGCCCAGGATCACTCCGAGCAGGATCAGCACGATCTTGTTCGGCTTGTCCGGCTTCAGCGGCAGGTTGGCCGGCTCGAGCACCGAGAAGCGGCCGCTGACGCGCGCGTTCTCGAACGCCTCGGTAATCTGCGCCGAGGCCGACTGCGTCAGGAATGAGTTGTACAACGCCCGTGCGTTGTCGACGTCCTGCTGCAGGACCTGCAACTGCGATTCGGTCTCGGGCACCATCAAGGTGTGCTGTTCGCTGCTGCCGACCTGGCCTGCGATGTAGGCGCGTCGCGCTTCGCGCGCCTGCACGTCGAGCTCGGCCAGCCGCACACGCACCAGCGCGTCGCGCGCCTCCGGCGACGCCTGAGGAAACGCCGTCGAGGCATTCTGCGTGAACTGCACTTCGAGTTCGGACATCTTGCGCGCGCTCGTCGCGCGCGAGTTGCTGCCATTGTCCACGCCGGTGGTGCTCAGCAGCAACGAGGAGGCGAGCTGGCGCTCGAGTCCCTTGACCTGAGCGGCCATCAGGTTGGTCTCAGGGCTCGACAACAGCGCCGGGTCGTAGGTCTTGAGCACGTCGGCGTACTGCGTTTGCAGACTGGTGAGCCGCTGGCGCTGCTCGGCGATGCCCAGGTCGGCCTCTTCAAGCAGGATGCGCGCTTGCGGCAAGCTGATCGGGTCCTGTGCCATCGAGCTGCCCATCATGCTGCGGCGATAGCCCTCGAGTTTGGCTTCGCTCTCATCGAGCTTGCGCTTGTAGATGCCTTCCTGCTCGACGCTGAACTCCTGCGTGCGGCGGACGGCCTCCAGCTGCGCGGACTTGGACTGGATGATGAACTGGTTCGCCACCGCTTCAGCGAGGCGGCGCGCGCGGTCGGGATGGCGCTCTTCCACGCTGATCTGGAAGGTGGTGCCGCCCTTGGCGCGCTTGATCAAGATGGCGTTCTGCAGCTTGTCGATCAGGTAAGCCTCGACCTGCGCGTCCGCCCCCTCGCCAGTGGTGTGATCGCTGTTGCGCAGCGCCTCGGCCCGAACGGCGGCATCCGACTTCAGACCCGTCGCCGTCACGACGTCGCGCAGGAAGGTGGTGCTCGACACCTGGTCGCGCATCACCCCGACCTGCCGCTCCGGATCGAACGCGCTGATCATACCGCCCAGCGAGCCACCCATCGACTGCGGACGTTCGAGCAGCATGGTGACATTGCTCGAGTAGACCGGAGGCAACAGCATGGCGGCCGCCACGCCGAGCCCCGCCGCGATCAGCCACGGGGTAAGCAGGAGCACCTTGCGCCGCGCGAACATGCGCGTGAGGTCGCCCACCTGGACGGGAGCTGAATTCGGTTCGCTCATAACCTTATCGAGTATTCTGCAGGACTTTGACGACCGCGACCAGATTCGCCACGTCCCGCGTGGTGGACAGCAACTGGAGCACGCGCCCCCACAACGAAGCGCCCTTCTGGTCGACGAAGATGATGTCCCCCGGCTTGATCATGTACGGCTGTTTGTTGCCACGCTGCAGGGTCTCTTCGAGATTCACGGTGACCACGGTCGGTCCCGACTGTTCGTTCGTCAATACGCGAATCGTCGCGAGATTACTCGAGGTGTGCGGGCCGCCGGCGAGCGCCAGCGCCACCCACAGGTCTTCGCCCGGTCCCACCGGATAAAGGCCAGGCTGTCCCACGTCGCCCAGCACGCCGACGCCCTGACCGTTGCCCGTGCCGCCGACGAGGCTGATCGAGGTCGGCACCACAATGGTATCGCCCGGACGCAGCTGCGGCAGCTGTGCTTCGGTGCCATCGCGCATCGCCGCGGCGACATCGACGATGACCTGCCGCGCGCCCGGACCCGTGCGGCGGTTGATCGTGACTCTGGACAAGTCGCCGTTGGCGAGCGCGCCGCCGGCCATGTTGATGGCGTCGTACACTGAAGGCGGCGTCGGTGCCCCATAGCGTCCCGGCCGTGCGACGGCGCCTGAGACGAACACGCTTTGGCTCACGTAGTCGCGCACGGTCACGGTGACGGTGGCCGAACCCTGGCGCAAGTAGGTTGAGAGCCGGTCCGCGATGCGGTCCGACAGCTGGCGGGTGGTGAGCCCACCGGCCTTGATCTCGCCGACCGGCGGCAGCAGCACGTTGCCCTGGGTGTCGACCTCGAGCGCACGGTCGATCTCGGGATGGCCCCACACGGCGACCTGCAGCTGGTCACCATTACCGATGACATATTCCGCCGGCGTTCCGGTCGCGGCCTGCGCCTGAGCGAGACCAGGCAGGGCACCCAGCACTGCCAGTAAGGCGCAGGCGTGAACGAGTCCACGCGCGCGAGTCAGTCGACGAATCATTGCGTCACTCCTTTGACTTTGGTGTTTGTCACCCCGTACGCCGGGGACTGACCATCCATGTTGCTCCCATTCGCCGACTCAGGCCCCACCACGCTTAATCCCACGACCGGTTCAGCCCGCTCTGCCGCCGCAGGACCGGGGCGCCGCGCGGGTGCACCGCGCAGCAACACCATGAAACCCCACGCCAGCGTGCGCACATCCAGAACAATCGAACGGTGATCGACGTAATACAGGTCATACTGGGCGCGCCGGGCAATACCCCGCGGCTCGACATCGGCGTAGCCCGACACCTGCGCCAGACCGGTCAGGCCAGGCAGCACGGTGAAGCGGCGGTCGTAGTCCGGCACCACGTGCTTCCAGCGCATCACGTACTGCTCCGTCTCGGGCCGCGGCCCCACCAACGCCATCTCGCATCGTATCACGTTCAACAGGAACGGCAGGGCATCGAGCCCGCGCCGCTCGACCCAGCGGCCCAGTGGGCCCACAGCGGTGTTGAATCGCGCGCACTGCAGTGGAATGCCGAGCAGGTCCTGGGTGCGCCGCTCGATGCTCCGGCGGTCGATCGAGATCGACGATCGCCGCGCGCGGCGCGGGTTGCGCCGGCGCGAACGGCCCATGCGCAGTTCGCGGATGAACAATCCCTGGTTGCCGAACACGCGTGTCTCGATCCACAACGCCAGCCACAACGGCGACGACAGGGCAAGCATTACCGCCGCCGCGCCCGCCTCGGTCAGACGACGCGGCGTCAATCGCCAGCGCACCGGCACTACCGTGGGCTCCTGCGGCGAGCCGGGCAGTTCGACGACCGGCGATTCGGGTGGCGAGGTGACGGGCTCGAACGGATCGTGAACCGGCTCACGGTACTCGGGCACGATGCGCTGCAGCTGGCGCCGCACCGCATCCGGGTTGCCCTCCTGTGCGAGTGCTTCGAGTTCCGAGACTTCGCGGCGCACAACGGACTCTTCCTGCACGTCGAGGTCCCACGCCAGGATGCGCTCGTGGCGCGTCATGCGCGTGCGCTCGGCGGCCGAATGCAGCTCCTCGTAGAGCTTTTCGCCCGGGCGCAGGCCGGTGAAGCGGATCTCGATGTCCTCGCCCTCGCGCAGCCCCGACATGCGAATCAGCTGGCGCGCAAGGTCGACGATGCGCACCTGCTCGCCCATGTCGAGCAGCAGCACTTCGCCGCCCTTGCCGATCGCACCCGCCTGCAGCACGAGCCGCACCGCCTCGGGGATGGTCATGAAATAGCGCCGCGTCTCCGGGTGCGTGACGGTGATCGGGCCGCCGCGCGCGATCTGGCGCTGGAACAGCGGGATCACCGAGCCGTCGCTGCCGAGCACGTTGCCGAAGCGCACCGCCACGAAGCAGGTGCGGCTACGCTGCGCGCGGCTCTGCAGCATGATTTCGCACACGCGCTTGGAGGCGCCCATCACGCTCGTCGGGTTGACGGCCTTGTCGGTCGAGATCAGCACGAAACGCGACACGCCGGAGCGGTCCGCCGCATCGACGAGGTTGCGCGTGCCCACGATATTGTTGAGCACTGCCTCGCGCGGATTCGCCTCGAGCAGCGGCACGTGCTTGTGCGCCGCGGCGTGGAACACGACCTCGGGGCGGAAGCGGTTGAAGGCGAGGTCGATTCCCTCGCGGTCCTTCATGTCCGCCACGACCGGGAACAACTTGAGCACGGGATGCTGCGCCGCGACTTCGTGGTGGACGAAGTACAGGCCGTTCTCGGCGTGATCGAGGAGCACCAGTTCCGCCGGCTCGAAGCTGGCGATCTGGCGCGCCAGTTCAGAACCGATGGAACCACCGGCGCCCGTGACGAGCACGCGCTTGCCGCGCAGGAAGTCGCGCATCTGGTTCATGTCGAGCTCGACCGGCTGGCGGCCCAGCAGGTCCTCGATGCGGATGTCGCGCATCTGGGAGAGCGCCGGGCGGCCCGATTGAAGATCCGAGAGGCCGGGCAGCGTCTTCACGCGCACGCGCGCATGCGAGCAGAAGCTGGCGATCTCGCGTACCACCTTCGCGGGCATTGAGGGATCCGAGACCACGACAATCTCGACGCGGCGCTCCTGGAGCACACGCGGCAAGTCGGCGATCGTGCCCAACACAGGCACGCCCTCAACGAGATGGCCGGTGAACCGCGGCTCGTCGTCGATGAAACCAATGGGCGTGAGATGCTCGGGCCCTTCCGAGCGGCGCATTTCCTGGATCAAGTGGACGCCCGTATGGTCAGCGCCCACGACCAACGTGCGTAGCGAGCGCCGCGGCGTGGAACCACCGAGCAGGCGTTCACGCGACAGCCGCCAGCCGAAGCGGATCCCTCCCAGCGCCACGAACTGCACCAGCCACACCATGACGATGGTGCTGCGCGGGAACAGCGGATCCGGGGTGAACAGCGTGATCAACCCCATGCCGATCGCCGAGAGCGTGACGCCCTTGAACACCTGGAACGCCGTCACCGTGCTGGCGTAGCGCCACAACCCGTGGAACAACCCCGCCAGCAGGAAGCCGCCCAGCGAGAGCAGCGTGTAGATCGGGGCGACGCGGAAGTAGCCGTCGATGTAGCGCGCCGGGATGTGGTTGTCGAAACGCAACAGCAACGCCGCGACATACGAGAAATTGACGATGAGCGAGTAGCCCACCGCCAGCATCAGGTAACGAGGAGTGCGTTTGATTCCCATAGGGCTACTGACCGCCGCCCATAGCAAGCCCCCCACCCGAAACCGCAGCGGATGCCTTGGATGTGCAGTGACCTGGGCAGACGCCGCGCGCCCGGAACGCAAGGTTGGAAGCCGTTGCGGGCACACGAAGCGGCCCCAGGGGGGATGTCGTCGCGTGTGTGAGCGAGTGACTAGGATTGTATGGAGGCATGCGGCATCGAGTCAAGCATAGGTCTCATAACAATTTACGAGATCTTGGCGTGTCGTGAACGACGTCGGTTGTGGCAAGTCCGAAGGCTGCCTTGGGATTCATCGGCAGGCACCCACCCGGATATGAGGACGGAGAGCCCACCGACCTCCGCAAGCCCTGGGCCATTCCGGGTGGGCGGATTGTGAAGCCCCCCCCTAAACAAGGTCCCACAGGAGCGATCCCCTTCCCGCGGACGGACTGCTTCACAGTTGTCATGTTCGCAGTGAGTTGCGCTGCGAGCTGAACGTGAGACTTCTGCTGCCGCGATGATTAAACTGACGGCATTCGGGCTCGACCGGACCGCGCCTCGATCCGCTGGAGCGATCACGATTGTTGCCCGATCCGTAAAATGGTCGAAATGGCGGACAGCTTTCAGGAATTTGCCACCGCTGGGTAATGTGGACCCGATGATCACCCTCCCGCGCCCTGCCCGAGTCAACCAATGGTTCGTGTGGCTGGGGATTGCGCTCAGCGCGCTGATGAGCGCCCGCGCTATCGCGGCACCCCGGGCGCGCGTTCACGCCGCGCGGCCAGCGTCGCTTCCGTCGCCGCGCAGCGTATCCGCGAACGGCGATACGCTCGCCTGGGTCGACGGCCACGCCATCACCGCCGACGACCTGCGACGACGCATCGAGTTGATGCCGTGGCCTGTGAAGCATGGGAACGCCAGTCTCGACTCGGCGCGCGTCAAGGCGCTCGAGTCACTCGTCGCTGAGCAATTGCTCGCGGAGCAGGCGCGGCGCGAGGGGCTCGATCAGTCCAACCGCCTCGTGCGAACGCGCGAAGCGCTGCGCAAGACGCTGGTGCGCGACGCGCTCTACCACGACATTGCGCGCGGCGGGGCGGATCCCACGGCTGCGGGGATCTCGCGCGCCATGATCGCGCGCACCCCGGGGCGCTCGGCGCTGCGCACCGCGGCTTTGCGGCGCGTCGTCGCCGACTCGCTGCGGCAACTCTCGACCGGGGTGCGGGCGCGCTCGTTCATGGAGCAGACGCTCGTGGGCCGGCGCGCCACCGTGGATTCCGTATCGTTGCTGATGCTCGCCGACACGCTACGCACCTTGATGGCCACCACGACCCGCGAGTCGGGGAGCACGTCGATGGGCGCGGGCGAATTCGCCGACCTGCTGCTCGAGCGACTGGGTGCAACGCTCGATCGACCGTTGGTGCGCATGAGCGATGGCGACATGACGCTGGGCGACTGCATCGGCACGATGCGGTTCTACCCCTTCACTCTTCACGCGCGCGCCCGCCGCGACTTTGCCGCGGAACTGAGCGCGCGACTCAAGGAGATGGTGGAAGGCGAGCAAATGACGCGCGAGGCGCTGCGGCGCGGGCTGGCGAACGATCCCGAGGTCGTCGGCGAGGTGGATCGCTGGACCACCGCCTGGCTCGCCGAGTTGATGCTGGAGCGCGCCGCGTCCTCCCCCGCCGCCAGCCGTGATGAAGCGATCCGCTGGCTGGCGCGCGAGCAGCCTGAGCGCGCTCGCGATCTGTTTGAGGTCGACGTCGCCGAAGTGCTGAGCGAAACGCGCGCACGCGCCCTGCTGGAGCGCGCGCGGCTCGAGGCCGGGGCGAACTTAGATTCGCTCGCCTCGCGCGAGACACGCCGCATGGAATGGAGCGCGCGCGGCGGGCGCTCCGGGTTCTTTGGCGTCGCGGCGCATCCCCGCCTCGGCATGACCGCACTGCTGTCAGCCGGCGACACGCTGATCGGACCCGTACCCCTGCCCGAGGGCTACTCGGTGTTCCGCGTGCTCGCGCGGCGAGTGCGGCCCGATTCCGCGGACGCTGCCGCGCCACTGATCAGGAATGCCCTCGGCAGGGCGACCGCCGCGAAGCGCGCCGACGCGCTGGCGCAGGCCATCGCGGCTCTCGCCGCGCGATCGCGACTACGCATCGACTACGCCGCGCTGCGGAACACACCCATCGTCCCCGCAAACATGGTGACGAAGCGGATGATCGGCTTCGGCGGCGGCATGATGGCGGCGCCGATGCTCGTGCCGCTATGGAGTTGGGTGGGCTACTGGCGCAACGCGTCCATCGCGCCATGACTTCAGCGAAAGATCACGAACTTGCTGCGCTGCGAGCCTTCGCGCGCTTCCTCCGTGAACAGGTCGATGCCGCTCGCGATGTCCTGCCCATTGCGCGCCGCGTGTCGTCCACGATCAGCAACGGTTTGTTGAACGATGGTTGGATCGAACGGAAGTGTACCGCCGCGATGCCGCCGGGGACCACCGAGTACCGGGTCCCTCGGCCGGGTGACCAGCGGGGCCGAGCGCAGGGCGTTGGGGGCGCCCCCGCTCGCCTCGGCAGAAGCGCGCGCCCCTGCGATACTTGGGACGAAGAACACCAGCTTGATCGCAACGTCCGCCCGCCGCAACGGAGGCTTCTCGATCTCGATCGTCGCGGCGATATGACTGGGCATCCGCAGCACGGCCAGCTGAAACGCGGGCGACTCGAGCATGACATGCTCATCGTCACGCGGCGGGGTCTCTACGCCGAGCACCGCGGAGTAGAACGCCGCGACACGGTCCATGTCCTTGGCGTAAAGGACATGTGCCCCGGCAGCCCTTGTCGTTGGGACTCACGCGATCATCAGGTCACGTGCGTCGCGCTCTTAAGACTGTGCTATGCGGCCGCTGAACCCGCATCGAGCCGCGCCACGACGACCGTGATGTTGTCAGGGCCACCGCGTTCGCGGGCGAGTTCGATCAGCGTCTCGGCGGCCTCGGCGGGCGGCTCGCTCGAGAGGATCTCCTGCAGCTCGTGATCCTCGATCATGTTCGTGAGGCCGTCGGTGCACAGCAAGATCACGCTACCTGCTTCGAGATGGATGGGGTCTTCAATC
>JANLOX010000148.1:0-5865 GCA_031366795.1 Candidatus Eiseniibacteriota bacterium | reverse complement strand
GCGTGGGGGAGTGACCTGTTCGTCTCCGACGCGAACCTCACCTCGATCGGCGGCAGCGCCGATGGCGCGGGGCGAATCTGCCGCGTGACGAGCGCCGGTGTTGTCTCCACGTTCGTGTTGAACGCCGCAATGCTCAATGGCGTGACCGCGCTGGCGTTCGATCCGGGCGGTACATTCGGCGGGAATTTGTTTGCGGCGGACCTGATCAACAAGCGCATCCTGCAGATCACTTCGGCCGGTGCCATCAGCGTGTTCGCGACCGGGTTCGCGGGATTGAAGGGGCCGCAATGCATCGCGTTCGGCCCGGACGGCGCGCTGTATGTCGCCGACGCCGCGTCCCCGCAGGTCATTCGCATCGCGCGCGCGGTCCTGACGACGGACGTCGCGGCGGGGCCGGCGCGGCGCGGAACGCTCGAGCTCGCTGCGGCGCCGAATCCATTCGTTGGCGCGGTCGCCTTGCGCTTCACGCTGCCGGTGCGCAGCGAAGTGCGGTTGGAGATCGTGGACGTGACGGGCCGTCGCGTGCGGTTGCTCGAAGCGGAATCGCTCGATGCCGGCGTCCGCACCGTGCAATGGGACGGCCGCGACGCGAGCGGCCTGCCGAGCCCCGCGGGGCTGTACTTCGCGCGATTGAGCGTGGATGGGGAGCGCTTGGTGAAGAGGGTGGCGTTGGCGCGGTGAGGTGAGGTGTCCGCAGGAGAGTTGGCGGCGTCACGAGTTGAGTCTACTCAACAGTAGTCGTCATGGAACGAGCTCCGTTAAGGTCGCTTAACTCTGCGGGTTCAGGAACGCCCTCGAATCGCGGGTGTCGGCGCGGCGCCGTCGCGAGTTGAGTTCACTCAACTCTGCACGTCCTGGAGCGTGTTCCGTTAAGCTCGCTAAACTCTGCGCGTTCAGGGACGAGCACGAGACTTGCGCGTTCCCGAGCGAATTGGACTCGCGCGATTGCCTACCTGCCGTCCACGAGCGAGTCCGGACTCATTTCTCTCCCCAGGACCACCGTCAGCACCGCGTAGTTGTTGGTATAGCTGGCCTCCTCAGGAAAGATGTACGGGCTCACGCGAACCGCGATCGAATGAGTATCCGGCTCCGACGCGCGCCAGGGGATCTCGATTGTTCTCGCGCCGCCGGCCGCAATGTCGATGGTCTGTTTGCCAATAGCTATCCCGAGTCGGTCGTCCGAGATCTCCACGCGAACGCCCAGCGCGGGCCTCAGCCCGAGATTGTGGATCGTGGCGCTGATGATCGTTGAGTCGCCATCTTTGACCCTGTGCGCATTCAGATGGATGTCGCCGCTCCCCACGACAAGATCGTCAGGCTTGGTCGGGTTGCTGACCATCAGGAACGGCGGATCCAGCTTCACTTCGGTTCGCGCGACGATGCCGTGCACCTCGTGTGTTTGGATCGTGCGAATGAGCCCAGCGGCAAATTCATCGTGGTGGACATCGACGCTGACGACTACGGAGTCAGAACCGCACCACTGAAACCGGCTGACCGGGACTCTGTCCGATTCCCAAACGACGGCGCCCGCAGCCTGGTCTTGGTTCGCGGGGTTGATTCGTACGTCGAAGTGGTGCGATCCGCCCCACGGATATCCGTAGTGGGAGCTGACGGCCGTCCACTTGCCATTCGGCGATGTGGCTCGCGCAACTTCGACGCGGATTTCGGATTGTTTCCAGCGGATGCAGATGAACAGGATGGCGGCGACCAGGAGCAGCGGAAGGGTCGACAAGAGTCCAGTAACACGCAAGACCTGACGCCGTGTTCCGCGGTCCAGCCACTGCTGGAGTGGGGATCGATGCGCTGGCCGAACGGTGGGCTCAACCTCCAGGGCTTGGGCGTCAATGGCAGCCCGTTCCGTAGAGGTAGCGTGCCGCGCCTGAGCTCGTTGCAACCAACCGAGCAACGCCCCCATCGCGCCGCCAGCGGGGAGCGCTACACCCCAGGCCATCGTGATTGACGCGATCGCCAGCAGCACGAATCCGTCGCCCGGGCCACTCTCCGCGGTGGAAACAACGAGGTAGACCGTCGGGGCCAAACACAATATCACCGCAATGACCGTGCCCGCCCAAGCTCCCTGTCTCGCCATGTGCGGGCCGCGACACGCAAGGCGCCACCACGCGAGTGGCGTGACAAGGAGGGCTATCAGCGGAAGGGTGTACCAGCCGGGAACAAGGAAACCCTCCGGCTGACCTACCCGACCAACACCCTCCAACCAGAGTGGAATGCCCACAAACAAAAGGGTAGGCAACCACACACGGCTTAGGACCTTGGGCATTCACTGACTCCGGGGGAGGCGTCACGGGTGGCCTACGAGGAGGTTATCGGCAGCTGAGCGGCCCCGCGTTGGCGCAAACATACGGTGAAACACGGCCCATTTACGCGCCGCAGCTCGTAGACAATATTCGCCCTTGATTACATGTCTGATCAGGCATAACCTGATATTTTCAGGAGTAAAACCGAAAAGGGGGCCAGCTCGGCTCCACTCCACATCATTCAATTCAGGGAACAGACTCGTGAACTCTACGAAGAAAAAGCGTCTCGAAGCCGCCGGCTGGAAGGTCGGCTCCTCTGGGGAGTTCCTCGGACTTTCACCGGAGGAAGTAGAGCTCGTCGAGATGAAGCTAATCCTTGGCCAGGTCCTCAAGCGCTACCGCGTCCGCGGGCGTCTCACCCAGGAAGCGCTTGCGATCAAGTTGGGGTCCAGCCAGTCACGAGTCGCCAAGCTCGAGTCCGGAGTACGAGGCGCGACGCTGGATCTGCTTTTTCGTGCGCTGTTCGCGTCGGGCGCAACGACCGACGACATCGCCCGCGAGATTCGTCACAAGAAGCGTCGCGCCGCGTAAGGTCACGCGCGCAGGTGTCCGCGGGGACAGTTCGCGCGGCCTCGAACAGTGCGCAGGTGTCCGCGCCGCACAGTCGCGAGTTGAGTTCACTCAACAGTACTCGTCCTGGGACGAGCTCCGTTAAGGTCACTTAACACTGTGCGTACTGGGACGCGTTCGAGTTCGGCGAGCGCACCTTCACGTAAAACATGAACTTGCCCCGGGGCAAGTCGTGAAACGCCCACCCATTCGCTACTCGACGACCACCCATCGCGCCGTCGCATGTTCGCTGCCTGCGATCACGCGCACCAAATACACACCGGGCGCCAACGCCTGCCCGCGATCATCAATGGGCGCCAAGCGAATCTGCGCGATGCCGGCCGCCATCCGACCGAGCGTGCCAGCAACAACACGCCGCCCGCTCAAGTCGACCACGTCCCACGCCACGTTGCGCGACTCGGGCAGCATGATCGCCAGACGCGCGGAGTCACGTGACGGCGACGGTGTGGGTCCGGTTACCGCGAAGCGCAGCGGCTGCGATGCGACGGGGACGCCCACGACCTGCGCAGCGGGCACGAGATCCAGCGCGAGCTGGAATGCGCCATCGCCCGAGACTTCGACCTGCTCAGTGAGGGCGAGGTTGCGGCGCAGCGAGTTCTCGTCAGACGGGGAAGCGCTCCACGCCAGCCCAATGAATCGCACGACAGCGCCGCCCCCGGCGCTGTTGAGCAGCGTGTACTTGGACGCGGCACCATCGAGCGTGCCGGTCAGGTGATCCTGCCCGTGGAACATCAGGTCCGTTGCGTTCGGCGATAAGCCAAGCCGAACGTACAGCGGCCCCGCGACCGACTCGTTGTACGCGGCATTCAGCGTGTACGAGTAAGCGCCGAGCGTGATCGACTTCACGATCTTCAAATCGGGGCTCGTGAACTGCCAGCCGTTTGCCACGGGCACCGCGCTATAGACGGCGTCCGCGTAGCCACCCGAGTTCATGTCCTTGAACGCGGAGCAACGATTGGCGGCGGAGCCGGTCTGCTCTTCTTCGCCGGGCGATGACGGGTTGGTCAGCGGTGCTCCCACAATGACCTGCGCCTCGTTCGACAGCGCATCGAACGCGCACGCGAGCACGCAGCGGCCGCCGTAGCGCTCGAACACGGCGAACACGCGATCGTTGCGTAGTACGTATTCGGACTCGCCGTCGAAGTCGAGATCGCGCACCTGCGTGACGGCCACGCCCGGCAGCACATGCCGCTTGGCGCTATCCGCCCACGCGGCCGCCGCGGCGTAGAGACCGGCCTGGCGCGCATGGTTCTGCAGCCGCAGCGCCCAAGTGTTGACGCCGTCCCAGCTCAGGTCGGGGAAGTTCCAGGCGCCATAACAGATGTTGGAATAATCGAGTTCGTTCTCCTCGTGCCACGCGGTCTCGAAGATCATCGACAGGTAGCTCGCGATCCCCAACTGCCTTAGCCGTCCCGCCGGCGCCGCCTGCAAGGCGCTCCACGATTCGTAGAGCAACGAGCCGGGCGTATTGAGGTCACCGAGGATGCGGCCGCTCGGCAGCGGCGGGCCGTCGGAGGCCGGAGTCACACCGCGCGAGTGATAGTCGCCCTGCGAGCCGGTGATGACGGGTACCAGGTGGTAGAAGTCCTCCTCGTTGCCCGCAACGTTGTTGCTCTGGTCGTAGTACCAGTTGTCGTAGGAGTCCTCGGTCGCGTGGAGCAGCCACTCGTAGTTCGACAGTGGCAGGTCGAAGCGCATGCCGTGGTCGATCACGAAGGCGGCGGGGCTCGCCAGCGCCAATGCGAGCACATCTTTCAAGTTGGCGATCTTGATCCACGGATGGTTCGCGGCCCAGCGGATGGTGGTGTTGTACTGGTTTGGGTTGTTGTTCGGCACGCTGTTGCCGCTCACGGGGTCGAACGACTTGCCGGCGTAGGCTTCCCAGTCGTCGAACACGGTGACGATCTCGGACGAGTTCCCATAAAGCGCCTTCTGGAGCAGGCTCAAGCGCGCATCCTTCAGCATGCCGCCGTCGTCGTTGCCGAACTTCTCCTGGTCTTCGCGGTCGTTGATCATGAAGCAATAGACGCCATTGATCTTGTGCACCTTGTGGCGGTAGCCGGCGTCAGGGGAGCAGCTTTCACCGGCATAGAACAACTTGTGCAGGTGCGTGATCTCATCCAGGTAGGTGGCGGTGTAAGGGCTGGCGGCGATGTCCGCGAAGGTGTGGCCGTTGAGCGGGCTCAGGCCCGTCTCGGTTGAGCGGATGACGCGCTCGGGCACATGCATCACCTTGGCGGCCGCCGCCGAGATACCGTAGGCGACCTGATTGATGCTGTCGGTCAAGGCGAGCGAGGCGGCGTTCACCGGGCCTTCGAAGTACGGCATGATGTGCTCGGCGAACACCCCACCGATCAGCGAGCCCGGGCGGTCGGATTGGTTCGCGTCCACGAACTGGCGCACTTCATTGACGAAGCTCGGTCCATCCTGCGGGTCGCTGGCGCCGCCGGGCTTGTGCGCCCACTGGCAGGCGACCGTCAGCGTGCCGCTCGGGTGGATATTCAGCGGCACGCCGAAGATGCGATGGGTGTCGAGCGTGCGCAAGAACCCGGTGCCCCCGCTGATGCCGGTGTTCGCCTGTGAATCGTAGATGTGCGCGCCGATCTCGCCCGCGCGATTCACCGATTGATTGCCGTGCGCAATCGCCGCGTAGTAGACGAGCCCCGCGGTGTCCGTCGAGAGAATCGCGCCGTTCAGCACGCCGTCCGAGCAGCCGCGATCGTCCTCGGGCACCGCGTCCAACAGGTCGCTCGAGAGGCCGCCGCCCGAACAGTTGGTCTCGAAGTTGGGCTTGGTCGTGAACACCTGGAACGCCAGCGGCTGGGTGCCGTTCCAGCCGTGGTCGATCAGCGTCTGGCGCGTGATGCCGAACTCGATCGCATCGAGCTGGCTGTTGAAGTACGCGCCGAGGTAGGCGCCCGTGACGAGATTGAAATTCGCATCGAACAGCCGGTAGTCCGTGCCGGAATTCGTGCCCGAC
>JANLOX010000120.1:0-1707 GCA_031366795.1 Candidatus Eiseniibacteriota bacterium | reverse complement strand
ACTGGAGCGGGTTAGTGGGGATTGGCCCTGCATGATCTTCGACCTGTTCGGATTTGACCGCTAGTTGAAGGCTATCAAGCGCGTCTTCATCGTGTGAGCCTGTTTCGCTCACGAAGTTCATTTGTTCCGCGAGCGCCAATCCGCCCATCAGGAGCCACACGAGTACGAGCCCCCCCAGCACAACCTTCTGGAATCGTATCACCCCGATCTGCACGTCGTTCACTATTACTTCAGGTAGGACCGTAGCACGGCCAGCACCTGCTCCAAATCATCCCTCCGCTGTTGCGGGGAAATGTTATTCGCACCAAGGTGCTCGCGGAGATGCCCCTGCAGCACCTCGGCCATCAGTCCGTTGACCGCGCCCCGGATCGCGGCGATCTGTTGAAGAACCGCCGCGCACTCCGTTTCTTGTACGAGCACCTTTTCCAAGGCCTCGGCCTGCCCCTTGATGCGGCGCACGCGGGTCAGCAGTTGTTTCTTGGACTTGATCGTATGAGGCATGGCGTCTATACTGGGGTATAGTATACTTCATTTTATCAAAGGTCACGATCAAATGCAATCCTCCGCAAAGCGACACTCTCACGTCTTTGATGAGGGCAACCCGCTGGCCGAGAGAAACACCCGCTGGGTCGTCGTACTAACGGCCTTGATGATGGTGGCCGAGATCTTCGGCGGGTGGATGTATAACTCAATGGCGTTGCTGGCCGACGGCTGGCACATGAGTTCGCACGCCTTGGCGCTTGGTCTTTCGGTGTTAGCCTATGGCGCGGCTCGACGCTTTGCCCACGGTAAACGGTTTGCTTTCGGTACGTGGAAAATCGAGGTGCTGGGAGGCTATACCAGCGCGGTTTTCCTCGTGGGCGTAGCCGGACTGATGCTCTATCAGTCCGCTGAGCGCCTGATCTCACCAATCCCCATCCACTACGATCAGGCTATCGCTATCGCTGTAATCGGCCTCTTGGTCAATCTTGTCTGCGCGTGGCTGCTCAAAGACGGCCATGCTCATCATCACGGCCACGACAATCACCATCACGACCTGAATCTGCGTTCGGCCTATGTGCATGTTGTGGCCGATGCGGCTACATCGGTACTCGCGATTGTGGCGCTATGTGGCGGCAAGCTGTGGGGGGCAAACTGGCTCGACCCGGTCATGGGTATTGTTGGTGCCGGATTGGTTGCAGTTTGGGCGTATGGGTTATTGCGCGACACCGGGCGTGTACTGCTCGATGCCGAGATGGATGCACCCGTGGTGGCTGAAATCCACGAAGTCATCGCGGCAAGCCCGGTTAAAGCTGAAATCACCGATTTGCATGTCTGGCGCGTCGGCAAAGGTAAGTATGCCTGCATGTTGTCACTTGCCGTCACCGATGCCGTTGAGCCGGATTACTTCAGGCGACAACTAAGCATTCATGAAGAACTGGTGCATGTCACAGTAGAAGTGAACCAGCGCAGAGAGCAACGAATAGCGTGACAGATTAGAAGATGCCTCAGTCAATCTCCTGATTGCCATCGCGCTCGGGTGGAGTGCAACCAGCCGGGCGCGTGTGGGAATGGCCGATGTCTTTTTGCCGGTGTCGGTTCGATGTGGTTATGAAACTTCGAGTGGCGTAACCCTCAACGCGATCTGACAGCTATTTTTTATTCCCTCGTCAAATAACACACCCGACTCCAAAGCTAAGAAGAGCTGTTCCTTGGCCCAGAGAAGGA
>JANLOX010000093.1:0-8798 GCA_031366795.1 Candidatus Eiseniibacteriota bacterium | reverse complement strand
GTCCATTGTGTGCCTGGTCTGGGGTTTGGGGTTGTCGCTGCTGGCGGCCGTTACGCTGGCGCCCGCTGCTCGCGCCGAAGCGCAGAACCTGCTTGCGAACCCCGGCTTCGAGGCACCGCTTCCGGATCACGAGTGGATGCCCGCGGCATGGGACACCTCGCGCGGCAACACCGAGATGGTGTTCTTCGGCCGCGACGGCTACAGCGCGCACACCGGGCAGTTCGGCATCAGCGTGGCCAATGCCAGCGCCTCCTTGCTGTTGTGGCACAACTGGAGCCAGACCCTCGATGTCACTCCCGACATGTGGGGCAAGGACATGGTCTTCACCATCTGGACCAAGAACAACGGGGTCGATGGTCGCGGCTATGTCTGCCTGCAAGCGTTCCGTGACTCCGTGGGCAAGATGGCGCGCGAGTGGAAGATCGACCGCACCGCCGCCGGGCGAAAGCTCGGGCTGGCCGCGGTGAACGACCCCATCACCGACTTAGGGTGGCAGCGCCAGGCCTTTGACGATACCGAGACGGCGTGGGTGCAGCGCACCCTGCGCGTCTACCTGGCGCCTTCGACCAACATCATCACCGTGCGGCTGGGGCTGTTCGGCACGGGCCAGGTGCTGTTCGACGACGCCTCACTGACGCTCGAGCCCGCCGCGGCAGCGGTTGTCCCGCCGCTGCGCACCAACATGCTGTCCGATCCCGGCTTCGAAGGCCATTCCCTCGGCTGGGAGTTGTCGACGCCGTCCTTCCCCGACTTCCTCGCGGCGCGTGACACCACGCTGTCGCACACGGGCAAGGCCTGCATGCACTTTCACTGCGAGGCGGGGCTGGTGTCTGGCCGCACGGGCGTGGCGCAGGTGTTCTGCAACCGCGCGCTGGCCGGCAAGCGGTTGCGCCTGAGCGGCTACGCCAAAGCGGACAGCCTTGGCAGCGCCATCTTCATGCACCTGTTCTTCCACACGCGCAGCGGTTTCCTGCGCGAGAGCACGCCGCAGAGTGTATTCGGCAACAAGGACTGGACGAAGCTGCTGGTCGAGGCCGACGCGCCGGAAGACACCTACGCGGTGTGGGCGTGGATCGAATACACCGCGCCCGTCGTCGGGCACGCGTACTTCGACGATCTCTCGCTCGAAGTGCTGGGTGCTGCAACGGGACAGCCGACACCGGGTACAATTCCCGTGGATGCGCGGCCGACGACACCGGTGAAGCCGAAGCCTGCGAAGCCCGCGAGCAAGAGCGTGAAGAAGTCCTAGCCCTGCCGCAGCAAGAGCTGCGGCCTGCGAGCGTGATTCGATCGCCGCAAGTCGCTGCGAATTCGTTCGTCGCGCGGCGGCCGTCAACATTCTATTGACACGCCGCGCGAACGGGCGAACACTTACTCTCATGCAGCTGGGCGGGAAGAACTCCTTGGCAGGGAGCTTCCAGACCAGAACCGGGTCTGCGTACGCTGCACGCAGATTGCCTGGATCGCACGTTTCGGTGGCCTGAGCGAGGTGCGCCGAGGGTGACGGGAAGGGTTTTCGGGAACGGAGCTGCGAAGCGCACGAGTCGCCGGCCCAAGGCGATGCCCCCCGGTGCGTCAGTGCGAGTACAGAACGGATGGGACCCCTCCCTCCATTCCTTTCTGCAATGTTGCGGCTCAGCGCATTGTCGTATGGCGCTCTATCCCCAGCCGCGCTTGCGCAGGTACCACAGCGTCCCCACGGCGCTCACGATCAACAATCCCAGCGAGAACCAGTGCGGATTCACGATCTTGTACTCGGGAAAGTCGAAGTTCATGCCGTAGTAACTGGTCACCACGGTCAGCGGCAGCCCGATCGTCGCGATCACCGTAAGCCGCTTGATCACTTCGTTGAGCCGGTTCGACACCATGGTGACGTGGAGCTCGAGCACCGTCGCGATCTCGTCCCGATACGAGTCCAGCAGGTCGTTGACGCGCGCCAACCGGTCGTAGACATCGCGTAGATACGGGCGCATGGCTGCGGGGATGGGGCGGAACTCATCACGGGTGAGCGCCAGTACGGTGTCGCGCTGCGGCCCGACAATGCGGCGCATCGCCGACATGCCGCGCTTGAGCCGGATGATCGACTGGTGATCCGGTGGCTGTTTGGGGTCGAACACGCGGTCCTCGAGCACATCGATGTCGCCGGCGACCTTTTCCATGATCGGCAGGTAATTGTCGACCAGCACGTCGAGGATGAAGTGCAGCATCTCGGCGGGACCGTCGCACAGCAGCGTCGGCCGCCGGGCGATCGCAGCGTGCGCCGCGTCGATCGAGCGCGTGGGGCAGTCGTGGTAGGTGATGATGTAGTTCTTCCCCACCACGATATCGAGCTCTTTCAGGCTGGGCCGCTCATCCTCCCAGCGCGCTGAGTGCAGCACGACATAGATATACTCGCCGTAGTTGTCGACCTTCGGGCGGTTCACTTCCGTGACCATGTCCTCGATCACGAGCTGGTGGATCGCCAGCGGCTTGAGCAACTCCGCCACCGACGGTTCGTCCATCGCCTCGAGATCCAGCCACACGTGCGCGCCACTCACCGCCGCCGCGACGGCCTCCGCCGCGGGCGCTTCGCGCGCCTCGCCTTCCCCACCAATCCAGCAGCGAATCACGCGCGTGCCTCCCGGTTGAGCGACAGGCCGATGGCCACCCGCGCGGTGCGCGTGTGGATCTCGACGGTATCTTCGACGCGACGCGCATAGCCGCCGCCGAGTGTGACGACCGATGGGATGCCGCGCCGCGCGCAGCCTTCGAGCACGCGGCGGTCGCGCGCCTCGAGCCCGTCGACGGTCAGCGACAGGCCCCCGAGTTGGTCATCGCGATAGGGGTCCGCGCCCGCCTGGTAGAGCACGAGCTCTGGCTTCGAGTTCCACACCGCCTCGAGCGCTTCGTCGAGCCGGTGCAAGTACTCGGTGTCCTCGACGCCATCGGCGAGGCCGATATCGAGATTGCTGGTCATCTTGGGAGAGGGATAGTTCGCCTCCTGGTGAATCGACAGCGTGAACACCGAATCGTCATGCTCGAAGATGTGCGCGGTGCCGTTGCCCTGGTGCACGTCGAGATCGACGACCGCCGCGCGCCCGATGAGTTTCTCGCGCTGCAACACCCGGATCGCGACGGCGAGATCGTTCACATAGCAGAACCCCTCCGCGTGCTCGGCGAAGGCGTGGTGGAAGCCGCCGCCCAGATGAACCGTCGCGAGACAGTCCAACGCATGGCGCGCGGCCAGCGTGGTACCGCCGGCGGCCAGCGCGTAGGCCGTCGCGATGTCGCGGGTCAGCGGCAGCTCCGAGGGCCAGGTGCGCGGCCCGTAGTTGAGCTGCTCCAGGTCATCGAGATAGGCGGAGATGTGGACCAGGGCCAGATCCTCGCGCGAGGGCAGCGCCGGCTCGAGCACGTCGGCCGGTGTCACGGCGCCCTCGGCCAGCAGGCGCTTGAGGATCAAGCCATACTTGCCCACGGGGAAGACGTGGGGGCCGATATCGCACTGGTAGCGGGCGGAGGTGACGACAACGGGGGCGTGGGCCATGGGGCGCGATGGTGCCATTGCGGGGCTCGCGCTCCAAGTGCAGGGACAGGGAGGTTTACGGTACGATTTAGCCACATGACCCACCCTTCAACCCCGGGACTGGCCCGCCTCCGCCGCGACTTGCTGCGGCGACGCTGGGCGCGCCTCGACTCCCGGCTGCGCCTCGAGCTCGCCGTCATCGCCCTCGGGCTCGCCGCCTTCGTGTTCTGGCAGCTGCGCGTGTTCTACGGCGAATTCGCATTCACCCACGGCAGCCGCAATGTGGGCCTGCTGTTGCTGGGAACGCTCGCGTGCCTGCTGCTCGTGGGTGGTGCCGGAACAACGCTGCGCCTCCACCAGCGGCTGCGTGGGGCTCCCGATGGCCCGGCGTGGCTGACGTTGCCGCTGCCCGCTGCCGCGACGTTGAAACATCAAGTGTGGGAAGCCGAGTTGCCGCTGCGCGCCGCCTTCCTGTTCGCCGCCGCCGCCTGCGTGGCCGCCGTGCGCATCGCGCCCACGCTGTTCGTCGTCGCGGGCGCGCTGGCGTTCCCTATCGCATGGGTGGCGTGCTGTCGCATTGGCGCCATCGTGGCGCGCTCGATCGCCTCAATCGGCGCGCGTGGCGCACACGCATCGCCCGCCGATTCAGAGTCCGCGTTGCGCGCCCTGCTTTCCCGCGCCTGGATGGTGCGCTCGCCATCGCCCGCCCGGGCCAGAGCGCGCACCGGATCGTGGCGGCGACGTTCCCAGTTCGCGGCACTGTTCACCAAGGACTGCTGGATCGCGCGACGCTCCCGCGAAGCGCGCCTCGCCATGCTGCCGGCGTTGGCGCTGAGCGTGCTGTCGGTGGCGGTGTGGAACGCGCCGGCGTTACGCGCCGGGGCATTCGTCATCGCGCTGCTCTCCGCCGCCGCGTGCGGCGAGTGGTTGATCGTGCTCGGCAGCCGCGATCCCTTCAGCGTGCTGCGCGCGTTGCCCGTAGGCCCGCGCGCGTTGTGGCAGTCGCGCATGGCGTGGGGCGCGGGCGCCACGCTCCTGCTGGTGGCCGCGCACACGCTTGCATCCGACCACGCTTCAGCGCTGCTCCAGGTTTCGCTGGTGTGGCTGGGGCTCTCAGGCGTGGCGATCGCAGCGCTCGCGATCAACCTGCAGCTCACGCTCTACCCGCAGCACAAGCCGGCCCTGCGATTGATGGGTCTGGCGCTAGTGCTGGCGTTGGTATGCAGCATGATGATCCCGCTGCTCGGCTGGGTGGTGTTGCTCGGCTCCGTGATCCACACGGCGCGCCGCCTGCCCCGTTGGTGGCAACTCGAGGAGCCCACGTGATCACCGTTGCGAACATGTCGCATCGCTACGGCGCGCGCGTTGCCTTGGACGACGTGTCGTTCGAGGTCGAAGCGGGCCGCATCCGCGGCCTGCTCGGCGCCAACGGCGCGGGAAAAAGCACGCTGATGCGCGTGTGCGCGGGACTGCAGACGGCCGACGCGGGCGCGGTGCACATCGCCGGGCACGACCTCACGGCGGAGCCCATCGCCGCACGACGCGAGCTCGGTTACATGGCCGAGGAGCCGAGTTTCTACGAAGAGCTTTCGGCGTTCGAGTACCTGTCGTTCCTCACCGGCATCCGCGGTCTCGACCCCACCGAGGCCGAGCGCAACGCGCGGCGCCTGCTCGAGCGGCTGGGATTGCTCGAGCGCGCCGGTGAGCCGGTCGAGCGCTACTCGCACGGCATGCGCAAGAAGCTGTCGTTCATCGCGGCCGTGCTGCATCACCCCCGCGTCCTGTTGTGCGACGAAGCGCTCGAAGGGTTCGACCTCGAGGCCTCGTTGGCAGCGCGCGAGGAATTGCGCGCGCTGGCGGCTCACGGCACCGCCGTGCTGTTCACCAGCCACGTCGCGGCCGAACTCGAGCGGCTTTGTGATTCCCTCGTCCTGCTGCATCGTGGTCGTATCGTTCGCACCCTTGAGCGTTCCGAGTGGGGAGCAGCCAGCACCGAGCCTTCCGTGCTGGAACGCGTGTTCCTCGAAACGGTTCGCCATCCTTCGTCCGCGGAGTCCGCATGAGATTGTTCCTGTCCTTGATCCTGATGCTCAGTTTGGCAGCCACCGTTCAGGCCGCCACGCCGGCCCGCGGCGAGGGCCTCGACGCGGTGCTGCTCTCGACCGCCTCGCGCGATTCGCTCCGCAAGCGGCTGCTCGCCTACTCGACGCACGCGCCCAATGCGCGCGCCGCGGCGATGGCGCTGTATTACCGCGCGATGAGCTTCGAGCGCGCAGCGCAGCCGGACAGCGCGATTGCCAACTACCGCCGCGCCACCATGACGGCACAGGTTCCGCTTGCCATCACGGCGCTGGTGGACGCGCTGCTGCGGCGGCGCAACGACGGCGATGCCGCCGAAGCGATCGCGGCCCTGGGCACACTGCCCGCGGTCGACCAGGAACCGGGCTCGGCGCCCACCCTCGTGGACCCCGCGCGGCTCGGCTGGGCGAACGTGCTCGCCGGCCATCCCAAGACCGGGCTCGACCTGCTGGCCCCGCTGGAGGGACGGCTCGGCAAGGATCCGACGTGGTGCTACCGCTACGCTCGCACCTACATCGAGATGAACAACGACGGCAAGGCGCTCCCTTACCTGCTCACACTCAACTCGATGGCGCGCGGCCAGGATCCAGAAATCGCGACGCTGCTCGGCCGGGTCGACAAATTGCTGGGCCCGAATGCCCGCGTGCGCCAGCGCACCATGACCGAACAGCAGGATCGCGATGACCTCGAGAGCGAAATGCTCAACCGGCTGCGCGGCCGCCGCGTGCGCTTGAAGGCCGGCGACGGCTCGCTGATCGGCGGGGCGATCTTCGCGGACAGCACATCGAAGAAGCGACTGCCCAGGGCCGCCCTCGTGCTGGGTAGTCTCGGCGACGACCTGCAGGATTACGACAGCCTCACCGTGGCGTTGCGCAAGAGCGGCTTCTCGGTGTTCGTGCTCGACCCGCGCGGCTCGGGCTGGTCGGTGGGCCCCGAGTTCCCGCTGCCCGATACGTGGAAGGGGCGCCAGGATGCGCTGGGCGCGCGGGTGGTGCGCGACGTTCACGACGCGCTCAACGCCTTCGCGCACGTGGCGCGCATCGACACGACGCAGGTGTTGCTCGTCGGCGTCGTCGGCATGGTCCCCGAAGCGTTGACCGCCGCCGCCGAAGATGCGCGCTTCCGCGCGCTCGTGCTGCTCGATCCGCTGGTCTCGCCCGTCGATCGCGGTGCAACGATCGCGGCGGCGAAGCGCGCGCAACTTCCCACCTACGTGCAGGTCAGCGTGCCCGGACGCAGCGAGTCCGCGTTCGCCGACACGCTGTTCCGCGCCTGCCCGCCGCGCGCGAGCCGTTACGCCGATTCGATCGCGCTGGGCTCGGGGGCCGCAGCGTTCGGTTCACGCCCCGAGGTGACGCCACGGTTCGTGCGCTGGCTGGCCGAGACCTACGCCACGAAGCCCGCTAGGCGAGTGATTCCACGAGCCACACCGCCAGCAAGATGAGTGCGGCACCCGCCCACCACGCGGTGGGCGGGTGTTCGGCGCCAAACGCCACCGCGAACACCGCGGCGAACACCGGCTCGAGCCCCAGCAGCAATCCCGTGCGCCCAGCACTCAAACGCTGCTGCGCCAAAATCTGGAGCAGCGGCGCCACGATGCTGCCGCCGATCACGAGATAGCCGAGCCGCGGCAGCAATGCGGCGGAAAACATCGCACCGCTCAGGTGCGGCGCGCCGAAGGGCGCCACGGCGACCGCGAGGCCCAACGCCTGCACCGCGGTGAGCGCCAATGGATCGACAGTGGGCGCAAATCGCGCGAGCACGACGACCTGCATGCCGAACGCCAGTGCCCCGGCGATCGTGAGCGCTTCGCCCGCCCCAAGCGCGAGCCGGTACACGCCCGTCAGCAGGGCAACGCCGGCGCCGGCGATGGCGACGCCCACCACGAGCACGCGGCCGGGGCGCTGGCCGAGCAGCGGCCAGGCGAAGAACCCCGCGAACAACGAGCCGAGTGCGGTCAAGAACGCTGAGGTGCCCGCCGGGGTGCTCGTGAGTCCCTGCGCTTGGAGCCCGAACGCCAGCGCCGCCACGCCACCCGACAGCGCCCCGCCGATCCACACGGCGCGCGTGAAGCGCCGGCGCAGCAGCAGGGCCGACGCGAACAACACGGGGGCCGCGAGGCAAAAGCGCGCCAGCACGAGCGCTGCCGGATCGACCGACGCCACGGAGTCGCGGATGACGACGAACGTGGCGCCCCAGATAGCCGTCGCGCCGAGCAGTTGAAGCACTGCCCGGCGCGAGGTCGATGCGTGTGACGCGCTCACTACTCTTCGGTGGCGTCGCCGTCGGTGTCAGCGTCGGTGTGCGCTTCGCCGCCGTCATCGTCCATCGCGGACAGTTCGGCAGCACCGGCCGCAGCAGCAGCAGCACTTCCTTCGGCGCCATCGTCTTCGCTGACCACGCGCGTCACCGCGGCCACCTGGTCCGGCAGCAACTCGCCGTCGGGTGAAGCGAGGTTCACCAGGCGCACGCCCTGCGTGTTGCGGCCGAGCACCGAGATCCCGCCGACCGGCATGCGAATCATCTGGCCGGCGCGCGTGATGATCATGAGTTCGTCGCCATCGACGACTTCCTTCACCGTCACGAGCATGCCGTTACGGTCGGTGGTCTTGATGGTGATGATGCCCTTGCCGCCGCGGTGCGAGACGCGGTAGTCCGCCACGTCGCTGCGCTTGCCGTAGCCGTGCTCGGTCACCGCCAGCAGTGTCGCCTGGCGCTTGATCGACACCATGCTCACGACCTCATCGGCCGCGTCGTCGAGCACCACGCCCTTGACGCCGTACGCCGTACGGCCCATGGCGCGCACTTCGTTCTCGTGGAAGCGGATCGCCAGGCCCTTCTTCTTGGCCAGGATGATGTCCTGCGTGCCGTCGGTCAGGATGGCGTCGATCAACGCGTCCCCTTCCTCGAGCAGCACGGCGTTGATGCCGGCGCGACGCGGGTTGCCGTAGGCCGACAGCACCGTCTTCTTGATCAGGCCCTTGCGCGTGGCGCAGACCAGGTAGTGCTGGTCGTCGAACTGCTTGACCGCCACCACTGCCTGCACGCGCTCCTCGCGGCTCATGCCCTCGAGGTGGTTGACCAGCGGCCTCCCCTTCGCCATGCGTCCTGCCTGCTCGACCTCGTGGACCTTGAGCCAGTAGCAGCGGCCCTGGTCGGTGAGGATCAACAGGTAGGCGTGGGTGTTGGCGATGAACAGGTGCTCGATGAAGTC
>JANLOX010000077.1:0-11488 GCA_031366795.1 Candidatus Eiseniibacteriota bacterium | reverse complement strand
GTGCCCCCACGCCGCAGCCGGGCACGCCGGTCTGCACGACCATCGCCATCTTGCGGCCCTGGCCGATCGTGCCGTAGACCGTCAGCTCGTTTTCGCCCCACAGCTGGAACGGCACCCGCGTGACGGTGGCCGCCGTCGGGGACCATGCCGTACCCGGGCGGCGCAGCTCGAGCTTCAACTTCTCGAAGTCGAGCGTCGCTGAGAAGCGGCGCAGCAGGTTCAGGCCGATGATGCCGGAGACGCGCTCCGACTGCGGGTTCACGTCGAGGCTCCAGCGGCCGAGCTTCATCACACCCGCGGGGCAGTTCTCGAGCTTTAAGCCGCCGATCTCGAGCCGCTGCACCAGCGCGTTGCGCACGGCGACATGCGAGCCGCTCCAGAACACCACGCTCTGCCCGGCGACGGGCGACACTTTGAGGTGACGGAACGCCATGTCGTCGAGGATCAGGTCGGAAGCACCGGTGTCGACGGCCATCAGCACGCGCTGGCCGTTGAGCTTCACGGCGACGAGCACGACGGGATAGCTGCGCGCGAATTGAACCGTCGCATGATCGGGACCGGCGGTGATCTCATACGGCGCCCGTTGGCTCAGGCGAGTGAGCAGTTCGCGGCGGCCCTCCTGGTTGACGAGGCTCGTCATCCCCGCGGCGGCGGCATACTTGCCCTGGCGCAGACGCGCGGCGAACAGGTCGGAGGCCGCCGAGGGGTCGTTCGCTTCCAGACCTGAGAGCAGGCTTTCGGCGAGTGCGGGTTGGTCGGCGAACAGCGCCAGCTTGCCGCGCCCGGCGCGTGATGCCCCGTCGCTTGGATCGATGGCCGCGATCTGGTTGAACACGCGCGATGCTTCATCGAAGCGTGCCAGCCGCAGCAGGGCCACGCCCACCGAGTCGAGCCGGCCGACATCATTCGGGTGCCCGATGGTGTCGCGCACGGCGTAGCGCAAGTCCTGCTGGGCGTCGCGATACGAGGGGTCGGGTTGGAGCCATTCCGCATGGGCCGCGGCGGCGAGCCCCGTCAACAATACAAGGCTCAGCACCAGCCGGAACTGCAGTCGATTCATGGATGCCTCAGGTGGCCAGGAACTTCTGCGCGGTGCGCAGCAGGACTTCGGCGCCGATGGCGAGGCAATCCTCGTCGACGTCGAAGCGCGGATGGTGATGGCCGTGGACCAGTCCGCGCGATGCGTTGCGCGAGCCGATGGCAATGAAGCAGCCCGGCACTTCGAGCAGGAACGCCGAGAAATCCTCGCCGCCCATGGTGCGGATGGAATCGGTGACGTTGGCCTCGCCGACCACTTCGATCGCCGCGGCGCGCGCGATCGCGGCCATCTTCGGGTCGTTGATGGTGGGGCCATTGCAGCGCTCGTAGGTGATCGCCGCGGTGCAGCGGAACGCCTGCGCCACGCCCTGGACGATGCGCTCGAACTGGCCGGGAAGACGCTCCCACAGCGTGGCATCGAACACACGCACGGTGCCGATCATGGTGGCGCTGGCGGGAATGATGTTGAACGCCGAGCCGGCGTTCAGCTGCGTCACGCTGACGACGACGGCCTGCAGCGGATCCGCCTCGCGGCTGGCGATCGATTGGAGTGCGGTGATCATGTGCGCGAGGCAGACGACGGGATCGACGCCGAGCTGCGGCATCGCGGCGTGAGTGCCCACGCCCGTCACGGTGACCTTGAACAAATCGACCGCTGCCATCATCGGGCCCGAGGTGACGCCGACCTTGCCGAGCTCCAAGTCTTGCCACACGTGCAGGCCGAATGCCGCATCGGGCCGTGGCCCCTCGAGCGCGCCGTCGGTGATCATCGAGCGCGCGCCGCCGCCGACTTCCTCGGCGGGCTGGAACACCAGCCGCGCACGGCCGGGCATCGTCGCGGCTGCCGCCTTCAGCTGCTTCGCCACGCCGAGCAGGATCGCGGTGTGGCAGTCGTGCCCGCACGCGTGCATCTTGCCGGCGTTCTGCGAGCGGTACGCCGTCTCGTTTTCCTCGAGGATCGGCAGCGCATCCATGTCGGCGCGCAGCAGGACGGTCTTGCCCGGGCGCGCGCCTTCGATGGTGGCGATCACGCCCGTGCGGCCGATGCCGGTGCGCGGCGTCAGCCCCAGTCCCTTGAGCCGTTCGGCGACGATGCCGGCCGTGCGCGTTTCTTCGAACGCGAGCTCGGGATGGGCGTGGAAGTCGCGTCGCGTCGCGATCAGCTGTTCGATGTCGGGTGGTGCGAAACTCGTCGCAGGCATTGGGGGGATCTCCTGGGGCGAAAGGGGGGAGACTGCGATCCTAGCGCAACGGGGCGGCCCCCGGTACCGGAAGCCGCCCCGTCGTTGTGGGTGCTTTGTTACTTGGTCGAACCGCTCTTCTCCAGCAACTTGCGCCGTTCGATCTCGCGCCGCAGCACGTCCTTGTTCAACACCTTGAACTCGACGCGGCGGTTGCGGGCCATCGCCTCGGGCGAGACGTTCGGCACCAGCGGCCGCGACGCGCCGTAACCCTTGATGACGTACTGCCCGGGCTTGAGCTCGGGGAACGCATGCAACAGGTAGTCGAGCACGGACTTGACCCGCGCCTCGCTCAACAACTGGTTGCGCTTCGCCGAGCCGCGCGAATCCGTGTGGCCGCCGATCTCGATCTGCAGCTCGGGCCACTTCACCAGCACCTTGCCCACGATGTCGAGCGATACTTTGGAGGAGTCGAGCAACTCCGCCTTGCCGGTCTCGAACCGCACGTCGTCGATACGGATCATGCCGGTGTCGAGCAGTTCGGTTTCTCGCTCGGCGATTTCGATCGGGCAGCCCGTGGAATCGGCGCGCAGGTTCTTCGGCGTATCCGGGCAGACGTCGATGCCGTCGGGCACGCCGTCGCCATCCGAGTCGATCGGGCAGCCGGAGGCGTCGACATGCGCGCCCTTGGGCGTGTTCGCGCATTGGTCGAGCCCGTCGAACACGCCATCGCCGTCGGAGTCGATGGGACAGCCCACGCTGTCGATGCGCGCGCCCTTCGGGGTGCCCGCGCAGTGGTCGAGGCCGTCGGCGACACCATCGCCGTCGGAATCGACCGGGCAACCCTTCGCGTCGACGACGGCGCCCTTCGGTGTGCCCGGGCACTGGTCGAGGCCGTCATAGACCGAGTCGCCATCCGAATCGAGCGGGCAACCCTTGGCGTCGACCTTCGCGCCCGGGGGCGTGTTCGCGCACAGGTCGAGGCGATCCGGCACGCCGTCCCCATCGGTGTCGCGCGGCCGGCCGCCGAGCGCAAAAGTCAGCCCCGCGCCCAGCACCCAGTCACTGCTTTGTGGATTGCCCAGATCGTGCTTGGGCAACCACATGATGTTGCGCGCCTCGATGCGCGCGCCGATGGCGTCGTTCAGCCACAACTGGAGCCCGGCGCCCATCTCCGCGTTGCCCTGGCGAATCTTGGGCGGGCCGCCCGAGACCTTGATGTGGCTGTAGCCCGCGCCGAGGAACGCGTAAGGCCATCCCCACGCGGCGCGCAGCGGGCGCAGCATCAGGTTGCCCGATGTGTGGAAAAAGTCGAGGTCCCGCCCCGAGGGTGCCACCTCCTTGGTTGGCGTGAAGCCGCCCGCGAGTTCGAAGCCCAGCCACCGCTCGCGTTCCCAACCGAAGCGGCCACCCAAGTACAAACCGTTCTTGAGGTCGTAGGACGAAATGGCGTTGCGGTCGCGATCGAACGACGTGAAGCCGCCGAACTGCGTGAATTCAAAGTGGGAGCCCAACGGCTCGGCGCTTGACCTGCCCCACAGGACGAGCAGCGCCAGCGCCGTGACCGCGGCGACGGTGAACGCGGCGGGCAACCATTTGTGGCGCCGGGCGATCACGGAACACGCGCGCATGAAAGCCTCCAATCAAAGCCTAAGCGCGATCCGCGCAATGTCGGGACGCGCAACGAGGTCAGGACGATAGCCGCCGAAGTGTGGATGAGGCAAGAACACCGCGTTCCGCCTTCGCGCGACGCGCGGCGAACGCCATGTGGGGGCGGGCGAGCGCGGTCAGAACTTCGCCTGCATCGACAGGAATCCCTTGTCGTGGTGGTGCCATACCGGGTAGCGCTCGGGATCGAGTTCGATGCCCTCGTAGCCGGAGAACGTCACATTACCGAAGCGCAGGTCCAACCCGACGAACCCGCGCGATTCGTTGCGGGTTCCATCGCTGTGCGGCCGGTAGGGGCCCTGCTCGCCCACGTTGACCCGGTCGAACATGCCACCCACTTTGACGCCCAGCGTGGGCCGCGCCTGCCAATGCAGGCTGAGCATCGCCACACGATCGAGCGCGCCGAATTCCGTGGGCCCGATCGGCGGATCCCGCCGCGCATCGCGATCCTGGTAGAGCACGCGAAGTTCCGCGGTGAGCGCCGGGACGATGGGGCGCCCGACCGCGGCCTCGGCCGACCAGCGGCGGCGGAAGTTCAGCGCGTTCCCCGCTGAGTTGTCGAGGGGCGCGTCGGTGCTGCGCGCCTGCTGGTTCGCCGTGGCGAGCTGCCACAGCCACACACCCGTGCGCAGTTCGAGGGAGCCTTCGGCGAGTGTTCCCCACAGCGTTACCACGCGGTCGGGATCGGGCTTGTTGTAGTCGATAACGCGCTTGCGGCTCGGCGTCAGCCAGCGCCCCGACACTTCCGCGCGCAGGTGATCGTGGCGCGACACCCAGCGGATGCCCGGCTCATAAGGGCGGCGCTTGTAGGGCTCGGACAGCCCGCCAACCTGCGTCTGGCGGAACGCCCACAGGTTGTTGAACACGTCTTCGAGCGAGAACGCCAGCTCGAGTTGCTCGGCCGAGGTGTCGGAGCCGGCGGCCCACGTCAGCGCGAAGTCCTGGCGGCTCTTGTCCTTCAGCGGCCGGAACCAACCGCCGGGCGCGCCCCAGCGCGTGTGGTAGCGCAGCTGGAAGTCGGCGTAGTTGAATGATTCGGCGTCGGTCTCGTTCTGGCGGTAGTACAGCCCGAACTCCGCGCGCTTGCCGAGCGGGGTGTCGAGCTTGAGCTCCGATTGGATGTACCACACGCCCGCCGTGAGGCAGCCCTGCGAGGTGCGGAAGGCGTGCGAGGAATGTTCCCAGGCGTCGCGCCACTGTGGCTGCGGGCGGTTCAAGATGTGGTCGATGGTGCTCTCGTCGTCGAGTTCCTCCGCCTCAGGATCGAACGTGGACCACTCTTCCGTGCCGGCATGCGCGCGCTGGGGTGCGGCCGCCAACGCCAACAGGATGCAGGCCGCAGCCGTGATCGCGGCCGCGAAGGGGCGCAGCCGCCCGCTCGACCACGTCCAACGCGACGCGCTCATGCGCGCGCGGGAGGTATTGCGGCGACGATGCCTGCGAAGGCGCGGGCGCGGCGCGTGATCTCTGCCACATCCCCCGCGGCGGCAAGCTTCGGGTCCGCCAGTGAGGCGCCAAGGCCCACACCGACACAGCCGGCGTTCAGGAACGGCAGGACGTTGTCGAGATTCGTGCCGCCCGCGGCGAGCAGGGGAATGTCCGGCAGCGGATCGCGGATGACCTGGATGTAGGCTGGCCCGCCCGCGATGCCCACGGGGTACACTTTGAGCACATGCGCGCCCGCATCGCGCGCGGTGATGATCTCGGTCGTGGTGTAGGCGCCGGGGCAATACATGACGCCGGCGGACAGCGCCTCCTGTGCCACCGCGGCGGAGAAGTTCGGCGCGATGATGAAGCGCGCTCCGGCATCGAGCGCCGCCCGCGCCTGGTCGCGCGTGAGCACGGTTCCTGCGCCCACGACGATGCCCTCGCGCGCGCTGAGTTCGCGCATCACCCGCGGCGCATCCGGCACGGAATAGGTGACCTCGATCAGCGTCAGGCCGCCATCGGCGACGGCATGCGAGGCCGCGAGTGCGGCTGCCGGCGTGGCGGCGCGGATCACGGCGACGAGCCGCGAGCGAAGTAGCTCAGTGAGGGCTGCGGGTTCGGCGGGGTTCATAGGCATCGGAGCCTACAGCATGCGCGCGGGCGCTGTCGCACGAGGGGCGCGCCGTGTGGCGCGTGGAAAGGGGCGCGGTGGCCGATGATGCGCCCGCCGCCTGCCGCCCGCGGGTGTGGCTGTGGCAGAATGTCGCGCATGAATGATTCCGCTCTTGCGAAGACAAAAAATCCGCTGCGTGGGCTGCTGGTCGTGGTGGTCGCTGTCGTCGCCGTGGTTGCCCTCGCGTGGGGCGCGCTGGCCATTCTGTTCCCGCCCGCAAAAGTGCGCGCGCTCGTCCAGACTCAACTCTCGCAGCGCCTGAACCGCGAGGTGCGATTTTCCAGCGCCGGGCTCGGCCTCTTCCCACCGGTGCGGCTGACCGTCAGCGGGTTGGTGCTCTCGGAGGCCGGTGGCTTCGGCAATGGCGCAGCACTCCAGTGCAAGGCGCTCGAACTCGATCTCGACGTGTTCGCGCTGCTGTCGCGCCGCGTCGTGGTCAAACGCCTGACGCTCGAGGAGCCCAACCTGCACCTCGTGCTCAAGCGCGATGGCACCACGAATCTCGATAATATCTTGAAGGCCGCCCCGCCGTCGCAAACAGCCGAGGCGGCGATGGACTTCACCGTCGACGAACTCTCGCTGCGGCGCGCGCGTGTGCTGGTCGACGACATGAAGGTGGGCGCGCGACGCACGCTGGTCATCGATTCGCATATCGCGTTGTCGACCCAGCAGCAGGGCAAGCAATTTGCGACCTCGGGAACGACGCAATTGTCGCACTACGCCTTCGGCAAACTCACAGACGCGCGGCTGTCGGACCTCAACGGAACGCTCGCCAAGCTCACGTTCACCGCTACGCACAAGGGCGTGTTCGACACTGGCCGTAAGCGGCTGGCGCTCGAGCGGCTCGACCTGGGACTGGGAAGCGCCAAACTCGGGCTCGTCGGTGTCGTCGATGAGCCCGGCCCCATGGCGCGCCTCGACCTGCGCGCGCGCGGCGAACATATCGACTTCGGCGAAGTGCTGTCGGCGCTCGCCGCCGCGGATGCCGCCGCACTTCACGGCGTGAAGGGTTCGGGCCGGCTCGACTTCGACCTGGCGATTCGCGGCAGTCTTGGCCCCGATGCCGCGAAGACCGTGCAAGGTACGCTGAGCGTAGCCGATGCCTCGTTCCGCTATCCCGGAGCGCCCGCGGGAGTGGACGCACTCAACTTCACCGCGCGCTTCGCGCCGGACTCGTTAGGGATCGGCAAGCTGACCGCGCGCGTGCAGGGCCAACCGGTGCAGGCCCGCCTGTCGCTGGTGCGCTTCAAGGATCCGCTGGTGGTGTTCGATGTGCAGGGCAATCTCGATCTCGCGGTCGTGGCGCCGATGATGGCGCCGAAGGACACGAAGCTCGAAGGGGCTGTCGCGCTCAACGTGAATGGGCGTGGCCGCGCCAAGGATCCGGGCACGCTGGTGCTTGGGGGAACGGCGACGCTGGCGCAGGTGAGCGTCGCCTCGCCGCTGATCGCGAAGCCGATCGAGGCCATCAACGGGCGCATCGCGTTCGACGCCGGCAATGCGCAGGTCGAGGGGTTGACCGCCAAGGCCGGCACCAGTTCGTTCGTGCTGTCCGCCAAGGCGACGCGACCGTTGGCGTTGCTGGCCAAGCCCGGGACCGCGGCGCCCTCGAATGTCGAATTCGACTTCCGCTCGCCACGATTGGACCTGGCGGAGGTGCTGCCGCCCCAGTCCGGACCGCTGGTCGTGCTCAACGCCACGGGCGGCGGGCGCGTCGCGATCGATCGCCTGGTCAACCAGAAGCTCGACGTGGCCGCGGTGCGTGCGACGGTCACGCTCGAGCCCGGCACCATCAACGCGCCCGCGTTCTCGGCGCATGCTTACGGTGGCGACGTGGGCGGCAGCGCGCGACTCGACCTGCGCGATCCGGCCAATCCCGCGGTGACGCTCAAGGCGAAGCTCGACGGCCTGTCGGCGAACGACTTGCTCTCGACGTGGACGCCGGCGAAGAACTTCCTGCAGGGCTCGCTCAACACGACACTCGATTTCTCGGTCTCGGGTGCCACTCTCGAACAGATGATGCGTTCGCTCACCGCGATTGGCGTGGCGCAGATGCTGCGCGGCCAGCTGGGACCCGGGCCGGTGCTCGCCGAGATTGCGAAGGTCGTCAAGATCCCAGCGCTCGAGCGGCTGCACTTCGATGACGCCAAGCTGCCCTTCCACGTGGAGCGTGGCCGCGTCATAAACGATCCGGTGGTGCTCCACGGCAGCTACGGCGAATGGCGGATCGCGGGTGCGGTGGGCTTCGACGGGGCACTCGACTACGCTGTCAGCGCCACGCTGCCGCAGTCGGTGACGCAGGCGATCAGCGCCCGTTCGGCGCTGGCGGCGGGCGCGCTGTCGGATGCGCAGGGCAACGTGCTGCTCGATCTGCATGTCGGGGGCACGGCGAAGTCGCCGCGCGTGACGTGGGACGCCGGAGCCATGAAGGACCGCGTCGAAGGGCGCGTGTCCCAGGCCCTGCAAGCCCAACAGCAGAAGCTCGAGGGCGAGCTTCGGCAGGCCGCACAGGAACGCCAGCAGATGGCGGCGGACAGCTTGCGCCGCACGGCTGCCCGGCTCGAGCAAGCGGTGAAGGACAGCGTGCGGCACAAGGCGGGCGACCTGTTGCGCGGGTTCTTCGGCGGCGGCAACAAGGACACGGCACAGACCAAGCCGTGACCCGTCGCGTCCTGTGGCTGACCCTGTTCGCAGTGCTCGTGGTCGTGGGCGCCCGAATGGTCGAGTACTCCGAAACCGCCAAGGCTGAAGCGCTGCGCGTGGCGGGCGTCGGGCTGCTGGCGATGGCTCTCGCGCGGGGCGGCGAATTGCGCGCTCGCCTGCGCTCGCCGCTCGATCTCGCGGTGATGGCGTGGCTCGGCGTCGAGTGTCTCGCCACGCTGTGCTCGAGTGCTCCGTTGCTCAGCGTGTTCGGCGAACAGGAACAGCATGAAGGCCTGCTGAGCTCGCTCGCTTTCGCGGGCGTCTACGCCGCCGCGCGGCTCGATTGCCGGGAGCCTGCCGATGCGCGGCGCACCTTCGATGTGTGGTTCGCTGGAGCTGCCCTCGCCAGCGTGTGGGCATTCCTGCAGGCGACGGGCGTGATCTCGATCAGCGCGGATCGCGCGCAACTGGCGGGCGTCATGCGTCCCTTCGGTACGTTGGGCCACCCGAACCTGCTCGGGGTTATCACCGCCGCCGCCGCCGTCGCGGCAGTCGCACGCGCTCGCGCCGAATCGTCACGGCGGGTGCTGCACCTCGCGGCATTCGTGGTATTCGCGGCGGCGACGGCGATCACCTTTTCTCGCGGCGCATGGCTGGCGTTGGGCGCGGGACTCATCACCGCGATCGTGCTCGGCCTGCGCGGGCAGTCTTCGCGTCCGTTGCCGCGTGGCGCGTGGATCGCGATCGCTCTCGTGGTGCTGGGCCTGGCCGGGGTTGCAGCGCTCTCGGGATGGGGCGGCGCGTTTGGATCGCGACTTCGGGATTTCGTCTCGCCCACGAGCGGCTCGAGCCGCAGCCGCCTCGAGATCTGGCGCGCCGCACTCGCGGCATGGCGCGCGCGGCCGCTGCTCGGCTGGGGACCGGACACGTTTGGCCTGATGTCGGAACAATTCCAGACGCCCGGCTACTGGCAGAGCGCGTGGGGCGAAGTCACCGTACACGCGCATTCGATCGTGCTGCAGATCATGGCGACTCGTGGGGTGCTCGGCCTGCTCGCCGCACTCGCTGTCGCGGGAACGCTGGCGATGGCGCTGCGCGATGGTCTGCGCCGCGGCGGCGAGGCCGCGGCGCAGGCGGTGGCGCCCGCGAGCGCCTGCGTGGCGCTCGTCGTGGCGGGGCTGTTTGGCGCCTGGGGCATCGCCGGTGCGTTGATCGCGACGCTGCTCGCGGCGCATGTGGCGAACGCCGCGGGATATGCGGCCGCGGCTGTTGAGGAGCCCGCGCCCGCATCTGCGCCGCCCAAGCGCGAGCGCCGCGAACGCCGTGCCCCGGCGAGCGCGCCGGTGCGCGCAGTTCCACGTAACGCCGCGATCGCCGGCGTGACTGCGGCTATCGTGATGACGGGATTCGCGGCGAACGAACTGATGGGCTCGCGCGCCATCGCCACCTCCATGCTTGAATTGCGCGAGTCCGCGTCAGCGCCCGCGGCGCAGGCGCAAAGCATGTGGCCGGCGGTCGCCGATGACGCCGCGCGCGCCACGCGGCGGCTGCCGTGGGATGACCATGGTCCGCGCATTCGCGCCTCGGCGCTGATGCAATGGGCCAACGGCTGGCCCGACCCGGGGCCGCTGCTCAAGGGCGCCGAGCAGGCGGCGCGCACCGCGATCCGGCGCGTGCCGCTGCGCGCGGCAAACCATCAGTGCCTCGCCGATGCGTTGCTCCAGCGGTTGCGCAGTGGTGACGCGGTCAGCGCCGCCGCGTGGGACTCGAGCTATGCCAGTGCCGCGCGCCTGTGGCCGAGCAACCCCTACGTGCTGGCAGGATGGGCGCGCGCGCGCGCCGCAAACGGTCTTAGCGGTTTGGCGCGCGAACCGGCAGCGACACTCGAGCGGCTCTATCCGGGCGCCGGGCTCGCAGGCTTGGTGGGTGCCGAAGTCGCGCTCGCCCAGGGCGACACGGCGTCGGCGCAGGCCGCCCTCGATCGCGCTGCGAATGGCGAGTGGTACGGCGATATCGCCTCGCTCACGCGCGCCGAGCGGCTGAGCAGGGCGCTTGCGAAGAGCCGCTGAGCGGCGCCCGCGCGCCACAACAATGACGGCCACTCTGGCTCAAGGAGTGGCCGTCTTGGCTTACTCCGACGGCCCCCGCCATGGCGTCCGGACTGACCAGACCCTCTGCACACGGCGGCGGGGCGCGCCGGAAGCGCGTCTGGAGGCAGCCGCACGGATGACACAGGGCAAGGCGCGTGCCGGGGGGTGCGCAGCGATCGCGCGAGCCTCCGCGGCCGAGTCGGCGCACGTATCACAGCCACTAACGGCGCGGCTCCAGTGCGGATCGCGTGTGCCGATCGCGAATGGGAGCGGCGCCGCCGAATATGAATCTGTGGTCCGTGCGAAGTGTGGCGGTGACACCACGAGGGGTGACAGCGAAACACGGGGCTGCCAACGCGATCCCATCGTCCCGCATTCCGGGGCTGCGAACGCGATGCACTGGCTCCGGCGACAGCTACAGCGTCGCGGGCGCCTCGGATCCGACGTGGTCGAGTTCCTCGATCCAGAACCGCAGCATCTCCGCGGTGCCCGCCAGCGCCATGGGCTCCCCGCTGCTCTGCAGCGGCGCGCCATCGAACGCGGCGTCGGCGCCGATCTCGAACGCCTCGGGCATTTGCCCGGCGGCGTGCTCGTCGAGCGCCTGGCCGAACTTTGCCGCGAGGCGTCGCGCATGTTCCTGCGCGCCATCGCTGCGGCCCTCGGCGCGCACCAGTGCGCTCAGGTAATGCCCCATCCAGCGCGGCACGATGCGGGGCGCTCCGGGAGCTTCGCGCAGGCCCGCGGGCGTCCAGAGCTCGCGCTCGATG
>JANLOX010000033.1:0-1922 GCA_031366795.1 Candidatus Eiseniibacteriota bacterium | reverse complement strand
AACGCTTCGAGCTCGGCATCGAGCAGGGCTGCGTCCAACTCGACGGCCCGCGCGAATTCGAGATGACGTTGCTCGATGCGCTGTGCGGTGGCATCGCGCGATTCCGCATCGCGCGCGTACTCGACCAGCAGGTTCGTCACGCCCGACAGCGCGCTGACGACCACGATCGGATGACGCGCCGCGCGGTCGTGAACCAGGCGTATCGCATTGCCGAAATGCTCGGGCACGCCGACCGACGTGCCGCCGAATTTCATGACGATCACATGCGCTCCAGGAACGGCCGCGCCACTCAGCGGGCGCCGGGCCACATGGCGCATGATATCGCGATAACCGACAAAAAGCGCGGCGCCCGGGAGGTTGCCCTCCGGACGCCGCGATAACCTGTTCACGCCACTGTGCGTCGGCCCCACGCCCCGCGCCCACGCGCCGCTGCCGCACGGCCGCGCCCCGCGCGCAGCTCGCGCGGACCGCTACTGCCCCGCCGCTGCCGCCACCGGCTTCAGCCGGTCCTTGTAGTGCTCGCGCAGCTTCGACACCTTGGGCGAAATCACCGCCGCGCAATACGGCTGGCTTTGGTGACCGCGGTAATAGCCCTGGTGGTGGGTCTCCGCTGCATAGAACGTCGCCTTCAGCTCGATCGTGGTCACGATCGGAGCGTTGAACACCTTCTCCTCGGTCAGCTGCTTGATCACCGCCTCGGCCATGGCGCGCTGCGCGTCGTCGAGCGGGAAGATCGCCGAGCGGTATTGCGTTCCCGCATCGCCGCCCTGCCGGTTCAGCGTGGTCGGGTCGTGGAAGGCGAAGAACAGTTCGAGCAGATCGCGGTAGCTCAGCACCGCGGGATCGAACGTCACCTCCACCGCCTCGGCGTGTCCGGTGACTCCGGTGCACACCGCTTCATACGACGGGTTCGGGTGCTTGCCGCCGATGTAGCCCGACGCGATCTTCTCGACACCATTCAGCCGCTCGAACACCGCCTCAAGGCACCAGAAGCAGCCCCCGGCCAGAATCGCGGTCGCTTTGTTGTTCGTCATGCTCCCCTCCTCACCCTGGTCGCGGTTCGTATCGCCGCCGCGTGCGGCGCCGTCATGCCATTCTGATTCACTCCACGCCACGCGATGCTCGAATGTTCCCAACAGCAGGGCCGTTGCCCCCGCGCGCGCCATACTCAGCGTTCCCCGCGGGCGCGCAGCTTGGGATGCGACTTCATGGATTTGTGCAGCGACTTCCAGCGCTGTGTTTCCTGAATCTTGGCCAGCTGGTTCTGCTTGCCATCGAGCCACTTGAGCTCGCGTTGGAGTTTACGCCAACTGGCAAGCCGCTCGGGTGCCAACGTGCCGTCCTGGACCGCCGCCAGCACAGCGCAGCCTGGCTCACTCACATGCTTGCAGTCGCCAAACTTGCACGCCCCGGCCAGCGCATCCATCTCCGGGAACGTCTCCTCGAGGGCGCCCTCGCCCGCCCACAATTGCAGCACGCGCATGCCCGGCGTGTCGATCAGGATCGCGCCCCCCGGCAGCGGCACCAGTTCGCGATGCGTCGTGGTGTGACGCCCGCGCGAGTCCCATTCGCGCACGTCCTTGGTCGCCTGTCGCTCCTCGCCGCACAGCGCGTTGACGAGCGTCGACTTGCCGACGCCCGACATGCCGAGCAGGGCGATGCTCTTGCCCGGCACGAGCCAAGGCGCGAGTGCGTCGAGCCCCGCGCCATCGCGCGCGCTCAACGCCACCACGGGCACGCCGGGGGCGGTGAGTTCCGTCTCGGCGATCATGGCGTCCAAGTCATCGGTGAGGTCGGCCTTGTTGAGCACGATCACCGGCTGCGCTCCGCTCTCCCACGCGGCTGTGACATAGCGCTCGATGCGTCGCGGGTTGTAGTCGTTGTCGAGCCCGGCCATCACGAACACCGTGTCGATGTTCGCC
>JANLOX010000030.1:0-17358 GCA_031366795.1 Candidatus Eiseniibacteriota bacterium | reverse complement strand
GAACCATTCGCGGATGTAGTGCACGATGTCGCGCGTTGAGGCGCCGGGGCCGAACAGGCGGCCGACGCCTTGATCCGCGAGCGCCTTCATGTCGTCGGCGGGGATGATGCCGCCACCCGTCAGCAGCTTGTCGCCCACGCCGCGCGCGCGCAGCAATTCGTGCACCTCGGGGAACTGCGTCATGTGCGCGCCCGAGAGAATCGACAGCGCCACCACATCGACATCTTCCTGGATCGCCGCCTCGACGATCTGCTCGGAGGTCTGGTGCAGGCCCGTGTAGATCACTTCCATGCCGGCATCGCGCAGCGCCGCCGCCACGACCTTGGCGCCACGATCGTGCCCATCGAGACCGGGCTTACCCACCAGCACACGGATCTTGCGTTGCATCGGAGTTCCTCTTGAAGAATGAGCAGATCACTCAAGGCGAACAGCACGGCGAACCGCGTGCGGATCATAGCCGTGCGGTTGGGGGCACGCCAACACGCGGGCGCGGTGCCGCGGCCACGCGAATCAGCGCCGGTCGCTCCACTCGCCGGGGTGGCCCAGCGCGTCGTCATCGACATCGATGGCCAGCGAGCTTTCGGTCTCTTCGTAGCGGCGCCTGGCCTCTTCGAAGTCCTCGTTTGAGGGCCGATTCGGTTCGCCGTCCTCGTCCACCGACTGCGACACGATGCCGTGGGTTTCGAGCAGCGCCAGCGCGGCGTCGGCCCCCGTGCGCGTCGTGAAGGGGAAGAAGCCAAAGTCGCCGTCGCGGCCCAGCGTTTCGACGCGCCACGCATAGGAGCCGGCCACGCCGGGCCGCAGTCGCGCGGCGGTGAAGTCGCCCTTATTGAGCGGAGTGCCGGGCTTGCTGCCGGCGCCACCGCGGGGGGCCGCGGGCATGTACATGCGGTTGAGCACGCTATAGGGAATCGCGCTCGCGTCCATCGCGGTCTGCAGGTTGTCCGGCACTTCCTCTTCCGAGTCGATCATCGAGATCAGCCGAAGTTCGTGGCCATCCTGCAACAGCGCAACGCCCTCGGCCGTGATCGGCACGCTCTGGTGTTCGTGATCCGCATCGGCGTCATCCAGGTCGTCGAGCACGGAGCCGCCGCCACCTTCGTCCTCGGACGACGAAGCCGTCTCGTCCTTGTGGCCTCCCGAACGCATGACCATCGCCACCACGAGAATCCCGGCAACCACCAGGAACAACAGCATTGGGTTCACGCGGCACTCCTTGAGAGGCGAGGGAACATCAAATCGACACGGACCACAGCAGCTTTAGAACTCGGCTGATTCCACGTAGTCGCCATATACCTCGCGAATCGCGTTGCGGATCTCGCCTTCGGTCGCGTAGGTGCGGGCGGCATCGAGGATGTGCGCCATGACGTTCTTGTCGCCGGGATCGCTCGCGGCAGCGGACGTCAGCGCTTTGAGCGCTGCGGTGGTCGCGCGATCGTCGCGCGTGCGGCGCAATTCCTCGAGCGAGCGCTTCTGCTGGGCCTCGACTTCATCGGAGATGTAGAGGATCGGGATGTCGACCTTCTCGTCGGGCTCGACGTACTCATTGATGCCGACGAGAATGCGCTGGCGCCGCTCGACCTCCTGCTGGTACTGGTAGGCGGCACGCCCGATCTCGCGCTGGAAGAATCCCTGCTCGATCCCCGCGACCACGCCCCCCATGCCGTCGATCTGGCGGAAGTAGTGCTCGGCCTGTTCCTCGAGCGTGTTGGTGAGCGACTCGACGTAGTAGGAGCCCGCCAGGGGATCGATGGTCTCGGTGACGCCGATCTCGTGCGCGATGATCTGCTGGGTGCGCAGGGCGATCTTGACCGCCTTGTCGCTCGGCAGCGCGATGGTCTCGTCCATCGAGTTCGTGTGCAGCGACTGCGTGCCGCCCAACACCCCGGCGAGCGCCTGGAATGCAGTGCGCACGATGTTGTTCTCGGGCTGCTTGTCCCACAGCGAGCAACCGGCCGTCTGCGTGTGGAAGCGCATCAGCCACGACTCCTGGCGCTTGGCGCCGAAGCGCTCGCGCATGTGGCGAGCCCAGATGCGGCGCGCGGCGCGTAGCTTGACGATCTCCTCGAAGAAGTCGAGATGGCTGTTCCAGAAGAACGACAACCGCGGCGCGAAATCATCGACATCGAGCCCGCGCTTGACGCACTCCTCGACGTAGGTAAAGCCGTCCGCCAGCGTGAACGCCAGCTCCTGCGCGGCCGTGGAGCCGGCCTCGCGAATGTGGTAGCCCGAGATCGAGATGGTATTCCACTGCGGTACGTGCTTCGTGGCGAACTCGATCTGGTCGACGATGATGCGCAACGACGGCCGCGGCGGGAAGCACCAGCACTTCTGGGCGATGTATTCCTTCAAGATGTCGTTCTGCAGCGTGCCGCGCAGCTTGGTGAACGGAACGCCACGCTTCTCGGCGTTCGCGAGGTAGAACGCGAACATGATCGAGGCCGGGCCATTGATGGTCATCGAGGTCGAGATCTTGCCAGGGTCGATCCCCTCGAGCAGGATTTCCATGTCGCGCAGCGAATCGACCGCCACGCCGCACTTGCCCACTTCACCATGAGCCTTGGGGTGATCGCTGTCGTAGCCCATGATCGTCGGGTTATCGAAGGCGATCGACAGCCCTGTGGTGCCGTGCGCCAAGAGGTAGTGATAGCGCTCGTTGGATTCCTTCGGCGTGCCGAAGCCCGCGAACTGCCGCATGGTGAACATGCGGCCGCGATACATCGAAGTGTGGATGCCGCGCGTAAACGGGTACTCGCCCGGCACCGCGATGTCCTTCGCGAGGTTCATGCCCGCGATGTCGGCCGGTGTATAGAGCGGCTTGATCGGCACACCCGAGATCGTGAACGGGTAGAGCCCCGGGCGCTCCTTCGACTGCGCGTAGCGATGCGCCCAGGCGTTGACCTGCGTCGTTAGCGATGCGGCCGGGCTGCTTGCGACACGATTCGAAGTGGTCTTCGCGCCGGCGCCACGACGTTTGGGAACGGTGCGCGACGCGGCTCGAGACGACACGTGCGCGCGCGCACTCTTCTGGGACCTGCTGCGGGTCGACACGAGGGAAGCCTCCAGTACGCACGGGGGTACAGCGATGGGATTGAGGGTAAGCGGGCGCCAGAACAAGGGTCAAGGCTCCGGGTGGGCGCTGTTCATCGCCCTCGGGCACGGCACCTTGCAGCACGACGACACGGCGCAGCAGCGGCTCGAAGTACCAGGTTGAGCCCGCCAATTGTCCGCGCGGGCAGTTCGCATGACCATGACTGGACAATGGGTCCCAGGCCGAGGCGAGTCAGGATCAACAACTGTCCACGCAGACAGTCGGCACTACCGCGTTGCCAACGAGCTCAGCGCATCAGGCGTCGCGATTGGATCCCGCCGCCGCCACCAACCGCTCCGCCGCTTGATGCGGCGTCAGCCGGCGCGCCGCGAGTTCTTCGACCATGCGCGCGCGCGCGGCCTCGGGCACGCGCGCGGAGAACTCCGCCCACAGTTGGCCCTTGAGCAGTTCGTTCAAGCGCTGCTCGAGCCGCTGCAGTCGGCGCACCTCCAGCTGGCCGCGGGTACCCAGGAATTCGAAGTACTCCTCGATCGCGGTCGCCAGTTCGGCGATGCCCTTGCCTTGAGTCGCGGTGGTCATCAGCACAGGCGGAGTCCAGTCGGCGGGAGCGCGCAGGGCGAGCGCCGAGCGCACGGCGAATGCGCCGCGATCGGCGCCTTCGCGATCGGCCTTGTTGATCACGAACAAGTCGCCGATCTCCATCAGGCCGGCCTTCATCGCTTGCACGCCATCCCCGGATTCGGGCACCAGCACGACTACTGTGGCGTCGGCGGTCTGGGCGATCTCGAGTTCGCTCTGCCCTACGCCGACGGTCTCGACGATGATGCGATCGAAGCCTGCGGCGTCGAACACATCGCAAACCTGCGCCGTGTGCACCGCCACGCCGCCGAGACTGCCGCGCGTCGCCATCGAGCGGATGAACACGCCCGGATCGCCCGCGAGGTCGATCATGCGCACGCGATCGCCGAGGAGCGCGCCGCCGCTGAACGGACTCGTCGGGTCCACCGCGGCGACCGCGACGGTGAGATCGCGGCGGCGGTATTCCTGCGCGAGCCGCGTCACCAGCGTGCTCTTACCCGCGCCGGGCGGCCCGGTGATGCCGATACGCCGGGCGCGGCCGGTGCGCGGGAAGCTCGCCTCGAGCACAAACCTCGCGTCGCTCGCTTCGTTCTCGACCCACGACAACGCGCGGGCCAACGCGACACGATCACCTTCGAGCGCGCGTGCGACCAACTGTTCCGCGGCGTCACTCATGCGGGACCCGAGCCTCCGCCAACGCCCAGCTTCGCCGCGTGCGCCGCGAACTTCGCCCGGACGTCCGGCGTGAGTTCCGGGCACAGCGCGAGACGCGCGACGGCCGCTGGATCGAGACTCGGATGGACCTTCAGCTCGAACACGCGCCCGACATTGAATTCAGGGTAGAGCCGCTCGATCAACTCGACGCGCATCCCGGCTTCGATCTCGCCTTCGACCAAGACGCGCAGGTACCAGCCGAAACGCCGCGTGTCGGCGACGCGTTTCACCAGCTCGGGCCGCTGCCAGCGTCGCGAGATGTTGTCGCAGGGCCCGCGCGGCTGCGTCACTTGCGCGCGCACTGGGCCGATCGCGTAGGTGTCGCCGAGGCACACACTCTTCTCATCGAGTCCGCTGAGAGTGAGGTTCTCGCCGAAGCCACCGGGGCCGATTTCGTCGGTGCCCAGTTCCGCGGCCCACAGCGCATAGTGCTCAACGCAATAGCCTAGCAGCGCGCGATCGGGCCCGCCATGCACATGGCGCGAGTACTGCTCGTCGCCCACGAGCCCGAGCCGTGTGGCGCGCACGGGACCCGGCACCGCGTCCTTGTAGTACGCGGTGCGCCACTCGCGTTCATCGTGACCCGGGATCGCGGGGATAACGTGCGTGCGCACGACCCCCGCCTGGATCGACATGAGCTTGGCCGCGACACTTGCGGTCACGGCTTGCGCTCGATGATCTCGCGCCGCAGCGGCTCGCCATTCTCGACAGGCTTGCCACCCGAGAGGTAGCCGACGAACGGCGCGGGCAGGCCGAACTCCGAATTGCCGAAGTCGATGATGACGTGGTTCCCGGCCATCGCTTTCGAATCCGTGTTGCCGAGGGTGTTGTCGTTCGCGCCATCCGTGGCTTCGACTACCGTTCCCGAAGCGGGTACCAGCATCGCCATGCTGAAGGCGTAGTAGTCGCTCAGCACGCGCCCTGTGCCGGTGTGGTCCACGCTGTCCTTCACCGCGATCAGGTCGTAGGCGAAGCGCTGGTCGCGCAAGGCGGCGTGGTAGTTCTGCTCGAGCGTGCGGCCGCCCCAGGCGACGAGCCACTGGCCGTTGAACGGCAGGTGCAGAACGGTCTTGGTCTGGTAGTCGAGGAACTTGCTGTCGTACTCCTTCACGTCCGGGATCACCCGAAAGCCCGCCACCTTACCGGACAGGGTGAAGGCGTACTGCGTGACCAGCGGCTTCGGCTTATTCGCGTAGCGGCAGATCCCGCGATACACCCAGTTGTCACCGACTTTCGAAACGTGTTCGCGGATGCATTCCTTCATCACGCCGACCTGCCCGGTGATCTGCTTGAGGATCGTCTCGAACTTGGAGACGTCGCCACCCATCGCGGCCTGCATGCGATCGTCGAAACTCGCCCACAGCGTCGCGGCATCGCTCAGCTTCACGGCCTCATTGAGCGCGCGGGCCTTGGCGACGACCGCGGCGCTGTCGAACGGCGCATCCGCGGCGTTCGTGCCACTCGCAAAGAACACGCACGCACACACGCTCAACACGACAATGACACGCTTCATGACACCGGCTCCTTCTTCAGCGCGCCCGGGATGGACTCGAGCACGCGCTTGGCGATGGTTGCAGCCGCATGGGGCGCGGCGATTCGGGCTTGTGCCTCACGCATGCGGGCTGCAGCGTCGCGGTCACGGAGCAAATGCGTCACCGCCGCCTCCACGTCTTCGATGGTGTCCGCATGGACGGCGGCGTTTTCGGCTTCGAGGAACTGCGTGTTGCGAACTTCCTGTCCCGGCGTCGGGCGGAACAGCACCAGCGGCGTGCGCTTGATCAGCGCCTCCGAGCAGGTGAGCCCTCCCGCCTTGCTGACGATTACATCGCACGCCTCGAGTAGCGCGTCGACCTCGTGCGTGAAGCCGAGCGTGCGCACTTCGCCGCGCATCGCGGCGGGCAGGGCGTCGACCTCGTCGCGCAGCCGGTGATTCGTGCCGCACACCACGATTACTCGCGGCGACAACGCTGAGGCCGCGACGCGTTCGGCCACTTCAACGAGCGGGCCGACACCGCTGCCGCCACCCATCAACAGCACGACTGGCTGCTCGCGGTCGAGCCCGAAACGCGCCCGCGCCACGTCGCGCCCGATCGTGCGCGCAAACCGTTCGTCCACGGGGATGCCCGTGACCTGGATGCGCGCTGGGTCCACGCCGTGACCTTCCAACTCCTCGGCCACGCGTGAGCACGCCACGAAGTAGCGGTCGACATGGGCGAACGCCCAAAACGGATGGGCCGTGAAATCGGTGATGACGCAATACAGCGGCACGTTGAGCCTGCCCCGTCCGCGCACATACGACAGCGCCTCGACGGGAAGGAAGTGCGTGCAGATGACCGCTTCGGGCGCCTCGCGTTCGCACACGCGCACCAACCGCCGCAGGTTGAGCCTGTCCAGCGCGAGACGCACGGGTGCGGTGCCGCGATTGACCGGAGCCAGCGCCCACGAGTGGTAGAGCACCCCCCACAGTCGCGGCGCGCGGGCGGCCATGGCGTTGTACGAGGCAGCGTAGGTGCCGCGATAGAGCCGCGAGGCGAACACCAGCGTGTCGACTTCGCGCACCGTCGCCTCGGGGCTCATCGCCGCAACGGCATCCGCGAGCGCCTGGGCCGCGCGCTTGTGCCCGCTGCCGGCAGTTGCGTGCAGGATGGCGATGCGCGGTCCCCCCGGGCTGCCCTCGTGCGGCGACAGCGTGTCGACGGCGACCATGCCCTTGCCATCGGCAGGGAACAGCACTTCGCCCGACGCCGAGTCGCGCCACTGGCGGCGCCACCAGCTGCGCTGCACGCGCAAGCGTGCCCGCCAGCGACGTGTCATCGCGGGCGTGATGCGCAGGCGTCCGAGTCGAGGGATTCGAACCATGGGCTCCTTGGTGCTAGTCCGTCACGGCGTTGCGATGGTGTTTCAGCACGAGCCCGTCGGCCGAGGGCTCGATGGAGATGACATCGATCCGCACGTTCGTACGGTGAACACTCGCCGCCAGCGCGGCGCGCCGCAAACGGTCGCGCTTGTGCGCATCGATCGCGGCGATCGCACCACCATAGTCCGAACGTCCCCGGTACTTTACCTCAATCAGCACGGTCGTCCGACTGTCGATCGCGACCAGGTCCAGTTCGACGCCGGCCAGCCGTTGGTTGCGTGCCTCGATCTCCCAGCCCAGCAGTCGAAGGTAGGCCTCGGCCAGGTCTTCGGCGGCGGCTCCGTGGTTACGCGCGAGTCCCATGGAATGTTCCGTAGCGGGGGCGTGAATGGCGCGGGGGCTTAAGGTCAGCGAGCTAGACCAATCGTAGCTGCTGGGCACTCACGGGAGCGAATGAATAGCGGTGCAGCGGGCAAGGCCCCAGTCGCATCAGTGCGTCGAGATGCTCGGGTGTTCCGTAGCCCTTGTGCCGCGTGAAACCGTACTCCGGCCACACGGTGTCGAGCCGCTGCATGATGCGGTCGCGGACCACCTTGGCCACCACCGATGCCGCGGCGATCGACAGCATTTTCGCATCGCCATCGATCACCGCCTGCTGCGCAAACTCGACGCCGGGAATGTGATCGACGCCATCCACCAGCACCAAGTCCGGCCTGATGGCCAGCCGCGTCACCGCGCGCTCCATCGCGGTGAGGCTCGCGCGGCGGATGTTCACGGTGTCGATGACCCGCGCTCCCACGACTGACCAGCGAAAGGCCCGGGCTCGGTGGAGAACCCGGGCGAACAGCGCATCGCGTGTGCGAGCGTTCATCTGCTTGCTGTCGTTGAGACCGTCCCAGTCGTCCGCGGGATCGAGGATCACCGCGGCGGCGACCACCGGACCCGCGAGCGGGCCGCGGCCGGCCTCGTCGACTCCGGCGACGCAATCACATGCGCCGCGGAGCCGCGTCTCGGCGCGGCGCATCGTGCGCCACGCTTCAGGCATTACTTCTGGGCGGTCGGGGTGACCGTCTTCTTCTCGGCAAGACGCGCGCTCTTGCCGGTCCTGCCACGCAGGTAGAACAACTTGGCGCGACGGACCTTCGAGTGACGCACGATCTTGATCTCGGCGAGCGTCGGGCTGTGCAGCGGGAACGTACGTTCGACGCCCACGCCTTCGCTGATCTTGCGCACCGTGAACGACTTGCGCAGGCCCGCACCACGGACGCTGATCACTTCACCGCGAAACTTCTGCTGCCGCTCCTTGTCGCCTTCGACCACGCGCACCAGGACTTCAACCGTCTGTCCCTGGCGCACCTGCGGGCGATCGGTCTTGAGCTGTGCAGCCTCGATTTTCTCGAGTAGGCCCATGAGTGGGCTCCTTTCGGCTATGCATAGGGCGTTAAGTGCCCTGCGTTCAATGACGGCAGAGCAGTATAAGCGAGGATCGGGGGATTCTCAAAACCGGAAAAATGTCCGGAAAGCTCCGTGGAAATGGCAGTTGCGGCCAGATACTGGGGCCGCAGTAGGTGCCCCGCCGTCCGACAGCTAGGATGCCCGCTCCACCGCCCGCTCGTTCTGGACGCGCACATTACGGGAGACTTCATGGCATCGCCACCGCTGCCCCCCTCACCGGAGCCCGCCGCCGGTCCCCCGCTCGCCTACCGCGACGACGCGTTCCTCGACAGCGACGAGGGACGACCCATTCGCATTATCACCGAGTACCTGCAGCCCTTGCGCGCGTTGCGCCTGCAGCACGTGCACGACACGATCGTGTTCTTCGGCTCGGCGCGCCTGCGTGAGGACGGAGCGCTCGGCCGCTACTACGCCGAGGCGCGCGAACTGGCGCGACTCGTCACCGAGTGGAGCATGCGCCTGAGCAGCACCGCGCGGCGCCTGCTCGTCACGACCGGCGGCGGCGGGGGCATCATGGAGGCGGCGAATCGCGGCGCGCTGGAGGCCGGCGGGCGCACTATCGGCTTTAACATCGGCCTGCCGCACGAGCAGCGCCCGAACCCGTATCTCAGCGCGGGTCTGTCGTTCCAGTTTCACTACTTCTTCATGCGCAAACTTTGGTTCGCCCACCTCGCGCGCGCGATCGTCGCCTTCCCGGGCGGCTTCGGCACGCTCGATGAGCTGACCGAACTGCTCACGTTGTCGCAGACCGGTAAGTTGGACAGGCCGATCGTGATCCTGCTCTATGGCTCGACGTACTGGCGCGAGATCCTGAACATCGAAGCCCTGGCGCGTCACGGCATGATCTCGCCGGACGACCTCAAGCTGATCCATTACGTCGACACGCCCGCCGAGGCGCTCGCGACATTGCGCGAACACCTGGGCGCCGATGGCGATGGCAGTGAACCCGCGCTGGCCCGTTCGGTCACGCCGCGACACACGCATGGCAAACACGCGAACAAGACTGGGCCGTCCCCCACACCGGAGGCACCACGATGAGCAACGCACCCGAAGGCCAGCGCGAACTGCTGTTGCGCGTGGCGCGCAGGGCGATGATCGAGCATGGACTGCAGCCCGACTTCCCGCCCGCGGCGATCAAGGAGGCCGAGGCGCTCACCGAAAACGCGAACGGCGCCGGCGCCACCGACCGGCGCGCGCTGGTGTGGTGCTCGATCGACAACGATGACTCGCGCGATCTCGACCAACTGACCGTGGCGGAAGCGCTACCGGGCGGCGCCGCGAAGATCATGATTGCCGTCGCGGACGTGAGCGCCGCGGTCACCCCGGGCAGCGCGCTCGATGGGCACGCCGCGATCAACACGACGTCCGTCTATACGCCGCCGCGCAACTTCCCGATGTTGCCCGAACGGCTGAGCACCGACCTCACGTCACTTAACGCGGGTGAAGAAAGGCTCAGCCTTGTCGTCGAGATGACCATCGATGCCAGCGGAGCCGTCACCGCGTCGCGTGTGTTCCAGGCCCGCGTGTTCAATCACGCGAAGCTCGCCTATCGCGGCCTCGGCGCATGGCTCGAGGGCCAAGGCGAACTGCCCGCGGCCGCCGCGGCTGTGCCCGGGCTCGGCGACAACCTCAAGCTCCAGGATGCCGTCGCGCAGAAGTTGAAGACGCGGCGTCACGAGCACGGCGCGCTCGAACTCGACACCATCGAGGTGCACGCCCAGTTCGACGGCGACACTGTCAGTGGCCTCGAGGCCGACCTGCGCAACCGCGCCAAGGAACTCATCGAGGACTTCATGATCGCCGCCAACGGCACGATCGCGCAGTTCCTCGAGAGCAACAACATGCCCGTGCTGCGCCGCGTCGTGAATTCCCCCGAGCGCTGGAGCCGCATCGTCGAATTGGCCAAGACATTGGGCGGCGCATTGCCCGCGACACCGGATGCCCCGGCACTCAACGCGTTCCTGCTCGCGAGGCGCGCTGCGGACCCGGATCGCTTCCCCGACCTGTCGCTGTCGGTGATCAAGCTGATGGGCAAGGGTGAATACGTCGCCACCTTCCCGGGCCAAGGCGTCACCGGACACTTCGGGCTCGCCGTCAGCGAGTACACGCACTCGACCGCGCCCAACCGGCGCTATCCCGATCTCATCACACAGCGCCTCGTGAAATCCGCGATCGCCAAGACCGCCGCGCCCTACACGCCCCCTGCACTGACCGCGCTCGCTACGCACTGCACGCAGCAACAGGACGCCGCGCAAAAGGTCGAACGCCTGCTGCGCAAGTCGGCCGCCGCGTGCATGCTCGCCTCGCACATCGGCGAAGAGTACGACGGCCTCGTGACGGGTGCCGGCGACAAGGGCACCTGGGTGCGCGTGTTCTCGCCACCGGTCGAGGGCCGCATCGAGCAGGGGCACGTGGGCCTCGACGTCGGCGATCGCGTGCGCGTGAAGCTGGTGCACACGGACGCCGAACGAGGGTTCATCGACTTCGCGCGTGTCGGTGGAGGGGCACCGGCGGCCAAGCACTGAGGACGCGCGCCAGCGCGGGCGAAACTCAAGAGCGGCGCTTGAGCCCTTCGATGTACAGCTGGTCTTCGCGGCTCAGCTTGTCGTAGTCGAGCAGGTCGGGCCGCCGTTCGAACGTGCGGCGCAGCACCTCCTCGCGGCGCGCGCGGGCGATCATGGCATGGTGACCGGACAGCAGGACGTCCGGCACCTTCCAGCCGCGGTACTCCGCCGGACGCGTGTAGTAGGCGCAATCGAGCAACCCTGAGTGGAACGAGTCGCTCTCGACGGAATCAAACGCGCCGACGACACCCGGCAGCAACCGCGCCACCGCATCGATCACGCACATGGCCGCAGGCTCGCCGCCCGCGAGAATGAAGTCGCCGATCGAGAGTTCTTCGTCGACCAGGTTCTCGCGCACACGCTCGTCGATCCCCTTGTAGCGCCCGCACAGCAGTACGATGTGTTCGAGCGCTGCGTACTCGAGCGCGCACGCCTGGTCGAAGCGCCGCCCCTGCGGCGAGAACAACGCCACTCGCGTCCGCGCAGGCCGCGCCCCGGGGGTGCCGATCGCGAGCGACTCAAGCGCGCGATCAATCGGCTCCACCTTCATCACCATCCCCACGCCCCCGCCGAACGGGTAGTCATCGGTGGTGCGATGCGAGTCGAACGTGAAGTCGCGCAGGTTGACCGCGTTCACCTCGAGCACACCCTTCTCGCGCGCCTCACGCACCATTCCTTCGGTAAGGGCACCGGTGAAGAAGTCGGGGAAGATGGTGAGGACGGAGATGCGCATGGGAGTCGAGCCGCGGGGAGCTAGATCTCTTCCAACCCAACCGGCAGCGCCACGGTGATCACGCGTTTCGCGAAGTCGACGTGCTTCACGACATCAGCAGTGGCGGGGATCAGCCACTCGCGCTCGCCCTGCACGATGTAGATCGGGTTGGCGCCGGTTTGAACGATGGACTCGAGCGCGCCCAACTGCCGCTGTTTCGTGGTCTCGACGGTCATGCCGATCAGCTGGAATGCATACGCCACGCCCGGGCCTGGGTCAGGCAACCGCTCCTGCTCGACCATCAATTCGCCGAGCACGAGTTCGCTCGAGGCCACGCGCGCGTCGAAGCCTTTGAAGTGCACGAGGATCTTGGCCATCATCGGCTTGGCCTCGAGAATCGTGACGGGGCGCTCCTCCCCCTTACTGCTCCGCCACGTGACGTTGCCCAGCGCCGCCAGTTCTGCGGGCGTGAGCGGGCATTCGTCGACGAGCAGGTGTCCGTGCAGGCCGTGGGGACGGCCGACGCGGCCGATCCTTACACTGGCCATAACGCGGCTCCTGGTCGGAAGTTGATCGGGCTCACCCGAGTGCTCCCTGGCGGGGCTCGGTGTGAGCGGCGATCAGTCGGCGATTTCGAGATTGGCGCGCCGGCCCATTTTGGTGGCCGCGGCCCCCAGCGTGAGGCGAACGGAACCCGCGGTGCGGCCCAGCTTGCCGATCACGTGGCCCAAGTCATCCGGGAACACGCGCAGCTCCATCGAAGTCTCGGCGGGCGTCACCGCCAGGAACTCGACCGACACGTCATCCGGGTGATCCACCAAGCCGCGGGCGATGTGCGTGACGAGATCGCGCAGCTTGAGATCGGTCTCGTCGGGCTCACGGCGGCTCGGCGCGTACGCCGGCGCCTTGGGCGGGTTGGTGTTGCGAATGATCACGGCCGCCTGGGCGGGATCGACCTCGTGTTCCACGATGCCCACAACAGGTGCCGGGACCTCGCCGAGCGGCGTTGCCTTGACACCCTTGTTCTTGCGCTTGGTCGGACGGCCCCACTGGGCCTGATCGTTGGTCTGGTTCGCGTCGGACATGTCGACTCACTCGCGTGTGTGGGAATCGCGGGGTTTGACCCCGTGGAGCGCCCGGTCCGGGCGAACCGGCACTATACCGTAATCGGGGGGATTCCTGAACCGCGACCTGAGGGTGCGGCGAAGCGCCTCAGTATGCGCCCTTGGACATTAGCACCACGCCGGCCGTACGCACCAAGATGTAGGCGTCGAGCCAGATCGACCAGTTGCGGATGTAGTACGAGTCGAGCTCGGCCTGCACGGTGAGGTCGCCGTCGCTACGCGCGGAGACCTGCCACAGGCCGGTGAGCCCTGGCGTGACGCGGAGCCGCAGGTCGTGGAATGCGGCGTCGAAGCGTTCGTTGTGGTAGGCGGGGAACGGACGCGGGCCCACGAGACTCATCTCGCCGAGGATGATGTTCCACAGCTGCGGCAACTCGTCGAGGCTGGTGCGACGCAGGAAGTGGCCGACGCCGGGGAGCACGCGCGGGTCCTTCTTGAGCTTGCAGAAGCGGTCCCATTCATCCTGCGCTTCGGGGTGACTCGCGAGGTGGGTCTTGAGCAGCGCCTCGGCGTCGCGGTACATGGTGCGCAGCTTATAGACCTTGATCTTGCGGCCGCGCTCGCCTTCGCGCTCCTGCGTAAACAGGAAGGGCCCCGGGCTCACGACGGTGATGGCCAGCGCGCACAGCAGCAACAGCGGCATCACGAGTACCGTCAGCACTGCTGCGACCAGGATATCGAACAGGCGCTTGCACCAGCGGTTGACGGGATTGAGCAGGTTATAGCGGATCTCGAGGCCGAGGATTCCGCCGAGGTCGATCGGCGAGATGCCCAGCGTGGTCATGCCGAACAAATCCGGAATGACGACGACGTGCGAGAACACGGTCGACCAGTGGCCGAGCAATTCCATCAACTCGTGGCGCGCGACTCCCGGCATGGCGACGATGGCGTAGCCCACGCGGCGGTTGCGGCCGAACTCCACGGCATCCTTGAGCGAGCCGAGCACGGGCACGCCTTCGCACACGCCATGCTTGGCCGTATCGTCATCGAAGCAGGCGACGGGCTTGAGACCCAGGCTCAGGTTCTCGCGCGCCTGGCGCAGCACGAGCTTGCCCGTGCGCCCCGCTCCCAGCACGATCACTGGGACGCCCCACCAGGTGCGGCGCGCGAACCACGCGGTCATCAGTGCGCGGCCGCTGGGCATCAGCACGATGGCGAGCGACCACGAGACCAGGAACGCGCCGCGCGAGGCGGCGGAGTCCTCGCTCGTGGCGATCAGCGCGGCGTTGAGCAGCAAGTGCACGATGGTGCAGGAGAGCGTGGTGCGACGCAGCGTCTCGACGGGACCCAGTCCTGAACCCGGGTACAGCCGCAGCAGTGTGTTCACGGCGGCGCCCAACACCACCACTGCCCAGGCGCGGTCGTAGGGCGAATCGACCACCGGGTACATGAGTTCCCAGAAGCGGAAGCCGATCAGCGAGGCGAGCCCGAGTGCCACGGTGTCCGACAACGCGCACAGCAGCGTCGTCGCCCACACCGAGAACCCGCGCCACGGCAGTGGCTGCGCGATGGGTTTCCACTGTTCGACCGGCAACGCCACGATTCTCAATGGACTCCCGTGAGGGCCCGTTTCCAAGCCAGTTCGAACCCTTCGCGGCTGAAGCGTTCGCGCAAGTACTGCTGTCCGGCGACCGCCGCCTCATGCAAGCGGCCGGCCTGCTGGGGAAGATCGGCAATAAATACTTCCAACTGATCGTCCGTGTTGAAACAGAAGGGATACCCCTCGAGGCCCATCCCCTCAAATGTCGCGTCGTTGCCGACGGCCGGACAACCGTGCGCAAAGGCCTGCAGCACCTTGGTTTTGATGCCGCCCCGGATGAACGACGGGGTGATCATGATGGAGCCCGGCTCGTACAACTCCGCAGTATTCTCGATCCAGCCGCTGAACACCACATTGGGCACCGGCGGCCAATCTCTCACCATCGGCCCCGCAATAACCAATGTCGCCGAGGGCCGCACTTTGTCCCACAAAGCGTGCAGGTAGCTGATCGTCAGCCGGTTCTGGGACTGGCGGTCCGAGCCGATGAACACGAAGCGCGGTGGCGCCCCGGGCTGCGGCACGGGCTGGACGACGTCCACGCACGGCGGGATGACCCACACCTTCTCGCGCGCCGCGGGAGACAGGCCCTCGTTGAGCAGGGCGGCGTCGACCGAGGAAACGAGCACGACGCCGTCCGAGCACGTCGTCATCCTTCGCTCGACGGAAGCGAGCATGCCGCGCTCGTAGCCCAAGACTGCGCGGCCCAGCGCCTGCGGATTCGCGAGCGTGCGCGCCCAGCCGGGCAGCGACTTCTCCACGTAGCCGAGCGGGACGACGCCGCTGCTGCCGAACTCATCCATGCGCCGCGACATCAGGTCGTCGAAGTCGACGATGACGCGCCGCGGCTTGCGCTTCGCGAGTGCGAGGAACAGCGGGTAGGTGCGGACACCGTCGAGATAGATGACATCCGGGTTGCAGCGCATGAGCGTGTCGGCGAGCGCGTCGTTCTTGGAAGAGTCGGCGAACAGCACCGTCTGCAGCGAGAGCGGTCGGCCCTGCATGAGCGAGCCCGCAGCCCATGCGCCGGCGCGCGCGATGCCGCCGAGCGAGCGCGGCTCGAGTACGGTCGAGAGCACGTGTTCCTCGAGCGAGCCGATGCGGTGCATCGCCTTCAAGATGCTGCGCACGGTCGGCGATCGGCCGACGGCGCCGGTGTGCTCGCGGCTCCACACAGCCGCTATGCGGAAGGGTTCGCTGGGCATGTGCGCCTCAGGCCCCGCGCCGCGAACCCGTCACGCCGCGACCGGCGCGCGGGTACGATTGCACGCGCATCCGGCACCAAAGCAACTCCGGGGTCCTTGCGGACCCCGGAGGATGTGATTCCATCATGCGCACGCCGTTCAGTGTCCTTCGGACCGGCCGTTGGTGACTGCGGGCTGTGCGGTGCTCGCGCCCTTGGGGGTCTCGCGAGCCGCGGCGTTGCGCGTGGGATCGAGTGCCTCGAGCCGGGTGGGGTGCTTGATGCCCAACTCGGTGCGCATGTAGTCGATCGTTCGCATGAGGCCTTCGTTGAGCCCGACCTGCGGTTCCCAGCCCAATGCGGCGCGGGCGCGGGTGATGTCAGGGCGGCGCCGCTGCGGGTCATCGCCCACGGCGGGATCCTTGAACATGATCTCCGACTGGGTGCCTGCCAACTCGCGGATGATCTCGGCAAAACGCAGCACCGAGTGCTCGTCCGGGTTGCCGAGGTTGACCACACCACCGGGCCAGTTGTTGGCCTCCATGGCGCGCATCAGCCCGTCGACCAGGTCGGACACGTAGCACAGCGAACGCGTCTGGCGGCCGTCGCCGTACACGGTGAGCGGCTCCTCGCGCAGCGCCTGGACGATGAAATTCACGACCAGACGCCCGTCATCGGGATCGCACTGCGGACCGTAGGTGTTGAAGATGCGGACGATGCGCGAATCGACGTGGTGCGTGCGCATGAACGCCATCGCCATCGCCTCCCCGAAACGCTTGGCCTCGTCGTACATCGAGCGCGGCCCGATGGAGCTGACGTTGCCGCGGTATTCTTCGCGCTGCGGATGCTCGAGCGGATCGCCGTAGGCTTCCGACGTGCTGGCGTAGAGCAGGCGGGCGCCGTCGCGGCGGGCGAGTTCCAGCAGGTGGAAGGTGCCTTCGCTGTTCACGCGCAACGTTTCGATCGGCATGCGCGTGAAGCCGGGAGGGCTCGCCGGGCTGGCCAGATGGTAGATACGATCGACGTGCGGCAGCGTGGGCAGGCCGTTGATGATGTCGTGCTCAATGAACGTGAACAGGGGGTTGTCGAGCCACCTGCGAATATTCCCGAGTCGCCCGGTCGACAGGTTATCGAGGCAGATGACGCTGTGTTCTTCCATGATCAGCTGTTCGCACAAGTGCGAGCCGATCATCCCTGCTCCGCCGGCGATGAGAATTTTCATGGGGGGAGACTCCTGGCGAAGCTACGCGGGTTGCAAAGCCGGCGTGGTTTCCGTCGTGAGGAGGAGCCCTAGGTGGTTCATCTGTCGGCTCCTGCCCTCGACGATTGAACGCCGATCGTTTCGATCCGTTTGGGAGACTGCCGCGCCGAGTCCATGACGCCGCGTTCGACTGATTCGAACCCATTGGCGAGGACTGACGTGTTCGCTTCCCAGTTTGCGGGGGCACTCGGAAGGCTTCGCCCGGGAGTAGTCAGGACAAGGCATACCGAACCCGCAATGCACGTATGGGTGATCTTTGGGAAGGGGCAGTAAGTCGACGACAATCACAGATATTGCTGGGGAAGCAATAGCGGGTAGCG
>JANLOX010000024.1:0-30192 GCA_031366795.1 Candidatus Eiseniibacteriota bacterium | reverse complement strand
CGTGAGGCATTCCCACTGGCGCTCTCGGGCATCTTCATCGCGCTCTACTTCCGCATCGACTCGGTCGTCCTGCGCACCCTGCGTGGCGACCAGGCCGTCGGGCTCTACGCCGGCGCCTACCGCATGTTCGAGGCCTTTGCGATGCTCGCCGTGACGTTCCGCACCGTGCTGTTCCCGTTCATGGCGCGCACCGCCGATGGCCCCGGCGGATCGCTCGCGGTGCTGTGCCGCAAGTCGATTCGCCTGCACCTGCTATTCACCTTCGGCGTTGCGGTGTTCTTCACCTTCGAAGCGCCCGCAATCGTCCGCGTCGTGCTGGGGCCGGGCTATGCCGCCGCGGCTCCCGCGCTGGCGATCCTGATGTGGGCGCTGCCGGGCTCATACATGGCCGACACGTTGCTGTTCCTGCTGACCGCGCAGCGCCGCCAATCACTCGGCACCTGGGCCGTCGGCATCACCGCTGCGTTCAACATCACGCTCAACCTGCTGCTCGTGCCGCACCTGTCGTTCTTGGGCTCATCCGCCGCGACGGTCGCAAGTGAGTGGCTGTCCTTCGCGCTGTTGTTTGCGATGTTCCAGCGTGCCGCGCCCGTGCCGGGCATCGTCACCGTGGTGTGGCGCCCGATCGTCGCGGGCGCAGCGCTCGCCGCCGTGCTCGCCGCGACATCATCGTGGGTGCCGCACGGCATCGCGGGGCTGGCGATCGCCGGAGTGGGCTCGCTCGCGGCCTATGCGCTGGTGCTCGGCGCGCTCGGTGCGTTCGGGCAAGAGGATCTCGCGCTGCTGCGCGGGGTGCTGCCGGGTGCGCGCTCGCGTGCGAGTGAGGGGGCGCCGTCATGAGCAACCCGTTCCGCCGCATGCAGGCCGCGATCGTGCAGAAGCAAGGCGTGGCCAATCTCGCGCGCATCGTCATTGGGATCGCCCGTGACCGGGTATTCAGCGCGGTGTACTGCGCCTGGCTGCGCGCTTATGGCGTACGCTTGGGCCGCGGTTGCCACCTGCGCGGTTGGATACGCGTGGTCGGCGACCCGCGTCGCGTCACCATCGGTGATGGCTGCAGCATTCACGCCGGCGTCACGTTCTGGACGCACGATTATGGTGAGGGCCATGGCGCGATTGTACTGGGGCGGCGAGTCACCTGCCTGCGCGGCGTGACCTTCAATTCATACACGCGCATCGAAGTCGGCAACGACACCGCATTCGGCGACGGCTGCTACGTGCAGGACAACGATCACGGCACCGAACCCGGCACGCCCGTGATGCAGCAGCCGTCGCATGGCGAACCCATCGCCATCGGCGAGGACGTATGGTTCGGCGCGCGCTGCATCGTGCTCAAGGGCGTGAGCGTCGGCGACCACACCATCGTGGGCGCGGGCAGCGTCGTGGTGAAGTCGCTGCCCGCGAATGCGGTCGCGGTCGGAGTGCCGTGCCGCGTGGTGAAGGCGCGAGGCGCGGAGCGGCTCAAGGCGGCGTAGCTCGCTCCATCGACTGCCCGGTCCATCGCGCGGCGCGTTGCCGACACGGCCCCGCTATCGCGCGATGTGAAACAGTCTTCCGCCGATCACCGCATTGCCCGCGTGGACGCGCACGAAATACAGCCCGAACGGCAGCACGTCGAGTGCCCCCGCCTCGAGCACGAGCGAGTGTTCGCCCGCGGCGTAGGTGCCGAGCCTGCGCTCGATCACGCGGCGTCCGCTCACGTCGATGACCTCAAGCTGCGCGGGCGTGGGTGCTGTGAGCACGAACGACACACGCACCGACCCGCGCGTGGGGTTGGGCCAGATCGCGAGACGCGTGCTGCTGATCCGCGCGGTCATCGTCGCTGCGGCTTGGGCCACGGCCTCGCGAAGCGCCAGGCGTGCCACCGCGATTGCAGCTTCGAGTCGTTGGTTGCGCAGGGTGTTCATGCCGGCGTCATCGCCCAACGATGCTGCGTTTTCGACTGCCTGGCGCAGTGCGGCGCTGTTCGAGGCGAGCGCTTCGCCCGCCCCCGCGAAGCCCGTCGTGTCGCTGGCGATCGAGTCCGCTGCCACGAATGACAAAGGATCGAATGTGTCGCTGAACAGCGAGTGTGCGCCGGGCACTTCGTCTGCGTCCGACGACGTGGTCAGGAACGGGTCGGCCAGATCGCACGCGGCGCTCGCCAGCCGCACCAGCGGCGCCGCCAACGCGATTGCATCGGGGGCGGCGAGCGCGAAACTCACGGCATCGCGCGCCGCAAGCAATTCGTCGATGGCCCCCCCGCGTGGCGCCGGATCGGACTCCGTCGCGGGGACCACGAGAGTCACGTCGTAATGGTGTCGCGCCGCGAACGGCTCGGGATCGAGCGCCTCGACCGCGTTCTGGTTGGCAACCGCGGGGCCAAGCGCCGAATCGTGCCCGCGCGTCCAACCACTGGTGTGCGGGAGCCCGGCCGACAGCCGCGAAGCCACGGCGGTCACCGCCTCGGGGTTCATGGCGCGCGCCGGGTGCGCCTGTGCAATCGCCATCAACAGCAGCGCGAAAACGCAGGTCCAGCGAGCCGGTGCACGAAGCGTCAGGGATGGGCCGCGGGCTCGCGCGAATCGAGGGATTCGTCGCTACGCCGTGGGCCTGCTTGGGCGTTCGCTCCCGGTTGGAAAGGGAGCGCTCATGTCGTGCCGCGTCTGGGGCGTGGACGAAAGGCGGGTTGGGGTGCCCCATGTGCCGGCAACGTTGATGATAGAGGCCGCGCACGCGGAGCCCGCGTTACTCGCGTGAGAAGGGCCGCACGGGCCGCCCAAAATGCGAAAGGGCGTGCAGGGTGCACGCTGGGGGAGGGGAGAACTTCAGGAATGCAATGACTTGACGCCGTCAGCGGCTCGTGTTGCGCTCACCGATTCGCGTTGGCCTTTTGAGACTTAGTCGGCGATTGCCGCGCTGCTGCCCATCGCCCCCGCGTTCCTCATCTCCCAAGCCCCCGCGATCGACCATGCCGCGGCCGCCTGCACGACCAGCAGCATCTTGTACTGCTGCCCATACAGCGTCGACTCCACCTGGTTGTGCACCGCGAACGCGATGAACGCTGCCAGCATTCCGAGCGCCAGTGAGCGCTCGCGCGGCGTCACGGCGGCGCGCAGGGCGCGGCGGGCGCCGTCGCCCATGGCCCACACCCATGCGAGTACCAACAACAGGCCGGGGAGCCCGAGTTCGGCGAGGAAGCCGAATTCGAGGTTGTGCGGCACGGTGTCGAGGCCGTGGAGGCGATGCGACACCACCGAGAAGTCGTTAAGGCCGATACCCAGCACGGGGTGCGTGATAAACTGTTGCCAGGCGAGGCTGTAAAGATCCATGCGTTCGCCGGCGGAATAGTCGAGCGCCGAGGTCTGCAGGCGCATCTCGATCACTTGGTGCAGCGGTCCCGCGACGAACATTGCGGTGGCCAAGCCGAACACTACGAGCACGATGAGCCGCGGCGCGAGGGTCTGGCGGCGTGACAGGCCGAAGGTCAGCAGGACGCCAACGGCGAGCGCCACGATGGCACCCTTGGAAGCGGACACCGCGAGGCCAGCCATGGTGATGACGAGCCCGAGCGCGCACACGGCGCGTCCGCGCCACGAGGCGGCATCGCCCATCAAGCCGAGCAAGACGGGGATGGCGACGATCAACAGGCCCGCGAGATAGTTCGTGCGGCCCCACGGCAGGTCGACGAGTTTGCGCATGATGGCGAGCGGTGCGCCCATCGGCGAGGTGAGTGCCACGCCGATCATGCCGGCCGCGATCATCACGCCGGTGATCGCGACGGCGGCGAGCAGCAGGCGCGCGCGGCGCGCATCGTTGGCGGCGATCACTGCGCCGATGCCGAGCACCCCGGCGACCATCCATTCCTTGAGTTCGGCGACGGCGGTCAGCGGATCGCCGGCGACGATCAGGGTCAGCGCGCACCAGCCGAGCAGCGGCCACAGCCTGTCCAGCAGGGGAGCTCGTGGGACTTCAATCGTGAGGCCGTTACGGGCGCACGCGATGACGGCGCCGACGCCGATGACGAGGTCGGCGTACAACAGGTGCCCGTTCTGGCCGCCGAGACTCACGCTCGACATCTCACCCGCCATGATCGACACGAGCGCCAAGCCCACCCACATCACCGCGATTCCCATGCGCCGCGCGACCATCACCAGCGTGACGACACTCAGGGTCAGCGCAAGCGCCAGGGCCAGCAACTTCGGTTGCCCGGCGAGGTTCGCCGCCGCGGCGCCACCGGTGATCGCGAGTGTGGCGAGCAGCAGCAGCGGAAGTGCGGTGACGAGTGTGCCGCGCTCCGGCGCCGCGGACGCGGCGGGCATCACGCGGCCTCCTGACGAGCCGGAGTCGTCTTGGCCGGCGGCTCGGGCGTTGACAGCGAATCGTAGAGCCGCTCGAGATCCGCGACGCTGGACTCGATGGAGAACTCAGCCGCGCGCTTTGTGGCGGCATCGCGCCAGCGTTGCAATGATGGCGGACGGTGCGCAGCCGCGGTGAGCGCGTCGATCCAATCCTCGACTTTATTATCGCGCAGCAGCCGGCCGCAGACGGTGTCCTCGATGATCTCGGGCAGGCCGCCGACGCGCGAAGCGAGCACCGGTAATCCCGCGGCGAGCGCTTCAATGGCGGCGACCCCCAGGCCTTCTGAATGCGAGGGCATCGCGAAAATATCCGCCGATGCCAACATGCGCGGTACGTCCTCGCGCGTGCCGGTGAAGGTGGTCCATGCGGCGATGCCGAGCGACTCGGCGAGGCACTCGAGGCGCGGCCGGTCGGATCCGTCGCCGACGACCAATAATTGCAGCATGGGCGCCTTGGTCGCGGCGGCCGCGGCGGCGCGCAGCAGTGTCTCGATGCCCTTGTAGGGCTCGAGCCGCGCCACGGTGGCGATCACGAAGTCGGCCGGCGCGAATCCCATGCGCGCCCGGGCGTTCTCGCGTTCCTGCCCGCTGACGCGGAATTCCTCGAGCGAGACGCCGTTGCGCACCGTCAACGTCCGCGCGCTCAAGTGCGGCGCCACGTTGGCGACGGCATGACCCACGGCGTCGCTCACCGCGCAGATGCGATCCGCGAGCTTGAGTGTGGCGCGGTCGAGCGCGCGCAGCGGATGCGCGCGGCGTTCCGTCCAATCCGACACGTTGTGCAACGTACTGACGATATGGTTCACGCCGCAGCTGCGGGCCGCGATGCGTCCCACGATGCCGGCCGCCGCGAGATGCGTGTGCACGATGTCGGGCTGGAGGGCCGCAATGCGCGCACGCAAACGCAGCGGTCCCATGCCGAATGGCTCACCGGCTTTGGCCAGCGTGTGCACGGTGATGCCCGCCGCTTCGAATTCAGGAGTGAGCGAACCTTCCGGCAATAGCTCGAGACTCGCGACATGAACATCGTAGCGATCGCGGTCGAGCCCCGCGGCCTGGCTGAGCAAGGCGCGCTGTGCCCCGCCGACGGTCAGGTCGTTGATGACGTAAAGCAGGCGCTGCCGTGAGCGGGCGCGCTTGGGCTCGGACCGGCGCTTGCGGCTCACGCGGCGTCCCGCTCCGCCCACGTCGCGGGCGTCACAACCTCGGGTTCGTGCGCGACTTCGGCAGGCAGGCTCACGCTGTCGTTCGCGAGGTTCAGTGCGCGCGCCTCGATCATGCGCCAGGTCCAATTGGCCGCGACCGCCGTGGCAACCGCGACGGCGGCGCCGGCGATGGGTTCGCGCTGGATCAGCCACGCTGCCACTGCGAAGGGAATCGCCGTGCCGTGCAACACCGCAACCGCGGTGCGTGCGGGCAATCCGGCATCGAGCAGCCGGTGATGCAGGTGACCACGGTCGGCGGTGAAGATGCGGCGGCGGGCCTCGTGGAACAACTCGCCCGCCGAGCGCGAGGTGCGCGCCGCGGCACTCACGCGGCGTACGATGGCGCTCGTCGTATCGGCGAGCGGCACGGCGAGGATCAGCATGGGTAGCACCGGGAAGGCTTCGGCGCCCATGCGAACGGCGCAGCGCAGCGTCAGCGTGGCGATCGCAAAGCCCACGAACAGGCTGCCGGCGTCGCCCATGAAGATCAGCGCGGGGCTCAGGTTGAACCACAGGAAGCCGAGCAGCGCGCCCGCGAGCGCCATGGCGATGACTCCCGAGCCGGCGTCGGGACCGACCAATGCGAACACCGCGATGGCGGCGATCAGCGCTAGGCCGGACGCCAGTCCATCGAGGCCATCGATCAAGTTGATGGCATTGGTGGCGAACACGATCCAGCCCACGGTGAGCGGCAGGCTGAACTCTCCCAACGCCCAGGCGCCGACACCCGGTATGCCGATGTACTCGAGCCGCCAGCCGCCCAAATAGACGAGCGTCGCGGCGGCGATCTGGATGAATAGCTTCGTCGGCGCTCCCATGCCGCGCACGTCATCGAGCAGTCCGGTGATCAACATCAGCCCGGCGCCGGCCAGTAGGCCGATGGCACCGACGCCCGAAGAATCGAGTGCGGCGTGCGCGCTGGAGTTCGTGTACACGGCGAGCAGTAGTGCGACGGCGAAGCCCCAGAAGATTCCGAGGCCACCGAGCCTGGCCGTGGGACGGCGGTGAATACGCCGGCCACCGGGACGGTCGAGGGCGCCCAAACGTAACGCGATGACGCGCACGAGTTCCGTCGCGCTCAGCGTCGCAATCGTCGCAACCGCGAAGTAGAGAAGACAGCCGCCCAAGAGTGAACCGCCGGTCGTTGTGGGGTCTCGGCCAGAATGCGCATTGGTTTGCCCGGCGCAGCCGCTCCGCCCGACAGGGGCAGAACGCCGCGAACACGGTGCATCACAATGAGGTATCGACCCTTAGGCGGCCGACCTTGAGGCCAGCCGCTGGTACAACCGATCCAGCCGGTCCAGCATGGTTTCGATGGTCCATTGGGCGCCGATCTGCTCGCGCCCGGCCTGCCCGAGACGGCGGGCGTTGTCGCGGTCGGCGAGCAGTGTCTCCAGCCGCTGGCTGAAGGAATCGACGTCGCGCGATTGCACGATGAAGCCGTTGCGGCCGTCTCGCACGACTTCCCACGCGCCTTCCACATCGAAGGTGACGATCGGTTTGCCTGTGGCCGCCGCCTGCACCAGCACGCGCGGCAGGCCTTCCCACAGTGAGGTGAGCACCGAAATATCCGATGCGGCCAGCAGTCGCGGCACGTCATTGCGGTGCCCGAGGAACCGCACGACATCCGACAACCCCATGTCGCGTACCTGTTGCTCGAGCGTCTCACGCAGGGCGCCATCGCCAACGAGCAACACGCGCAGTTCGGGATGGTGCTCCCGCACACGCTTCACCGACTCGAACAGGTAGCTGTGGCCCTTGCGCGCCTCGAGCCGCGCCACCATCGTCACGGCCTGGTGTTGGGGCTCGAGTTCGAGCTCGGCGCGCAGCGCTTCGCGTTCTTCCGCGGGCATGCGACCCGCTTCGAAGTAATCGTCGAGCGGCATACCCGAATAGATGGTCTCGTAAGCGGCGGCTTCGCCGATGCCGGACTTCACGTAGATGTTCATCACGTCTTCACCAACCGCCACGAACTGGTGCGTGAAGCGCGCCGCGATGCGTTCGAGCATGACGTAGAACGCGCGCCGCAGCGGCGAGAGGTGTTCGTGAAAGGTCACGCCGTGCACGGTGTGAATGATGATTTGCGTGCCGGCAATGGCGCTGGCGATGCGGCCGAGGAATCCGCCCTTGGCGGTGTGCGTGTGCACGACCTGGTAGCGGTTGGTGCGGATCAAGCGCGCAAGCTTGAACAGCGCCTTCACGTCCTTGATGGGGTTCGGGTCGCGCACGAGCTGCGGCATGACGTGGACGGTCACGTTCTCGAGCCCGTCGAGCAGGTCCAGCTCCGAACCCTCGCCTACCACGAGATCCACGTGGTAGCGGCGCTTGTCGAGCCCCTTCACAGTGGCCAGCGTGTTTTCATCGGCGCCGCCGCGGATCATGCGCGTGATGATGTGCAGCATGCGGATGGGCGGTTGGCTGCTTCTGCGGCGTTCGAGACGCAGTGCGGAGGCGTTGCGGGAGGCGTTGGTCATGGAGTGGTGTTCGCCTCGCGAAGGGCGCGCCAGTATTCGCCGGGGGCGCCCTGCAGAGTGTAAGGACCCGTCAGCCGTGCCGGCGATTGCCACAGGCTGTAGGTCGTGAACACAAAATAGCCATCGCCCTGCGCATTCACCATGTGCATCGCTTGCTCGAGCTGGTCTGGCTTCCACCGCTTGAGCCACAAGCCGGCGACGAGCGGTGTGGCGCGCAGTCCCAGACGGCCCAGCCGCGTGCGCGCGGAATCGAGTGCCGCGGCACCCGTGCTGTACGAAGACTCCGTGTAGTCCATCGAGGCGACGCTGCGTCGCGCGAGTGCGCGACCGAGGGCACGATGCACGAACGAAGCAAAATCGAGATCCAGCACGCTGAGTTCGACGCCGGGATGGCGTGCGGCGAATTCCGTGAGCAATCCACGGAGGATCGCGGCGACGCGGGCTTCTTCGTAGGGCAGCAGCCCCGTCAATTGCGCGGGATCACGTGCCATGATGTCCGCGCGGCCATGCGCGTACTCGGCGATGCAGGCGCTGCAGCTGCACGGGCCGCCGTCGTAATGGTGGCGACCTGCCCCCAGCAATTCGAGATCGACGGCGAGATGGCGAATGCGCGGGTCCGCGGCGAGCCATTCTTCGGCGCGGTCGAGCAGGGCGCTCCGCCAGTAGGCGGAGTCGAGCGGGCAAGCGACGGTGGGCTCGACGACGCCGTGTCCCCATGTGTAGCGTCGGGTAATCGGGCGCGGGGCGAGCCGCGTCTTCTGCTGCAACAGCCACTCGGGCACGATGTCGATGCCGCGAGCCTCGGCGTGGTCCGACATGCCCTTGAACGATGCGGCGCCGGCAGAATCCAGCGAGTCGGCGATCCAGTGCACGAGTAACCGGTTGAAGCCTGCCTGCGCCAGTTCGTCGACATGCGCCGCGGGCATGTAGTCATATATATACGCAGCGCGCGTCATGGCCGCCTTGGCGGATTTCGGCGCATTCGCCGCGCTCGCCGGAAGGCACAGGGTGAACGTGCCGAACGCCAGCGCCACAACGCCGAAGGCCAGCGATGCAGCCAGGGGACGCAACGTCGCGAAACGATTCGTGCGCGGCGTGATCATCGCCATGTCGCCATCCAGACGGCCTGCAATCCGGCGGCATAGATCGCCGCCGCTTCGCGCCGTGTCGGTGAGAGTTTGCTCGCCAGCCACTTGAGCGTGAGGCTCGAGTAGAGAATGCACTTGGCCGCCAGCGCTGCGACGGGGCCATGGTGCTTGCGGAAGTAGTAGACGCGCGAGCGCAGGTTGTGGAGATAGCTCTGGCGCGGAGCGCGTCGCGAGGACTGCTGGCCGACATGCAGCACGGTGGCGGTCGGAACGTAGCGCACACCCAGACCGGCCAGCGCAGCGCGTCGGCACCAGTCGACTTCTTCCATGTACATGAATATACGCTCATCGAGCCCGCCCAGCTGCTCATAAGCGGCGCGCGTGATCATCAAGGCGGCGCCCGAGGCCCAGCCGACCAGGCCGAGCGAATTCATGTCGTGGCCGCCGTACTTGTAGCCGCCGAAAAGGACCGAGCCGGGAAACGCATTCGCCAGCCCGAAGTGATCGGTGAGCAGCGTCCAGATCGAGGGGAACCGTCCGCACGAGCGTGCGATGCGCCCGTGCGCGTCGGCCAGCGCCGGTGCGGCGAGGGCGAGTGTCGGCTCCGTCGTGAGTGCGGCGAGTAACAGTTCGAGCGTGCCGGGACGGATCTCGCAATCGGGGTTTAGCACGAACAGCAGGTCACCCTTGGCCTCGGCGAGACCCTGGTTGACGCCGCGCGTGAAGCCCACGTTGTCCGCGTTGGCGAGGACGCGTACCGCCGGATGTTGTACCGCGAGCCACTCGATCGTGCCATCGTTTGAGGCGTTGTCGACGACGATGATCTCAGTGCACACGTTGCCCGAGTGCCGTTCAATGGACTCGATGCAGGGCGCGAGTTCATCGCGCGAATGGAAGCTGACGATGACAATGGAGACGAGCGGCATCACGCGGCCTTCTCGTTGTCCTGCGCATCGGTCGGGGCGAACGGCCACTTCTCGGGCGGCATGCCGAGCACGCGCGCGCGGCGTTCCGCGGTGCGCACGGCCGAGGCCAGCGCCACGGCGAACGCCAGCAGCACCTGCGCGGTGCCGGTCACGATCAGCCGGCCCCAAACAAGGACGATCGACGCCACGACCAGCGAGGCGGCAAGGCCGAGCCAGCGGGGCCGCGCGATGCCGTCTGTCACGCCGAGGAGACCCACCGCGAGCGCCAGGAACAGGATGATACCCAGTGCCACGAAGCGCGTGCCGTCGGCTGGCTTCAGCGCCGCCAGCTCAATGTGGGGCATCAGGCTCGGCTCGCTGAGCAGATGGAGCGTGAGGCCGGCAATGCCTGCGACCGCGGCGGCGCGCGAGAAACTCCGCAATGTGGGACCGGCATCGAAGGCAAGACCGATCGTCACGGGCAACGTCAGCAACAGCAACTGCGCGAGCGCACGCGGAACGCCCCATTCGAGGTCGGCGAGTTGGGAATGCGCGAGCAGTCCCGAAAGGCCGTGGCGCGCGGCGATGATGGCATGCACGCCGAGGAGCAACGCGGTGAGCGGGAAGGCCACCCACACACGGCGCTCGCCGGTGGGGCGCGCCGCCATGCCGAGTGCGGCGCCGAATACCACGAGGCCCGTCACGCACGCGCGCGCCGAACTGCCCGCGGTGACGAACGCGAGGCCTAACCCAAGCGCTCCGACCAACGTGACCGCGACTTCGCGCGGGCGCCCGGCGATCGGCAGGCGCCCGATCGAGAGCAGGCGGGCGAAGGCGAGCAACAGTGCCGCGAACACGATCATGCCGGTGTAGCCGAGACCACCCGGCGCCGCTTCCGCGGGGATGGGTGCGACGAGGTCGAGCAATGATGTCACGATGGCAACGGGCGGGAACCAATGCAGCCAGCTCACGCTGCGCCAGCCCCACAAAGTGAGCAGCGCGCCGAGCAATGCCACCGGCACCAATTCGCCGGGCCCGATGCGCCACAACCACAGGCAGCACAGCGCCCAGGCTGTGCCCAGCGCCCACGCCGCGAGGGCTTCGCCTGCACTCGGTACCACGCCGGACTTCGAACCCGGAGTACCCAGCACCCTGCGCATCCGGTCAATCACGCGGCCTCGCGGTCCACGCGCCGCTCGTTCGCGTCCGCGGCCCCGGCGAGCGCGGGTGCCGCGCGGCGCCCCGGCAGCGCGCGCATCAGCAATTCGAGCGAGCCGCGCGTGGCGAGCAGGCCGACGCTCGCCGACAGCGACAGGGCAAGCGCCAACGCCACGGTGAGCCCGCGATGTGGGCGCGAGCGCCGCTCGGGTAATTCGGCCGCGTCGAGAATCGAGAACATCGGCACGGGGTTGGCTTCTTCGACGCGCGCCTGTTCATACACGCGGCGCAGCAGTTCGGACACCGCCATCAGGCTCTGCTGTTCGCGCGTCAGCTTCAGGTACTGCTGCTTGAGCGCGGGCAGGTCATCGCTCTTCAAGAGCAGCGTGCCGCCGCGGCTGGTGAGATCGCGCAACTGGCGATTGAGCTCGTCGAGCCTGTCCCGCAGCACCATGACTTCGGGCGACTGGTCGGTGAAGTAGCGCCGCGCCGCGGCGAGCTCGGTCTCCAGCATCGTGGCTTGCGATTGAATCATGCCGGCGGCGTCCATGGTGCCGCGCGTCTGTTCGGGCAGCGCCACCATGCGGTGCGTCTGCTCGAACTCTTGCACGTGCGCCGAGGCGGTGCCGATCTCGCGCTCCAGTTCGGTCAGCCGCGCTTCGAGATAGACGCGGCGCTGCATGGCGAGGCTCTGCTTGAGGCGCCGGCCTTCGGAGGCGGCGAAGTAGGTGTAGGAGACCGCCATGTCGCGCGCGAGCGCCTTCGTGCGCGCCTCGGTCTCGATGATGATCTGGCCCTGCTTGGGCGTGGTGATGTTGGTGTGGTTTCCCAGTTCCTCGCGTGTGCGGTCGAGGCCATCGATTTGCCAGCGCGCCGACAGGTCGAGATGGCGAATCACCGAATCGGCGACCGCGCGACTGGTCAGCACCATCTTGAGTTCGTCCTGGGGGGTGGGGCCGGAATCGAGGCTCAGCGAGCGCGAGGCGAGCATCGCCGCCGCGCCGGTGAAGTCGGGAGTCGCGGCATCGCCGGGGGCGGGTACCAGCGTGACACTCGAGGCGTACCAGCACGGCAGCAGGAACACGACGCCGATCGCCAACGCCGCGACGATGCCATTGATGATGAGCAGTTCCCTGCGGTGCCGCCACGTCAGGCGCGCGATGTGCCGCAGGTCGAGGCGGATCGGAGCAGTGTTCGCGCGCGCTGTCACCGGCGCACCGCCAGTACCAGCGCCACGGTCGCCGCGAGCCCGGACACGAACCGCCAGCTCGAGTCCATCGCCCGCGCGAAGCCGTGCGTCGACGGCTCCCCCGGCGGCACGACGATGGCATCGCCCGGCTCGACATGCGAAACCTGCGAGCGCGTCAATGCGATACCGTTGGACTTGAGCAGGTAGCTGCGGCCGAGGTCGGCCTGGCGCGAGGGGCCGCCGGCCAGCCGCACATAATCGCTGAAGGATGCGTGGTTGCGGGCCATGATGGTACCCGGGTTCATGACGCTGCCGAGTACCGTGACTGCGGCGGGCCTGAGCGGCACGGTGAAGCGATCGCCGTCCTCGATCACGGGATCGCGATCGGTGCCGATCCAGCGAGCTCCGGAATCGAGATCCAAGACGACGCGACCGGGATCGCTCTGGTCCTCGATGGCGCTGAGCAGGCGTTCCTGCGCAGCGACCATGGCACCTGCGCTCGCGCTGTCCGATGAACTGGCGAGCGTCGCCTGCTGGCGCGCCAGTTCGACGCGCTGGCGTTTCACGAATTCGGCGATCGAGCGGCGTTCCTGGTAGGCGGCGGTGTTCCGCACGAACACCGCGGAGGGCAACCAGCCCTGCGCGGTCACGCCGCCGGCGCGTTTGAGCACGTCGGAGAGGCGCTCGCCCGAGGTCACGGAGTAGGTACCCGGCCGCAGGATCTCGCCTTCGAGTACGATGCTGCGCGGGATGCGCGCGCTGGAGAAGATGCTCACGGCGTCGAGTGGCTGGAGCGTGAGGTCGCCCACGCCGCGCCAGATGTCGCGTGGCGAGAACGAGCGCACCTGCACATGGAAGCTGACCGGGTCCACGCGGCGTAACTCGGCGTGCTCAAGGTCGGCTTCGGGTAGCATGCGGTCGGGGCCGATCAATTGCGACAGCGGCATGTTGGGCGCGCATTCGTATTCGCCCGGATGCCGCACATAGCCGTCGAGCGTAACCATGTTATGCACGCGTTCATTGAGCGGCAGCACCGTCACGAGATCGTAGTCCGACAGCGTCAACGAATCGGGATCGATACCGTGACCGTGATCGAGAGGCAGGTCCTGGATACGGAAGCCGCCGTTGGCATCGACGCGCTCGACGCGGATGCGCGTGAGGTCGGCGAACGGCGTTGCACCGCCGGCCAAGTTCATCAGCTGGCGCAACGTCAGCGGGCCGTTGCCTTCATAGACGGAAGGCCGCACCACGGCGCCCTGGATGCCCACTTGAGTCTTGACGAGATCGACGAACACGACGTCGCCCGTCTGCAACCGAACGTCGCCCGTGCGATCACCCCTGATGAGGAAGTCGTAGAGATCGAGGCGCGAGGCCTCGCGATTGGCGCGCAGCACCCGGATCGAGCGCAGGCTGCCGAGTTCGGCCGGGCCTCCGGCTGCGATCAGCGCGTTGAAGGCGGTGGCCATGCCGGTGAGCGTGTAGGTACCCGGGCGCATCACCGCGCCGGCGACCAGCACGTCGAGCGTGCGCACGCGACCCATCGACACTTGTATGCGCGTGTTGCGCACGACGGTCGCGAGCCGGGCCTTGATCAGGTTCTCGGCGTCGCTGAATGAAATACCCCACAGGAAGGTGCTGCCGACGCGAGGGAGGAATACCTTGCCCTCGCGGTCGAGCGTCACGGCAAAGCTCGAGTCGCGCAGCCCCGAGAGGAACACCACGAGATTGTCGCCCGGCCCCAGCACGTAGTCGGGGCCCACGGGAGCGTCCTGCACGGCAGTGAAGCGTTCGCCGGCATCGCGGAACAGGTCGTGACCGAACGGCACGAGTTCCTTCCAGCGCGTGGCGGCGGTCGGCGTGACGAGGCTATTGCGCAGGCTCAGCACGGCTTCGCGGCCCGGTGCCTGTTGCGACAGCACGTCGATGTCGCCCACGGCCTTGCTGGCGGGGGCCTCGACGGCAACGCTGGACCGGGTGGGCTCGGCCGCGCGTATGGCAGCCGGCATGCTGCAGACCAACAACGCCAACAACAGCGCGCGCCGCCCTGGCCGGGGCAGGTTGCGCGTGATCGTCCCAAGCATGTTGGGGAGGCTCCTCGCTGAAGCGTGACTCGAACCGCAAGACCCATGGGGCGGACAGCCGGTAACGCCCAGGCGCTGCCCGCGAACGTCCCACACGGCGGCAAGAACCATGCCTCGCGTTGGGTTTCTCACCCATTCGGGACGGGCGAGGCGCTTGGTATGGATTTGCGAACGGAACTTGCAGTAGGAAGGGTGGCTAGCTGGATTTCCGAACCCGGGACAATTTTCCGGCACCAAACTATACGGGGCATGGCGCGGCGCCCCGGCCAGTTAGCTGGCTATCTCCGAGGCGGGGCGCTCAAATGCCGTCCAGCCTGACTCGTGCAGGTCGCAACACGCAGCGGGCCCGGGCGTCAATTTGCCTCGCGACGCCGGGCTCAAGTGCAACTCAAAACTCGATTTCCGCTTGCCGGCAGGGCTATGATCATGGCCTCGAATGCCGCTCAGCAGCAGCTTTTATTCACCCTGTGGAAAGGACGCTCAGACCATGAGGCTCGCGACTACACCTCGCCTGCTCACGTCTCGCCTCGCCGCCGCCGCGATCATGCTGGCCGCCGTTTCGATCGCCGCACCTGGCTACGCGAGCGATAACGATTCCAAGGCCAGTTCCGCTTCGTCCTCGAGCTGTGGCGCCACGCATGGCACCACCGCGACCGCCGCAAGCATGAAGCACGGCGCGCAGTCGCAAGAAGCCGGCGGTTGTTGCTCGATGAAGAGCAGCGCCTCCGCCTCCAAGGCCGCCGCCAGCTGCCCCATGTCCGGTACGGCCGCGTGCCCTCCGGGAATGTGCAGCGCCTCCAAGTCCGTTGCGGCCAGCACCGCCAACATGAACGGCGCGTGCTGGGGTGACGCGATGACATCGGGCGCGCACAAGCCCTCCACCAAGACGACGCGGACCGCCTCGGCGACCCGCAAGCGCGCGCTCAAGTCGAAGACCGCCGCGAAGTCCGCGAACGGCAGCACCGCCGTCAACGTGACGCCGGGAACTGCCGGACTCGTGGCCGTGATCGACCCTGAGACGGGTGGCATCGTGCAGGCGACGGCAGAGCAGCTCGCCCAGATCTCGGCCTCCGCCTCCAAGCTGCCGGGCGGCGTTTCGACCCAGGGCCGCGTGCCCGATGCGGAAATCATCGCGCTGCCGGGTGGCGGCGAAATGATGCGCGTGCCCGATCGCTTGATGATGAACGCCACCGCGACCCGCAGCGCCTACGGCAAGATCACCTACGGCTGCCAGCAGGGCAACGGTCCCATTGCGCCGGTACCCGCGGAAGCGCCGGTGGCGGTACCCCAGTCGACGTGGGAGGTGAAGTGAGGACGCCGGCCTTGCGTTCCAGGTTTGCCGTCGCCGCGGCGCTGGCCGTTCTCGTCTGCATGATAGGTGCGCCGATGGCGCGTGCCGCGACGATCCAGATCGTCAACATCGACGGCGCTCTCGAAGGCTTCAATGACAACACGGCCGTAGCACCCATCGGTGGCAATCCCGGCACGACGCGCGGCGCCCAGCGCCTCAATGTATTCAACCAGGCTGCCGCGGTGTGGGGCGGGATCTTGTCGAGCTCGGTGGTGATGAAGGTCGATGCGACGATGGATCCGCTGACCCCCTGTACCGCGACGAGCGGCGTGCTGGGTTCGACAGGTTCGAATGGCGTGTTCGCCAACTTCACCGGAGCCGAATTCGCGAACACCTGGTATCCCGGAGCGCTCGCGAACAAGCAGCGCGGCGCCGATCTCGATGCGGCCACGAGCGACATGCGCGCCCGCTTCAATTCGGACGTCGACAACTCAACGTGCCTCGGTGCCTCGAATTGGTACTACGGCTACGACCACAATGAGGGCATGAACGTCGATCTGCTCGCCGTCGTGCTGCACGAGATCGGTCACGGGCTTGGCTTCGCCACGTTCACCGATGGCGCCTCGGGGGCATACCTGAGCGGACGCACCGATGTGTTCGCGAAATTTCTCTACGACGACACGCAGCAGAAGTACTGGGACCAACTCGACGATGCCGGCCGCGCGGCCTCGGCGATCAACACGGGCAACCTCGTGTGGCGCGGTGGGCGCACGGCCAACCAGGCGCGCAACTTCCTCGGCAAGCGTCCCTTCGTGATGTTCGAGGGTGACGCCGCCTTCGCTGCGGGCGTGGCCGGGGCGCGGCAGTTCGGCACCGCGCAGTTCGGTCCCGCTCTCACATCTCCACCCGTGATCGGCGACGTCGTCTACGTCGTGGATCCGACGGCGCCGACTGGCGACGGCTGCGAGACGCCCTGGACGAACGAGGGCGCGCTGGTCGGCAAGGTCGCCCTGATCGATCGCGGCGTGTGCACCTTCGCAGCCAAGGCGGTTTACGCGGAGAACGTGGGCGCGATCGCCGTAATCATCGTCAACAACGTGGCGAGCCCGGCGATCGTCAACATGGCGGGTACCGACCTGATCGGGATCCCGACCGTCAGCATCACGCAGGCTGATGGGGTGGCGCTCAAGAACGCGCTGCTCTCGGGTCCCGTGACCGTGACGATGGGAACACAGCCGCCGCTGCTTGCGGGTAGTGACAATGCAGGGTGGGTCAAGATGTATTCGCCGAATCCGCTCGAACCGGGCTCGTCGGTGTCCCACTTCGACGTTTCAGCCACGCCGAACCTGTTGATGGAGCCCGCGATCAACACGGACCTCACCTCCAACGTCGACCTGACGCGCTACGCGCTGGAAGACATCGGTTGGTTCCCCCGGGCGCTCAGCGTTCTCGCTCAGGCGAACCAAGCGATGCGCCTCGAGAGCGGCGCACCGAACCCGTTCCGCGTGCGCACCTCTATCCACTACACGGTGCCCAAGGCCGGCATGGGTGAAATGGGCATCTACGACGTCAGCGGCCGCATGGTGAAGCGCGTCATGCGCAAGTCGTGGCTTGCCGCGGGCGGCGGCTCGATCATCTGGGACGCCACCGACGAAGCCGGCTCCCGCGTGGCGCCGGGCGTCTACATGTACCGGATGCAGATCAACGGCGAGTCGAAGACCCAGCGGATCGTCGTCGCGGATTAGTTGTACCCGAAAAATCGTTCGTAGTCCGGCGGCCACCCTGTTGTAGGGTGGCCGCAACTATTGAGTACGGTCAGGGTGGGGCGGTCTGCTCTCTTGCCGCCTGCGCCCGCGCGCCCATGCACTCGAACGCCACCCGACAATCCCTGCCTGGAGGAATGCTTGAAGCTCCGCTCGCTCGCAGTCGTTGCAATGCTGTGCTTCCTGTCCGCAAGCTCGCATGCGCAGACTCGCGAGAATCCGGAGCGCATCAAGATCGACGGCCGCGATTGGGCGCGCGGGATCCTGCACGCGCAACTCGCGATCCCGGTGAGCGCGGGACCGCTGACGTTGTACTTCCCGAAGTGGATTCCCGGCTGCCATCGGCCCGAGGGCAAAATCGTGGATCTCGCCGGGCTGGTCATGCGCGCCAACGGCCAGCGCGTCGCATGGTCGCGCGACACGCTCGACAACTTTGTCTTCCACTGCGATATCCCCGCGGGAGCTGCGACGCTCGACGTTCAACTCGACGCCCTGAACGCCAGCACCGCGACGGACCTCGGCTTCTTCGACTGGAACAACCTGGTTCTGTATCCCGCCGGCCAACCGGTGGCGCGGCTCTACGTCCGGCCCTCCGTGCGCCTCCCTGTCGGCTGGACGAGTGCGACCGCGCTCGATTCGGTCAGCACCTCAACGGACGGCACCGGCTATGCGACCGTGAGCCTCGAGACGTTGGTCGATTCGCCAGTGCTGGCAGGTGCTCACTTCCGCCGGCTCGATCTGGGCAACTGCCTCGGCGCTCCGGTGGAAGCGGACTTCTACTGCAGCAGCGCCGAGGGGCTCGAGTTCAAGCCGGAGTTCGCCATCAAGATGCGCGCGCTGATGCGCGAGGCGGGCGCGTTGTACGGGGCGCGGCACTTCAATCGCTACAAGTTCCTGGTCGCCCTCGGCGACCTGCCCGACGACATCACGCTCGAACATCACGAGTGCCAGGCCTACCAGGCTCGCGAGCGCGCCCTGCTCGACATCCATTCAGCGCCCACGCAACTCGAGGACTTGAGTCACGAATTGTCGCACTCGTGGTGCGGCAAGTACCGGCGTCCGCAGGGGCTCGCCTTCACCGACTTCCAGCACGCTGAAAATTCGGAATTGCTGTGGGTGTACGAAGGCCTCGACCAGTACCTGGGCTATGTGCTCAATGGCCGCTGCGGCTTGTTCTCCGCGACGAATGCGCGCCAGCAGTTCGTGCACACGGCCGCGGTGGAGGCGGTTCGCTCCGGCAGGAAGTGGCGCCCGCTGCGCGATACGGCGATCGACAACGGTCCGCTGCGGGATGCCACCGCCGCGTGGACCTCGTGGCGCCGCACGCAGGACTACTACCTCGAAGGTGCGCTGATCTGGCTCGAAGCGGATGCCACGATCCGGAGGCTCTCGAGTGGCAAGAAGTCGCTCGATGACTTCTGCCGCCTGTTCTTAGGGGGAACGAATTCGGGCGCCGCGGTGAATCCCTACTCCGAGGACCAAGTGGTCGCCGCACTCACGGCGGTGCAGCCGTTCGAGTGGAAGCGTTTCCTCGACGAACGCCTCGATGGGATCGACACGCCCGAGCCTGCGCGTTCACTCGCCGCGACGGGTTGGAAAGTGGTATTCGCCGACTCGACCGACGACGCCGAGAACGAGAGCGCCTCGCTGTACCATGGCGTGGATCTCAGGTATTCGCTGGGACTCAGCATGAAGGAAGGCGGTGGGATCACCGACGTGCGGCCCGGCAGCCCCGCGGACTCGGCGGGCCTGGCGCCCGGCATGAAGGTGACCGGCATCAACGGCCGTGGGTACGACAAGGATGCCCTCGACGCCGCGCTCAAGGCGGGGCTCAAGTCGACTGAGCCCATGGAGCTGCTCGTCACCTGGGGCGAGACCTACCGCGTGTTGAAGCTCGACTATCACGGCGGGGACCGGCACCCCACGGGCGAACGCATCAAGGGGCAACCGGATTTCATGACGCCGCTGCTGCGCGCGAAGATGCCCGTGGAACCGCCGGTGCGGCCCACAGCGTCGTCGCATTGAGCGCACCGGCGAACGCGTCAAGCGGGAGCGCTGCCTCTCGCGGCGCTACGGGCTCGCCGCCCGCGCCCGCCGCACCTCTCAAGCCGCCCGGCGCGCCGGAGTTCTCCGTTCGCGCGGTCGTCGGCGCGCTGCTCGTCGCCGCGGTGATCGGCTGCGCTTATCCCTACGTCGTACTCAAGCTCGGCTTTGGTCCAAACATCGCGGTGGTCTCAGCGTTCTTCGGCTTCATCACGCTCGGGCTGCTGTTCCGTGATTTCAATCGGTGGGAGAACAATATCGTCCAGTCCGCCGGCACCGCCGCCGGGCAGACGGCGTTCCTGTGTGTGTTGATGGCGGCGTTCGACATGCTGCGGCTCGATCCCACGCTTGGCTTCACCTTCCAGCTCAAACCGATCCAATCGTTCCTGTGGCTCACCACCGCGGGACTGCTGGGCGTGTTGTTCACCGTGCCGATGCGGCACCACTTCATCGTCGACGAGAACCTCGCCTTCGCCGACGGCGTCGCCGCGGCCGAGACGTTGATCGTGCTCGACTCGAAGGGCAGCGAAGCGCGCGAGACGGCGCGCTCGATGGGCATCGGCACCGCGCTCTCGGCAATCGTGATGGCGCTGCGTGCCGATGCGCGCCTGATCGGCGCGGGGCTCATGCGCATCCCGGAGCTGCTGCGCCTGGGACCGACCGGCGCCACGATGGGGGTGGGACTTTCGTGGAGTCTGCTCTCGCTCGGCTCAGGCATGCTGGTCAGCATGCGCATCAACGTCGGCATGATGCTCGGCGCTGTCCTGGCATGGGTGGTGGCTCCGCCGGTGCTCATGCACTACAGCGTCGTCGACGAACTGGTGCGCCGCAAGGTGCTGATGTGGGTGATGTGGCCCGCGACCGGGATGCTGATCGCGGGTGGGCTGACCTCGCTGGTGCTGCGCTGGCGGACCATGGTCAACACGTTCCAGCGCCTGTCCGGCCAGTCGGTGCGCAGCGACGACTTCCCCATGCGTTGGGTCGGCATCGGAGTGGCGATTTGCGGGACCGGGCTGATCCTCGTGCAGCACTTCATGCTCGGCATGCCCGTGTGGATGACGTTGATCGCGATGGCCTGCTCGTTCCCGCTCATGCTCATCTGCGTGCGTGTGCTGGGTGAGACAAATTGGGGTCCTGTGAGCGTGCTGTCCAACATGATGCAGGCGATCTTCGCGCTGATCGCGCCCGGCCAGATCATGCCAAACATGGTGGCCAGTGGTGTGACGGGATCGGTCGCCTCCAAGGCGGACGGCCTGATGCAGGCCTACAAGACCGGCCACATGATTGGCAGCACTCCCCGCTGCCAGACCTATGCACAATTAATGGCGGTGCCGGTCGGGGCGGCGGCGGTGTCGATCGTTTACCCACTGCTGCGCGACACTTACGGCATCGGCGGTGACCACGGCCTGCAGTCGCCGATCTCGCAGAAGTGGGCGGGCTTCGCGAAACTGTTGTCGGGCGGGATCAGCGCGTTGCCGCACGGAGCGATCGAGGCGCTGGTGATCGCCACGGTGCTCGGCGTCGTGTTCACGGTGATCGAGAACACGCGCTTCAAGAACTTCGTGCCCTCACCGACCGGTCTCGGCATCGGCATGCTGGTGCCGACGAGCGCCGTCATCACCATGTTCCTCGGCGGCTTGATCGGCATGGTGTGGAAGCAGGCGGCGCCACAGAACGCCGCGAGTCACCGCGTCCCGCTCGCCTCCGGCTTCATCGCGGGTGAGGCGATCGTGGCGGTGGCGATCCCGATCCTCGTGGCGCTGCGACTCGTGCATTTGCAGCCCTAACGGGTCGTCGGCTTCATTGGGGTTGGCGGTAGGTCACGCCTGCGTCACGCTGGCGCAAAATGGTTCTCCGGATCCCGCCCCGGGCTCGTTTCCGGGCCCCCGGCCCAGCCCTGGACCGTGCGCCCTTGAGTGCCTCGCGGTACACTTCAAGCGTGCCAGTTCCCTATCGATATCTCCCCCGGCTCGCGCTCTGCGCTGGAGTCGCAATGGCCTCGCTCGCCCTTTCGAGTTGCGAGTCGCGTGCGCCCTCCAGCGAGGGTGTCCAGGTGAGCGCCAAGCCGCCCGTCGCCGAGGGCCTGCCGCTGCGCATGAAGCCCGATGAAGTGCGCGACTACCTCGGGGGGCACGCCGACGCACTCGTGCTCGATGTGCGCGACACCTCCGAGTGGAACGACGACCTTGGCCATATCAAGGGCTCCAAGTCGATCCCATTGTCCCAACTGGGCGGCAGGTTGCAGGAGATCGAGGACTGGAAGGACCTCCCGATCGTGGTGATCTCGCGCGTCGGGGACCGCGGGGGAGCGGCGGTCATCGTGTTGCGGGAAGCCGGGTTCAAGCAGGTGACGGGTCTCGAGGGTGGCCTCGAAGCCTGGCGCAAGGCCGGCTTTTAGTCACCCCCAGCGCCGCGCCCGTAAGACCGCGCTGGCCCGCTCGGGGCGCCCCTGATACGCTTCCCCCATGACTACCCACCGTGCAGTTCTCGTTGCCGCTGCGCTGGCCCTCGTGCCGCTCAGTGGCGTCGTCTCGACCGCACGCGCGGCGACGGCGACCGCGGCCGCAGCCGTAACGCCCGCCGTTGAATCGCGCCCCAGTGTGCTGCCGTTCATCCACGATGACTACGCCAAGGCGATCGCTGATGCCAAGGCGAAGAAGCAGTTGGTGTTCGTCGACGCCGGCGCGCCGTGGTGCCACGCCTGCCGCTCGATGGACGCGTTCGTGTTCACCGACCCGGCGCTGAAGAAGGACGCCGAACGGTTCGTGTGGCTCGCGCTGAATACCGAGAACCGGAAGAACGCGGGGTTCCTCAAGAAGAACCCCATCCCCGCGCTGCCCACCTACCTCGTCGTGGATCCGCTGAGCGACAAGGTCGTCATGCGCTGGGTCGGTGGCGCTTCGGTGGCGCAGCTCCAGCAGGTGTTCAACGACGCCGATGTCGCCATGCACGGCGGCCAGCCGCACGAGCCCGTCGATATCGCGATGGCGCGTGGCGACGCGGCCTACAGCAATGAGCAGCACCTGGAGGCGGTGAAAGCCTACCGCCAGGCGCTGGCCGCGGCCCCTCCGGGCTGGGCGAGCTACACGCGCTGCGTCGAGTCTTTGTTGTTCTCGCTGTCGCAGGTCGATTCGAACCAGGCGGTGATCGACCTGGCGCACGCAGTGATGCCGCAGGTTGCGGGCACCACCACGTATATCAGCGCCGCCGGCTCGGGCCTGAGCTCGGCGCTCGCGCTGCCGGACGGCAGCCCGAACAAGCGCCAGGACGCCATCGCGTTCGAAGCGCAGTTGCGCGAGGCGCTGGGCGATGCGTCCATCCAGTTGACCTCCGATGACCGCTCCTCGTACCTATCCTCGTTCATCGATGCCCGCGAGGCCGCGAAGGACTCGGTCGGTGCGCACAACGCGGCGCAGGACTGGGCCGACTTTCTGGAGCGGGCGGCACGCGAAGCGCGCACGCCGGTCGAGCGCGCCGTGTTCGATCCGCACCGCCTGAGCGCCTACCTGGCACTCGGCACGCCCGAGAAGGCCGTGCCGATGCTGCAGCTCTCCGAGAAGGAGTTCCCCACCGACTGCAACCCGCCGGCGCGGCTGGCGACGGCATACCTCAAGCTGAAGCGTTACGACGACGCGCTGGCGGCGAGCGATCGCGCCATGGCGCTGCCGATGTCGGATGGTCCGCGCAAGTTGCTGTACTACCAGACGCGCATCGACATCTACACCGCCAAGGGTGACGCGGCGTCCGCCAAGAAGACGCTCGAGGCCGCCATCGCGTTCGCGCAGGGACTGCCGGAGGGACAGCGTTCCGAGAAGCGGATCGCCTCACTCAAGGCCAAGCTCGAGAAGCTGACGCAGACTTCTTCAGCGCAATAGCATCGTCGCCAGCACTCCGATTGCTGCGTTGGCTGCGTCGCTCCTCGCTGCGACGTATCTACGATACGTCTCACTCGTCGCTCCTTGCCGCCTTGCACTCGGAGCGCTGGCGACGATGCTCATACTTGTGCGGGTTCGCCTTCCAGATTGTAGAGCGGTTGGTACTTGTTCCACAGGTACTCGATGTAGTCGTCGGTGCCCATCGGCTTGCCGGTGGTGCGCTCCAGCAATTCGGCGGCCGTGAACTTTGAGCCATGCTGGTAGATGTTTTCGCCCAGCCAGCCGCGCAGCGTCTGGAACTCGCCGCGCGCGATATCGGCGGGGATAGCGGGCACCTTCTTCACCGCGGCGGCGTAGAACTGGGCGCCCATGATGTTGCCGAGCGTGTAACCCTGGAACTGGCCGCCGATGAAGCCCGAGTACCAATGCACGTCCTGCAGCACGCCGTTGGTGTCGCTTGGCGCCCTGAGCCCGAGGTCCTGCTGGTAGCGGGCGTGCCACGCCTCGGGCAGGTCGGCGATCTTGAGCTTGCCCTCGAGCAGTTCGAGCTCGAGGTCGAAGCGGATCATCACGTGCAGGTTGTAGGTGACCTCGTCCGCATCGACGCGGATCAGCGAGGGCTCGACCTTGTTGATGGCGCGGTAGAAGTCATCCGGCGACACGTTACGCAACTGGTCGGCGAAGTGTCCCTGCAGCTTCGGGTAGAAGTGCGTCCAGAAGCCGCGGCTGCGGCCGACGATGTTTTCCCAGGTGCGCGACTGGCTCTCGTGCACGCCCGATGAAGTGCCGGTGGCGAGCGGAGTGCCCTCGAATTCCATGCGGATGCCCTGCTCGTACATGGCGTGTCCTGCTTCGTGCAGGGTGCTGAACAGCGAGTCGGTAAAGTCGTTCGGCTGCACGCGCGTGGTAATGCGGACGTCGCCGAGCGAGAACTTCGTCATGAACGGGTGGTGCGTGAGGTCCTGGCGGCCGCGATTGAAGTCGTAGCCGTAGGCGCGGATCACTTCGAGCCCGAACGCCAGCTGCTTCGCTGCCTCGGCGGGCTGCTTGAGAAATGCATCGTTCGCCAGCGGCCGCGCGCTGATGGCCTTGACGATGGGCACCAACCGGTTGCGCAGCTCGCCGAACACCGTGCGAATGGTCGAAGCCTTCATGCCGAAGTCCGACATCTCGATCATCGGATCGGCAGGGCTGTCCGTGGGCTGGAAGAAGTCGGCGTAGCGGCGGCTCAGGTCGAGCGTCTTCTGGAGCAGCGGGGCGATGCCCTTGAAGTCGTTCTTCGGGCGCGCTTCCGTCCATGCCTGGTAAATCGTCGCTGAGTGATTGTTCAACTCCGCGATGAACTCGCCCGGCACCTTCACCGACTGGTCGTATTCGCGGCGCGTCACGCGCAGCAGTGCCGCGGTATCGGAGTCGTGGGGCTGTTGGGCGCCCCAGCTCCCAAGCTCGTCGAGCAGCTTGCCGACCGCCGGATCCGTGAATTGCTCGTGCGCGAGGCGGCTCAGGATCGCCGTCTGGCGGCCGCGCGCCTCGCTGCCGCCGGGGGGCATGTAGGTGGCCTGGTCCCAGCCCAACAGGGAGGCGGCCATGCGCAGGTCGTAGACATCCAAGAGTCTCGCCTTCAATTCCTGCAATTTCGCCTGCATGAAAACTCCTTTGGGCTAGAGTGGCGCGATGTGCATCCAAGGTGGTTTGCTGCATATTGCGGCGTAGGATGCGCAGCAGTTTGCGGGAGTCGCGGCCTCCGAGGCAAGCGCTTCGCGCCGAACGCGTCGCTTCCGTCCCCCAGTCCCGAGTGGCCTGCCGGCACTCCCCGAAAGGCACATGAACGAGGCTTCGCAAACTTCCGCTGCACCGTCCTTGGGCACCCGCGCGGCGTTGCGGCTGGCGGACGCCGTCAAGCAATACGGTACCGGCGCGCAGGGGGTCCGTGCGCTCGATGGCGTCTCGCTCGAGGTGCCGCGCGGGCAATTCCTGGCGGTGGTCGGGCGCAGCGGCTCGGGCAAGAGCACGCTGCTGAATCTCGCCGCCGGCATCGACGTACCGAGCGCCGGTGAAGTTTGGATCGACGGTCGCGAGATCTCTCGACTCGATGATGATGCGCTCACACGCTTGCGCCGCGATTCGGTAGGCGTGGTGTACCAATTCTTCAACCTGCTCTCGACGCTGTCGGTGCGCGAAAACGTCGCCTTGCCCGCCCTGCTCAAAGGTGGCCTCGAGCGCGACGTGCTGCCGCGCGCCGACGCGTTACTCGAGGAGGTCGGCCTCACCTCGCGGCGCGACGCCCGCCCGCACACGTTGTCGGGCGGCGAGATGCAGCGCACCGCCATCGCGCGTGCGCTGGTGCATGAGCCAGCACTTGTGCTCGCGGATGAGCCCACGGGAAATCTCGACAGTCGCGCGGCCGAGCAAGTGGTGGCGCTGTTGCGGCGGCTCGCCGCGCGGCATGGCGCCACCGTGGTGATGGTAACGCACAGCCACGAAGCGGCGCGTGCCGCGGACCGCATTGTGGAGTTGCGCGACGGCCGAATTGTCACCGACGTGATGACGAACGCATGATGCGCTTGATGCGCTGGGTCATCGTGCGGCGCCTGTTGGGCGAGCCGCTACGCACGGCATGGACCATTCTCGGCGTGGCGCTGGGAGTCGCGGTGTTTGTCGGCATCCGGCTCGCCAGCCAGTCGGCGATGGCTTCGTTCGCCAACACCGTCGACGCCGTCGCGGGCAGCGCGAACCTTCAAGTCTCGGGGGAGAGCGGGCCGCTCGATGAGCGCGTGTTCGCGCAGGTCGCGCGCCAGCCAGGTGTGATCGCCGCGGCACCCGCGGTGCAGGTGTACGTGCGTGCCCGCGCCGGATCGCCGCGCGCCGCACTTGGCGACACGGCGGCCACCCAGCGCCAACGCTGGCCCGAGACCCTCATGTTGCTGGGCCTCGACGTGCTGCGCGAGGCGCCGTTCGCGCGCGTGCGCGAGACTGCCACGGGCGCGCGACTCGCGGGCGTCGCATGGCTCACCGACCCGCGCGCCGTCGCGATCGCCGGCTCGCTGGCGCGGCGTACCGGGTTGCGCGTCGGCGACACGCTCACGGTGCTCGCCTCCGGTCGGCCCGAGGCGCTGGTGGTGCGCGAGGTGATGGACTCGGAGGCGCTCGACCACGCGACCGGCGGCAACGTGATCGTGACCGACATCGCGACCGCGCAGGAAGTGCTTGGGCGCTATGGCGTGATCGACCGGATCGACTTGATCGTCGTGCCGTCGCGTCGTGAGGCCGTGCGCGCCGAGCTGTCCCGCGCGCTGCCACCGGGTGCGCGGGCCGAGTTGCCCGCGAGCCGCACGCGGCAGGTGGAAAACATGGTGCGCGCCTTCCGGCTCAACATTTCGGCGCTGTCGTTCATCGCGCTGTTCGTCTCGGCCACGCTGATCTTCAACGCGCTCGCCCTCTCGGTGCTGGGCTTAAGGCGGGAGATCGGCATGCTCCGCTCACTCGGTGTCACGCGCGGGCAGATCCGCGCGCTGTTCTTGGGCGAAGGTATCGCTATCGGGCTCGTGGGAGCAGGGCTAGGGTTGGTATTCGGCACACTGTTCGCGCAGGGCGCCCTGGGAGCGGTGTCGCGCACGCTCACCGATCTCTACGGCGTGCGCCAGACGGCCACCGTCAGTCCAGATCTCGGCATCTACCTGACCGGCCTTGCGATCGGGATCGGCGTGGCGCTCGCCTCCGCACTCCTGCCCGCATGGGAAGCCTCGTCGACGCCGCCGGGCGTCACCATGCGGCAGGGGTTGTTCATCGAAGCGCTGCCTATGCCCGTCGTGGCGTGGGCGATGTGGGGGCTGGCGGCGCTGGCACTCGCAGCGCTCACCGTCGTCTGGGCGGTGCACGTGCGCCAGCCCTATGGCGGCTTCGCGGCGGCGTTCCTCGTGCTTGCGGGTTTCGCGCTGCTGGCACCGATCGTCACGCGGTTGCTCGAACGCGGCGCGGAACCGTGGGTGCGGCGCTTGGGCGGCATCGAAGCGTTGCTCGGTATGCGCTACCTGCGCGCCGCCCTCGCGCGTGCGAGCGTCGTCATCGCGGCCGTCGCGGTAGCGGTCGGCATGACGGTCTCGCTGACGCTGATGGTCGGCAGCTTCCGCCGCACCGTCGATACCTGGATCACCCAGAGCATTCGCGGCGACCTCTACGTGGAACCGTTCGGCCACCGTGAGACGGCAGGGGCGACGTCGCTGCCCGACTCGCTGCTCGCCGCGGTGCGCGCGCTTCCCGAGGTGCGTGGCGTCGATACCTTCCGCGCCGAGCGCATCGTGATCGGCGACCGCCCCGCGCAGGCGATCGGTGTCGATTTCGCGGTGCAGCGAAAATTCGGCGCGCTGCAATTCACGCACGGCAGCGCTCCCGAGCTGTTGAGCCGCGCGCTCGCACGCGGCGAGGTCGTGGTGACCGAGAGCTTCGCCTACCATTTCCGGCTGGATCAGGGCGACACGCTCGCCTTACGCGTGCCGGCGGGCGATGTGCGCTTGCGCGTGGCGGGCGTGATCTACGACTACGCCACCGATGCCGGCGTCGTGTACATGGATCGCGGGCTGTTTGCGCGGTTGTGGCGCGACTCGCGCACCGAGAGCATGGCGTTGTATTTGGCACCCGGCGCCGATGCGGTGGCCGTGCGCTCGAAGCTGCTGGCGCTCGCGGGGCCCGATTTGATGCTCGGCGTCACGCCCAATCGCGCGCTGCGCGAGGGCGCGCTCAAGGTGTTCGACCAGACGTTCCAGATCACCTGGGCGCTCCAGGGCATCGCGATCCTCGTCTCGGTGCTCGGCGTAATCGGCACGCTGAGCTCATTGATCATGCAGCGCGGCCGTGAGCTGGCGGTGTTGCGGGCGATCGGCGCGCGGCGCGCGCAGGTACAGAAGATGGTGGTGACCGAGAGCATCGCCATCGGCGCCATCGGTTCGCTGCTTGGTTGCGTGTGCGGCGTGTGCCTCGCGTTGATCCTCGTTTACGTGATCAACCGCCAGTTCTTCGGTTGGACCATTCGCTTCTCGCTGGACCCGTGGCTGTTCGTGCAGGCGTTCGTCGTGGTCGTCGTTACGGCCGCGCTCGCGGGGCTGGTGCCCGCGCGGCTGGCGGTGCAGCGTGTCGCTCCCGAAGCGATGAGGATCGAATGAGCGGGAGATGGCGCGTGCGGGTGGCGATTGCGCTCGTGGCGCTCGCCGTGAGCGCTTTGATCGCTGGAGCTCCGCCGCGATTTGCGGGGGCCGCGCCGACTCCAAGGCGGCCGCTGACTACGAGGTCCGCACCGCGCGCAGCCACCGCGCCGTCCCCAACGCCGCCGCCCGCCCGTTACCGCGACGCCAGTGAGCCCTACGCCTTCAACTTTCCGCGCGACCATGCCTCGCACCCCGAGTTCCGCACGGAGTGGTGGTACTACACGGGCGAGTTATCGTCGGGGAAGCGCGCGTTCGGTTTCGAGCTGACGTTCTTCCGCGTCGGCATCGACCGCGCGCGTGAATCCAGCCGCTCCGCATGGGCGCCGCACACGCTGATCCTGGCGCATGCCGCACTCACCGACGAGACGCACCGCACCTTCCACTACGACGAACTCATCGAACGGCCCGCCCTGGGACTCGCGGGCGCCGACACCGCGCGCTATCGCGTGTGGGCCGGCGATTGGTCGGTGGGGCTCGGCGCCGATGGTCGCACGCACTTGCTGCGCGCCGCGGCGAAGGATTTCGGACTACGGCTCGATCTCGTGCCGCGAAAGGCGCCTGTGCTCCACGGCAAGAACGGTGTCAGTCGCAAGGGTTCCGGCGCAGGCGAGGCCTCGCACTACGCTTCCATCACACGACTCGCCGCGCGTGGCGCCATCACCGTGGATGGCGACACGCTGCCCGTGAGCGGCGAAGCGTGGATGGATCACGAGTTCAGCAGCAGCGTGCTGGCACCCAACCAGCAGGGGTGGGACTGGTTCGCGTTGCGGCTCGCCGACGGCCGGGACCTCATGCTTTATTCGCTGCGCCTCGCGGGTGGCGGTATCGAGCCGCAATCGAGCGGAACGCTTGTCGCCGCCGACGGCACCACCACGCATCTCACCCGCGACGAATTCGAGATCGCGGCGCTGCGCCAGTGGAAGAGCCCGCGTTCTGGTGCCACCTACCCGCAGGGCTGGCGCGTGCGCGTACCGCGTCACGGCATCGATCTGGTGATCGAGCCCACGGTCGCGGACCAGGAACTCGTCACGCGCTCGACCGGCGGCGTGACGTACTGGGAGGGATCCGTGCGCGTGAGCGGAGCGGAGGCGCGCGTGAGCGGAGCAGAGATGCGCGCGGGCGTAAGCGGCCGCGGTTACGTCGAACTCACCGGCTACACCGGCCCACCGCCCGGACGCTGAGCTTCCCGAGCTCTCGCTCACCTGCGACCACTGGCCTGCACTCATGGCCCGCACTCACGGTTCGCGCTGCATGAATCGCCCGCGCTAGACTGCCGCCGCCTCGCGACCACCACTTCACTCCAGGGGAACTTCCGCATGAAGCACGACCGTCACGTCCTCTACGAAGCCGCCGTTCAGGGCGTCGAATACGATCTCGACCTGTTCCAGCGGATCTACCGCCGCCACCGCGGCAAGCGCTTCACGCGGTTGCGCGAGGACTTCTGCGGCACCGCGGCCCTGGCCTGCGCGTGGGTACGCCGGCGCCCCGAGAACGAGGCGTGGGGCGTGGACATCGAGCGCGAAGTGCTCGACTGGACGCGCGCGCATCGCGTGCCGCGCATGCGCCGCAACGCCAGCCG
>JANLOX010000017.1:0-4396 GCA_031366795.1 Candidatus Eiseniibacteriota bacterium | reverse complement strand
TGATCTCGACGTCGAACGAGATCGCCTCGCTGGCCGGCTCAAGCGCGAGGTAGAAGTGCTGCGCCGGGCGCGTTGATGGCAGTCTGTGCGTATGCGCCCCCATTGGCCGCAACCACAATCTCATTGATGCTGCACATGCGCTGATCCCGGATAGAGATCGGCGAGAGCGCTGGCGAGGCGCGGCGAGAGGTTCTGGTCGAAGAGGAGCTTCAATTCGGGCATGGCGCGCGGGGCGCCTACGCCGCGGAGTCCGCGATTAGGCGACGCTCACGGTCTGCGGCGAACGCGAGCGTGGCACGGATGTCTTCTCGCTCGAGGTCCGGAAAATCGGCCAGAAGCTCGTTCTCGCTCATGCCGCTTGCGAGGTAATCGAGCACGTCGTAAACCGTGACTCGAAGACCCCGAATGCACGGCCTGCCACCACGCTTCGCCGGATCGATCGTGATCCGTTCTCGGTAGTCCATACGAGAAGTGTAGAACACGCCGACATTCAGGAGCATGGCATAGCTTCAGCCTGAGGCGCTCCCGCATCCTTCTGGAGCCCAATCTTGCGACTCTTGGCGTCCCCAACGGGCGTGGATTCGAACCGGGTGCCGGCATGGCTCAGGCGAATGCATTCATTGCGAATCGTGCTCGCCGCGTAGCGATGCGCCGTGCGGCAAGCGAGCCGCACGCCGGCCGGCGGCCATCACCCGACGTTGGGGATTCGCACGATGCTGCCCTTCGCCTGCGGGTCGTTCGGATCCTTTACCACGGTCACGTACAGCTCTTTCCCGCCGCGACCTAAAGCGACGTTTGTCGTGCCGTCGCCTGCGGCAATTGGGAACACGTGTAGCAGCTTGCCGTCCGGGGAGATCTTCAGGATCTTCCCGCCGAACCATTGGCGTCCTCGTCACCTATGAGACCGTCCGGCAGTGGTGCCGGAAGTTCGGACCTGGTTACGCACGCAAGCTCAAGCGTCGTCAGGGTCAACTCGGCGACATCTGGCACCTGGACGAGGTCTTCGTTCGGATCCCAAGGTGAGCGGCACTACCTGTGGCGGGCGGTCGATCAGGACGGGGATGTGACCGACATCCTGGTTCATCGACATCGCAACACCCATGCGGCCAGGCGGTTCTTTCGCAAGCTGCTCAAGGGGCAGAAGCGCACGCCACTGGAGTTGGTGACGGACAGGTTTTGATCCCTCTGCGGCGCACACCGCGTCAATTACCTTACCTGCAACTCCGCGCACGACCGCCGCGTATTCCAAGGCGAGAAGACGGGGGCGCGGGGTTCCCCATGTCCCGAAGGGGGTATTGTGGCCGAGACCAATGAGACCCGCCGGATCGACGCGGCCTATCGCGGACACGGGCTCGCGTCGTGGGTTCTGGGGGCGGTCGTGACGGTGAAGATCGCCCAAGGCCTGTTGCTGCTGTTCGCCAACGACTACGTGGTGCGCACCGCCGACGGGATCCCCCTGGACGCGTATTCCCCAGCGGGCGCGCAGACGGTCCGGTCGGTATGTGCGCTTCTGGGCTTGGACCGGCTCCTCTTCGGGGCGCTGGCGATCGCCGTCCTGGTTCGATATCGCGGCATGATCCCGGCAATGTTCCTGCTGCTTCTGCTCAACGATGTCGGCAGGCTGCTCATCCTTCAGGTGTTTCCCATTAGCCGAGTCGGCTCACCACTAGGGCCGACGATGAATCTCGTGCTCCTCGGCCTGATCATCGTCGGGCTGGCGCTGTCCTTGTCGAGGCAAGGCGCAGTCCGCGCCGAATCGGTCCAGCGCATAAGTTGAGGTCGCCCGATCCCGGCCTCGAGCCCAGGCTCATCAAGACGATACAGGCGCCTGAGGAGGTCACGGACGGCTGCTGGTGGGGCCAGCCGAATCCAGTATCGTGCTTCGCACGTGGCGGTGCCGCGACCTTGTGGTTGGGAAGATGTCCGAGGGCGCGCCTCGGAGAGGCACCGAGCGCCCAAGAGCACTCGCGTCTACCGAGGCGGGGATCGACCAGTAGCTCGATATCCTGGGCTGGCTACATTGAGTTCGGCCGCTTGCGGAGAGACCAAGGAGGCGTGGTGATCCTCGATGTTCGGGCGGCTACGGTGGGTGACGCCGACTCTGTGGCAGATGTCTATCTTCGCTCGCGCAAGGAACTTGTAGCGTGCGCGCCGCTGGTCCACTCCGATGACGCCGTTCGCGAGTGGATCCGCCGGCATCTGATTCCCGCGGGGCACACCACCGTCGCTGTCGTCGATGATCTGGTGGTCGGGCTATTGGCTGTGTCGAACGGTACCGGCTGCAGCTGGATCGATCAGCTCTACCTGCTTCCCGCTTGGGTGGGGCGCGGCATTGGCACACGGTTGTTGGAACTCGCCCGAAGCGAGCTCCTGCCGCCCATTCGGCTCTACACTTTTCAGTGCAATCAGCCGGCCCGGCATTTCTATGAACGGCGGGGATTCGAAGCGATCGCCTTCGGGGATGGCTACGGCAACGAAGAGAAGTGTCCGGACATCCTCTACGAGTGGCAACCACAACGATGACGCTCGATCGGCGCGAGAGACGCCAACACAATCGACGGCCGAATATCGCAGTGCACCGGACCGGGGCTCGCGTTGCTCGCCCCGGCTGGTGACAGCCTGCCCGACGCGGCGCCAGCGACGCTCGCGGTTTTCGAAGTCAGCGGTCGTAAGTAGTGTCGCGAGATATCGATTCGCTGCGACCGGGCTGGCGCGCACTGCCGCTCGCCCCGCTGCCGGCCGGCAGTTACATCGTGCGACTGAGCCAGGGTGCCCGCACGTCCCGGCCACTCCGGAAGGCCGCCGGAGCAGCGAAGGGGGCAGCGCGCGAGGCAGTGCTCGCCAACCTGATGTGCTGCGACGCGGGAATCTGGCGTCCCCAAACAGGCGTTGATTCGTGCCCGGTCTTTCCATGGTTTCGCCATGTGGACGACTCCGATGGGGATGCCCTCGCTGACCCGCTCATGTCGACTTGCGTATCCCGCGGTGCCGGTTGTTGTTCTCCTTGCGTCAATGCCTCACTGCTGGATTGTGGTGGACGATATGTCTCGTATGTGAGACAGTAACTCGTGATCATTGTCTTGAAGAGTTGCCGTCGAGAGCTCAAAGAGCTGCCGGAAGAAGTTCGGGGCGACCTGGCCGATGCCTTGGCGAGACTCGATGCCGGGCTGGTGCTCTCCATGCCTCTGTCGCGCCCAATGCCGAGCATTGGGCGGGGTGTTCATGAGCTTCGGCTGCGGGATCGAGCTGGGACCTATCGTGTCGTGTACGCGCTGGTCCAACGTGGCGTAGTCCACGTGCTTCACGCTTTCAAGAAAACGACCGCGACGACGCCGGCCAAGAACCTGGACCTTGCGGTGAAGCGCCTAAAGGAGACCCAACCGTGAAGAAGACGACTCCTAGTCAGTTGGCGAAGCAGCTCGGAATTCCGAAGCGGAGGGGACTCGAAGCCGTGTTGAAGGCACAACTGATCGCCGCCATCGTTCGCGAGGTTGACCACCTCGGCATCACGCACGAGAAGCTGGCGGCGCGCTCCGGACTGGCTCGAAGCGCGGTGACTGGGATTCTGTCGGGGAGTCTCCAGAAGGTCACGATCGACCGGCTGCTCCGGCTTCTGGAGGCGGTAGGACTCGAGGCCGACATCAAGGTCCACCGAGCAGCCTGACCCAATGCCCCCTTGGCAGGGCGGTCGAGGCTCGAGTGCTGGCGTCCCCAACGGGATTCGAATTGCCAGAATCGGCTAACCCCTTGGACGAGCGTGGACCCGACGAGACGGAATAGACGGGTTAGACGCCTGCGGACGGGGTGGATGGAGACACTGGCGGGGACACTGAATGCATGCGGTGGCCGGGCGGCGGGGGTATGATTGTCGGCAGCCACTTGAGCCGCACCCCGTAACGAAAGCAGGCCGCGGTGCCCCCCGTGCGTATTTCACGACCGAATTCCCAGCAGTGTCGCTTCCGCCTCGCCCTGGGCGTCCTCTTTCTCGCGGTTGCATTCGGCACCACGCAACGAGCCATCGCGAATCCTCTCTTTGCTGCCCCGTTTTTGTCGGTAGATACGGGACACGTCTCCTACGGAGTCGTAATCGCGGACGTCAATGGCGACGGGGTGCCCGACCTGGGCGTCTCCGGAGCCGTGGTGCTCGGGCGGGGAGACGGCACGTTCTCTGACCCGATCGACAACGACTCGCGGTCCGCATCGGCCATTGTTGATCTCAATGGCGATGGCAAAGCTGACCTCGTGGATGGCGCGGTAATGCTTGGCAATGGCGACGGCACCTTTGGCCCCAGGATCGGCAACGAATCCCAGTTCGGCGTGTTGGCAGACCTCAACGGAGATGGGAAGTTGGACTTGGTGGGTTCGGGCGCGGCGTTCCTCGGCAACGGCGACGGCA
>JANLOX010000012.1:0-16332 GCA_031366795.1 Candidatus Eiseniibacteriota bacterium | reverse complement strand
TTGCGCGACGCACGGCCCAAGCGACTGCGCTTCGAGTTGTTCACCCTCCCCGCCAAGCTCACCGTCCACCAGAGCCGACTGTCGATACGCACTTCGGCGCGCGAGGAGCGGCTGCAAGAAGTCGTCGCCGCCCGCGGCCGCCTGCTGGCGATGCTTCAGGCGCGCCGCGCCGGCCCGACCTCAGCCCATGCCGCAGAGTGACGAAGCCACCGCCCGCCAGAAGTGGGTGCGCTCGCCAACAACCCGATACGGCGTCGGCGTCAAAACGCGCGCCGCTGCCCGCGCCCCCACCCCTTAGAGCGGAGATAGGGCCTCCCACCCCCGCTTGACCCGCGCCCCCCACGCTCGTAGCGTTACTTCCCGACATGAACCGCACTCATAGCGAACTTCGCATCGAGCCCCCGCAGGACATCCTCGATGCCGCCCGCGTCTGGCTGGCGCCCGTGCGTGTAGCGCTGGGCCACGACTTTCTCGGCGCTTTCCTGACCGGCAGCGTGCTGATGCAGGGGTTCGACCCCAAGCACTCGAAGATCAACGTGGTCGTCGTGGCGCGGGAACTAACGCCCGAGATACTCGACCGGCTGCGGGACGCGATGCCTGCGACACGCAAGGCGCCGCACTTCGATCCGCTGCTGCTGACGCAGCGGCAGATCGAAAACTCGCTTGATGCCTTCCCGATCGAATGGCTCGAGATGCGCGAGCGGCATATGACACTCGAGGGTGATGACGTGCTGGCCGGGCTCGAGGTGCCGAACACCTACCTGCGGCTGCAGTGCGAACACGACCTGCGCTCCAAGCACATCCTGCTGCGCCAGGCGTACCTCGCATCGGGCCGCAAGGCGCTGGCGCTCAAGGATGTGCTGAAGGGCTCATCGTCGAGTTTCGCGACGCTGTTCCGCACGTTGCTGCGGTTGCGCGGGGAGATCACTCCGGCTTCGCCGGCCGCAGTGATCGAGAAACTGGCGCAACTCTACCGGCTGGATGCCGAGGCTCTGCTCGGCGCGCACCTGGTGCGCTTCTCGTCACGCAAGTACAAGGCGGACGAAGTGCTGGCGATCTACCGCAAGTTCCTCGCGGAGATTGACCGCCTCGTCATCGCCATCGACACGCTGCGGGTGCCGTGATCAAGCGGAGCGCCCGCGCGCTCCGGCTGCCGGAAATCCTGTGGGTCGCCTGCATTCTCGCGATCACGCTGATTCCCGCGGCTGCAGCGCCCTCATCGACGGACTCCTCGAGCGTCAAGCTCCCCGCCTACACCGGCTATGTGACGGACGTGGCCGGCGTGATGGACGAGCCCTCACATGCCAAGCTTGAGGCGTTCCTCGACCAGGTGCAGAAGAAGACGGGCGCCCAGTTCGCCGTGCTCATCGTGCCCACCACCGCGCCGCTGACGCCGACCGACTACAAGGTACAGGTGTTCCAGGCTTGGAAGATCGGGCAGAGCGCCAAGGACAACGGGCTGCTCATGCTGGTGGCAATGACCGAACGCGAGGTGCGCTTCGAGACCGGGTACGGCCTCGAAGGCGCGCTGCCGGACGGACTCGAGTCACGCATCGTGCGTCGCGAGATCGCGCCGCGATTCCAGGCAGGTGACTACACGGGCGGCATCACGCAGGGCGTGCTGGCATCCGCGGCGAAGATCGCCCAGGAGCAGGGCGTCACGCTCGAGTGGAACGGCGCCGAGCTGCGTTACGACGGCGGCGGGCGGGAGCCTCGTTCGTCACGCAGCTCGCTACTGTTGGCGCTGCTGGTCTTCTTCATCATCGTGACGGTGATGAGCAGGATGGGCGGTGGCCGGCGCGGCGGGTTCGGCGGCTACGGCGGTGGCTTTGGGGGCGGCTGGGGCGGTGGCGGTTTCGGGGGTGGCGGTGGTGGTGGCGGAGGTGGGAGTTTCGGCGGGTTCGGTGGTGGTTCGAGTGGTGGTGGTGGTGGCGGAGGAAATTGGTAGCCTGACTTCGAGCGCATCATGCGCGCGTGCAACGAAAGGAGCAGTCAAGTGAAGCGTGCGGGACTATTAATCGGGATCGCGATTGTTGCCGTTCTCGTGTTGGGAATCGGCGGCTGCCTGGTGGGCAACTACAACACGCTGGTGTCGACACACGAGGCCGTCGACCAGAAGTTTGCGCAGGTCGACAACCAGCTGCAGCGCCGCGCCGACTTGATCGGCAGCCTGGTCGAGGCCGTTAAGGGAACGGCGATCCAGGAGCAGGAAGTGTTCGGCAAAATCGCCGATGCACGCGCCCAGATGTCGGGTGCCAAAACGACCGACCAGAAGATCGCCGCCGGGCAGAGCATGGACGGCGCGCTCGGCCGCCTGCTCGTGGTGATCGAGAACTACCCGCAGCTCAAGAGCAATGAAGCGTTCCTGCAGCTGATGGACGAACTGTCCGGCACCGAGAACCGCCTGGCGACGGAGCGCATGCGCTACAACGAGCAGGTACAGATCTACAACGTGCTCGTGAAGCGCTTCCCGACAAACCTGTACGCCTCGATGTTCAACTTCAAGGACGCCCCGTACTACCCGGTCTCGGCTGCCGCGAAGGTCGCGCCGAAGGTGGACTTCCAGGGCTTGCGCAACAACACCGCCAAGTAAGGCGGCCTGCCGGACTACGCGGCGTCGCGCTCGGGGCTCAACTCGGCTTCGGCGCTCGCCATCAAGCATTCAGCGACGAACGGGTCCGCGGCGGCTTTCGCCCGGGCCCGTTCCCGTGACTGCTCAGGGTCAAGCCCGCGCAACCGCGCCGCGCGATAAGCCTCGACGGCTTCGAGCAATACGATCACGCGATCGTCCTCGGGATGGACGCCGCTCACCAGCGCGTTGATCAACGAGCGCGCGCCGCGGGCCAACCCGCTCGCATCGCTCTCACATAGCAGGTCGAACTCGCGCCGTCCGTCATCGGTGCGCACCCAGTCGGCGAGCGCAAGAGCGTGACGAGCCAGTTCGTGCTCGCCGGGCGAGAACACCAACGCGCGGCAGGCGCGATCCAGCAAGCGCCGTGATTCGATCAATGCGGCCGCCGATTCGCTCCCGCGATAGACGCGCTCCGCCGCGGCGGCCAGCAGCCAACGCGCCTGCGAGCGCACGTTGCGGGCATTGAGGAGGGCGACACCGGCGAACTGGGCGATGGCGCCGAGCTCTTCCCACGCTGAACGCGTGTCGGCGCCCGCCCGCGAGGGTTCCTCGGCGACGATCACGGCTTCGAGCCCGTTCGATGAGATGACCGGGACGAGCACGTCCCAGCGTCCGGACACCAGCGGCGCCCACTCGGGTCCGCTGCGGCCCAACTGTTCGAGTTCCGTGCATCGCACCGGCCGGGCGAGCCCCTGCAGCAGGGTCGTCACGTCGCCGCTGAGCGGCAGCACCAGCGAGGCCGCACGCTCGAAGCGGTCGCCACGTACGGCGTGCGCGCGCAAGGTTCCCGAGGCGGGATCCGCGAGCAGGGCGGCGACACTGCGGCAGCCGAGGCGCATCTGCACGATGCCCAGCAGCCGTGCGAGCAAAGCGTTTTCGTCGAGCACTCCGAGCAGATCGCGTCCCGCGCCTGAGACCGCGGCCAGCAGCGACTCCTCGCGGCGGGCGTCGTCATCGGCGCGGCGGGCTTCGCGGCGGGCACTCACCAGCTCGCGCTCCAGCTCCACGGCGCGGCGCGCCGAAGCGCGCGATTCAGTGGCCCGCGCCAGCAGGCGGTTCATGCGGGCGACCAGTTCCTTCGGAGAGAACGGCTTGCCCATCACATCGTCGGCACCACGCGCGAACCCCTGTAGCCGGTGCTCGATCTCGGAGCCGGCGGTGATCAAGATGATCGGCACGGCGGGATCCGTGGGGTCGTTGCGCAGCACATCACACACTTCGAATCCGCTGCGCTTGGGCAGCCGCACGTCAAGCAGGATCAGGTCGGGGCGCTCACGCCGCGCGCGCATCAGGGCTTCTTCCCCATCGGCGGCCGTGATCACGGCAAAGCCATGGGTCGTCAGCGTGATCTCGAGCAATTCGCGAACGCGACGATCGTCATCGACGACCAGCACGCGGCAGGGTTGCGCCGGGTGCCCCGGAACCAATGGAAGCGGGCTCATGAATTTCCCCAGCCGTGACGCGCCAGCAGCGCGCCGAGCGAGTCGCGGACGAACGGTTTGAGCAATGTCTCTTCGACGCCCGCGCTGCGCGCGACGTCGAGGTCGCCGCCATCGCGGACGAGCGCCACGACGCGCACGGGGTGCGGACGTGATGCGGCGGTGCGGCTCACGATGCGGAGCCATTCAGGGCCGGCGCCATCGGGCATTTCGAGGTCGGTGAACAGCACCGTCCACGACGAATCGTGCAGGCGCTCCATCAACTGCTGCGAACTGGCCACGGTCTCCACGGTGAAGCCATTCTGCTCGAGCATGCGCGACAACAGCAGGCGCGTCGTCAATGAGTCATCGGCCACCAGGGCGCGCGCGATGGGAACCCACTCAGGCGCAGGCGCGGCCTCAGAGTGGTTGACTTTGGGTTCCGCGACAGCCCCGGCCGTCGCAGGCGCGGCAGGCGCGGCAGGCGCGGCAGGCGCGGCGGGAGTAACGGACGTGACGGGAACGACGGGCGTGACAGGCGTGGCGGACGCGACGGGCGTAACCGGTGTACCGACCGCTTCGGGCATGACGCCCAACGGCTCGACATTCGCTTCGCCGAGCACGACCGGTTCCGGCTCGATGGCGATGTCCGGCAACTCGATGTCCGCGAGCAGTCGCGCGGGATCGGCAACCCAGAACACTTCGCCGTCTTCGGTGCGTACGGTTTCGCTCAGGCCCACGGCCGGGCTGCCCCATTCGTTCTCACAGGGCTCCGCGGTCATGCGCCAGATCAAACGATCCGCGGTCAGGTAGGCGCGCTTGAGCCCATGCCCGATCAGCACCACGGGATGCTCCTGCGTCTCCAGTGTCGAGGGCGCAAGCAAGCCGAGCACGGGATGGTCGACCGTTCCCATGCCTCCGGCAGCAGGCTTCGCCGCGACGATGCGCAGCTTGAGCACCGCGTGCCACGGCACCGCCACGCGCAGGCCGCCCTGGACGAGCAACAAGTACATGGGGCGCTCCGCGAACGACGCCACGCGCAGCGACCAACCGTCGCCATCACTCGCAGGTCCAAGGTTCCCGCCCGCCGCAGCGATGACACGATGCGCGGCGTACAAACGATCAGTGCGAATTTTCGCCATGCGCAGTTCGAGCAACGATGGCTCGCCGTGCAGGCGTACGGACATACCTCCCGGCGTGGCGCTCAACCAGTCGATCGCCGCGCGTACCGCGGCAGCGACTTGAACCGGCAACCTTGAGCGGCGCGCTGCCGCGCGCGATTCGTCGTTGGCGAGCACCACGTCCTCGAGCACGTCGGTGACTTCGAGCGTCGCTATGGCGGCGCGACGTTCGGCTGCGCCATCCTCCGAACGGGCGGTCCATTCATAGCTGTTGAGTTCATCGGCGAGCACGTTGAGCTCGGCGTCGGCCTCGCGCAGCGGGCCCAGGTCCCCCGACTCGCGCAATACGGCCGCCATGCGCGAGAGGCGATCCGCCAGCGCCACGATGTCTGCCGGCAAGGCCCCACCCGCATGGGCAGAGCACGCAGCCAGCGCGTGATCGAGCCCTTCCAGCGACAGCATCTGGGCCGCGTCCCGCGCTCTCGACCACGTTGCGGCGGTCGCTTCGGGTTCCGCTGCGGCGGCCAGCAAGTCAGCGAGCGTCACCGCAATCGCCCGCTCGAGCTCCGCGGCATTCCCTGCGGAGTCGGCGGTGTTGTCGGCCTGCGTCATATACCGCCTTCCTCTTCCGCGGATGGGCCATCGCGGCGTCTTGAGTTTTGCGCATCGGGATCGAGCAGCCTGAGCGTGCGTGAGGCCGGAGGGTCTTGAGCTGTCAAATCACGTGACGGTGGCGAGGGGCTCGAGGTCGCGCCCATGGGCGTCAATCGCGCCACCAAGCCCTCGAGATCGCGTGATTCGTCTTCGATGCGGCGGGTCACGCGCTGCACCGCACTCGACACCTTCTCCTGGGATTCCGACATGCGCTCGCCCTTGCGCGCCGCGTCCTGGACCATCTCGCGCAGGCGCTCGACCCAGTGCGCAAGCAACGCGGGCGCCGGCGAGGGCGCTGCGGTGACGGGGCTTAAGGGCAGGGCCATCTCATTGAAGCGGGCGATGACACGTTCGCGCGCATCGCGCATGCTGTGGTTCGCCGCGGCGACCGCGCGGTCGATTTCCGCGGACAGCGAGGCGACCCGTTCGGTGGCGGCGCGCACTTCACGCGCCAATTGCTTGAGCTCGGCGTTGGGGTTTTCCGTCGACAACACGCGCGCATCGGGGCGGCCCGAGGCCACGACCGAATTAAGCGCGATCAGCGTGGCGCGGTTCGACATCAGCTGCACCTGCTCGTTGATCTCGCGAACCCGCAGCAGGCCTTCGCCCAGACGCTGCACACTGGCGCCCGAGACTTCGACCAACTCTTCGATCGCCTGCGCCGCGTGACCGCGCCAGGCCGACTCGGCGGCATCCGTTTCGGGCGCGGGCGTGGCGGCGGGCGCCTGCACGGCCTGCTGGATCTCGCCCGTCAGCCGTGCGATTTCGCGGATCGTGGTCAGCAATGCGGTGACTTCGACATAACCATGTTCGGCCGCCTCCGCGGTCCCACGGGCCTCTTCGATCACGCGCGCCAGCTCGGCGTGGGCAAGCCGGGCTGCCTCCAGGTTCTGTTGCTGCAGCTCGGCCTCGCGGCCCATGCCGAGATCGAGGCTCTCGGCCAGCGGGGCAAGTCTGCCCGCACCCGGCGTCAGCAATTCCCAGTGTTCGGTGCGAATCCATCGATCGACGGTTTCGCGGGAGCGTTCGATCGACGCCATGAGCGCGCGCAGTTCCGCTTCGTCCTCGCGCAGGTCGCGATTCGTTTCGAGCAGTGCGCGGACTCCCCGCGACAGGTCGCCGATCTCGCCCCAGCCGGTGCCACGCGCCGATTCGGGCAAGTGACCGCGGACAATGCCGTCATCGATGTCACGCAGGCCCTGAGCGACGCCGCGCGTGACCCACCAACCGGCGATCACCGAGACCGCCAGACCGAACAGGCAAGATCCGCCGACCGCCTCCATCACGACGAGCGGATCGAGGGCTGTTCCCGCCATCGCCACCGCCGAGATCACGCAGGCCGAAGCCAGGGCCGTGGCGAGCCCGCCCATCAGGCAGGCGAGCCATAGCCTGGCCCGCAGGCCATGCCGGCGGGCGCGAGGTTTCGGCTTTGATGATCGCGGGGAGTCGGGTGTCATGTGCGGGACGAGTCTCTCAATGGTGCGTGCGAATTGCGACGTCGGGCATACGCTTCCGTTGGAATTCAAGCGCAAGACGTGTGCCCCACGCGCGCAGCGGCGAATGTGCCGTTCGCGGAAGCCCGTGGGAAGGGCGATCCACGGTTTTTCGGAGGCGCCGTGCAGAACGCGAGCCGCCCACGAGTTCCGGGACCGGGTCGTATCCTCCGTTGTGCCAGCGACGTGCGCGCGATAAACGCAGCGAACGCTTCCGCCTTGGTGCTGCGGCATTGCGTGATCGTGGTGGCGCCGCCGCACTGGGGCGCCTTTTCCCCTGTCGGCGCAGGCAGCGGTTTCTCGCCCGCGTCACGGGTTTGATCGCCCAATTCGTCCGCACCGCCACCTTGAAGTGGCCATCACAATGAGGGTTCCGGACCCGCGAATCACGCGACGCCTGCGTTCATTATGAGCGCCGCCGGGCTTCGCGGCCCGGGATGGTGGCCGATGGCACAGCCAATGCAGTGTCTTCCGGTAACACCTGTGGCCAGCGCCCCTCGCTCGGCCGGACAGGCCAGGGGGGTGTGACATGAATCCGCGCCATTACATCGACCTCAAGGAAAACACCCGCGACCTGCAGCCGACGTATTACTTCATGATCAACTGTCTTCTCTACAGCCGCATGGAGACGGGGCTGGTCTCGAACCAGGATTTCTACGACGAAGACGTGAACGTCTACCTCGCGCACCTCCTCCACTCATTCGTGAACCCCGATTACGTGGAGCAGTCGCGCCGGTTCCTGTCGAAGTACGACACTGACGTGTTCCGCCGCCTGTCGCAGTCGACCGATGCGCGACTCAAGTACCAGATCTACAAGACCAACGCCGACTTCCTGCTGGTCTCGATCGGCATCTTCGACAACCCCGGCGCCGGCAGTGCCGCGCGTCGCGTCCAGCCGGCCGAAGAGGCGTACATCGGCCGCGGCAAGACCTACTACCACTTCGCCTACTCCTACAGTCAGCAGATGCACCGCCGGAATGAAGGTGTTTCCGAGGTGCTCGAGAAGCTGTCGGTAGGCTTCGACAAGTACATCCGCATCCTGTCGCACATGCGCGGCGAGTACCTGGACCTGGTGAAGCGGCTCTCGAACGGCGAGGTCTACCACCTCGAGCGCTCGGTGGATGAGCACTCCCAGCAGGAACTGCTGCGGGTCAAGCAGGACGAATTGCTCGAACTGTTCTCGGAGTGGAAGAAGCAGCCCACCGACGCGACAGTCGAAGGACTGGAACGCGTGGTCGGCGAGATCCGCCAGATCAACCCGTCGTTCCGCTTCGAGCTGCCCAAGCGCTAGCGTCTCACGAGATGTACCGGACATCCCCCGTCTGGAGTTCGAGCCCCGGGAGAAATCCCGGGGCTCGATTGCGTGTGCGCGAGAACTCGCACCAGCGGTGAACGGCTACCGGTACAGCGCCTTGAGCGAGCCCCAGCTGCGCCGCTCGAGCGCGTGGAGGTGCCACTGTTTTTCGCGAAAAGCAGTGGCGCCTCCACTGAATTTTGCGGCCCCTATGCGCTACCTTTGAGCGATGTACAAACGATTCCTCGATCTTCCAACGCTGGCTGCAGAGCACAGCTTCTTCCTCCTGGGCCCCCGCCAGACCGGCAAGTCCACACTGCTTGGGGCATCATTCCGCGATGCCCTGTTTCTCGATCTGCTCGATGCCCAGACGTTCCGGGCGTTGGCGGTATCGCCCGTCCTGATCGGGGAGCGTGCGCGCGCGCGGGCGCAATCTGCTGGGCGGGCGGGCCGGGGTCGTGCGCATGCACCCGATCGTTTATCCCGAACTCAGGACCGTCTCGCCGCACCGGCCGTGGACGGACCTGATTCGGTGGGGTGGGCTGCCCTCGGTGCTCGATTCCAAGCACCCGAAGGCAATGCTCCAAGCCTATGTCGGACTCTATCTCCAAGAGGAGATTCGCGCGGAGGGTCTGGCGAGGTCCGTCCCCAACTTCAGCCGATTTCTGGAAACCGCGGCAGCAATGAACGGCGAGATCCTCAACTACACGAAACTGGGCAACGACGCTCAGTTATCGCCGCGGACGGTGCGCGACTACTTCCAGATCCTGCAGGACACACTCGTCGGCGAGTTGCTTCCGCCGTTCCAAAGGACCCGTTCGCGCAAAGCCGTGACCACAGAGAAGTTCTACTTCTTCGACGTGGGCGTGGCTCATGCGCTAGGAAGCACTGAGCGTGCGCAAGATAATCGAGGGGCGCTCAGCACCCGCTCCCCGGGCCATCGCAACCACTTTCCCCCGGGGTGCCCATGCTCAAGCTGCGAATCCCACTCTCGATCCTGATCCGCTCGCCGCACTCTCCGCAGCCGCTCCATCTTTCGCGCAAGGCCGCCCCGATCCCGCAGTCACCATCGCCGCGCAGAAGACCGCGATGGCGCAGCTCAAGTTTATGGACGGTATCTGGCGCGGGCCGGCGTGGACGGTATTGCAGTCGGGCGTGCGCCACGACGTCACGCAGACGGAGCGCATCGGGCCATTGCTCGATGGCTCGATGAAGGCCATCGAGGGGCGCTCCTACAACGCGGACGTCACGACGGGCTTCAACGCGCTGGGTATCGTGTCGTACGATCCCAAGTCCAAGATGTTCAACCTGCACTCCTACGCGCAGGGAATGTCCGGCGACTTCGCGTTGGTTCCGGCCAAGGGCAGCTATGTGTGGGAGATCGCGGCGGGCCCATGACGATCCGCTACACGGCCACGATCTCCGACAGCACGTGGCACGAAGTCGGCAACCGCATCATGGGTGAGCAGGATCCCATCCGCTTCTTCGACATGAACCTCAAGCGCGTGAGCGACTCACCGTGGCCCGGCGACGGAGCGGTGCCGCCGAAGTAGCTTACTGGGGCATCCTCGCGGTAATCCGGTCGAGCAGTTCAATCTGCCGCTGCTGGATCTCGAACAACTCCTTCCACTCTCCGGCGCGCTGCGCGTCGAGCTTGGCGTGCAGGTGCTGGATCTCCAGTTCAGCGCGCAGGTTCACTTCGTAGTCGGTGCGCGCGTCCAGCCGGTCTTTCACGGCCTGGCGGTTCTGGCTCATCATGATGATCGGCGCCTGCAATGCGGCGAGGCATGACAGCACCAGGTTGAGCAGGATGAACGGGTACGGATCCCAGCGGATCTGCTGGTTCGTGTTCACGGCGATCCATGCGCCCATGATCACGAGGAACGTGCAGATGAACAGCCAGCTGCCGCCATAGGCGGCCACTTTGTCGGCGAGCCGCTGCCCGAATGTCAGCGTGGCATCGTATACGGCGTTGGGGTCGCGCAGCGGGGACGGTCCCTTGAGCGTGCGCTCGAGAATGCGGCGCTCCCATACGCCGAGCCGCCGGATGTGCGCTTCGAGATCCGTCGCGTCCCCGGTGCCGCCGAGCAGTTTCTCGGTTTCGCGCACCACCGGGCGCAGCCACCGTGCGATTCCCAGCACCGCGACCGCGCCGACCAGCGACACGAAAGCGTGGGACAGCAGGTCGTGCGTGCTGTTGAACCCGAGGGCGTGGAACACCCAACCACCGACTACCGCACCCAGCAGCCCGAGCATCAGGTCGCCGAGCAACCCGAAACGGCGTTCGCGCATGATGGCGCGCGCAAGTGCGGCGGTGACAATTCCGATGACGATCCAGATCGCGATCTGCATGAGGCACTCCGGGTGATGTGGAACGGCCGGCCATCAGCGACCGGCGCAACGCGCCGACTCGGGCGGCACTGCGGAACCTGAAACATACACTGGGCCGGCGATGCAGCATTGGGGGCCCTGCCGCTTGAATCTTCTAGCGGTACATCGCCTTCAAGGCACCCCACGAGTGACGCTGCGTGGGGGTCACAACACCCCCCGAGCCATTGACGTACACAACGTTGAGCATCTGCGAGCCCGAGGTCAGCGTGGTCACCGTATTGTTGTTCGCCGAGCCCGGCGCGATCTGTTCCAACGAGATGCCGTTCGGCATCGTGCAGCCATGCGCGGGGCTGCCCGAGGCCTCGAAAGAAGTGCTCCCGTCGATCATGAGTCCGATCGCGAACACCTTGGCATTGATGTTCACGGCCAAATTGAACGACCGGTAAGACGTCGTGGCGATGCGCACCATCGACTCCGTCCGGCGCGCCGCACCCGCATTCCCCGGACACGCAAACACGGCGAGATCACATCCCACCGCGAAGGCATTGGTGGCCGCCATGCAGAGCAGGGCGGAAAGTAGTAGCGCACGTTTCATGAGAACATCCCTCGGGGACAGGAATACCATCGCCTTGCAGCGACGCGGGATTAGGACAACGGGAGCAAGTGGACTCCCCCCCGATCGGGGGGTCAATACTTGATTTCCCGCTTCCACGGCATCGGGGCGAGGCGTCGCCTGGAAATCAGCGGCGGCGGGCGACCACGATCGTGATGTCATCCGCACCCAGCTTGCCGTGGCACCATGCGGTCACATCGGCCAGGATCGCCTTGCCGTTGGAGCATCGCGCGAGCTTCATCCCGTGTGTCAGCGCCTGCCACACAAGGCGGCTTTGGCACGCGGAAGATATCCGGGACGTCGGTATTGGGGTGTCGACGGAGGTCCGCTCAATGATATCGGGGGCCGCTCCGTGGTACCCGCACGGAATGGCAACTGCCGAAAATACTTCACGGCCAGTGCAGCTCGTTGGGCCACAAGCTTGGTGGACCCGCAGCGCACCGCGACGAGCCAACGGAGCCATCGGGGGTTTTCAGCGGCCTGCCTACCGCGCTCCGTAGTTCGGCGCCTCTTTCGTGATGGTCACATCGTGCGGGTGGCTCTCGCGCAGGCCGGCGGAGCTGATCCGTGCGAAGCGAGCCTGCGTGCGCAATTCCTCGATCGTGCGCGCGCCGCAGTACCCCATGCCTGCCCGCAGACCGCCCACCATCTGGAACACCGTGTTCTCGAGCGGGCCCTTGAAGGGCACGCGGCCTTCGATGCCCTCCGGCACCAGCTTCGAGAGCTCATCGGTGTTCTCCTGGAAGTAGCGTTCGCGACTCCCCTTCGCGGCGGCCATCGCGGACAGCGAGCCCATGCCGCGGTACACCTTGAACGAGCGGCCCTCGAGCAGCACGACTTCCCCGGGGCTCTCCTCGGTACCGGCAAACAGGCTGCCGATCATCACCGAATGGGCACCGGCGGCGAGCGCCTTGACCACGTCGCCCGAATACTTGATGCCGCCATCGGCGATCAGTGGAATGCCGGTGCCCTCGAGCGCGCGCGCCGCGTCGAGGATCGCCGTCAGTTGCGCCGCCCCGGCGCCCGTGACGACGCGCGTGGTGCAGATGGCACCCGGGCCCATGCCGACCTTCACGCCATCGACCCCCAGAGCTGCGACGGCCCTGGCGCCTTCGTAGGTGCCGACGTTGCCGACCACCAGGTCCACGTCCGCATAGCGCCCGCGCAGTTCGCGCGCGGTATCGAGCACACCCTTCGAGTGCGCATGCGCGCTGTCGATGACCAGCGCGTCGACACCGGCCCTCACCAGCTCGGCCGCGCGCTCGATCGCGTCACCGCCCGCGCCGATGGCCGCCGCCACCCGCAACCGGCCGAGCGAATCCTTGCAGGCGTGTGGGTGGCGGATGCGCTTCTCGATATCCTTGACGGTGATCAACCCGCGCAGCCGGCCCTCGTCGTCGACCACCGGCAACTTCTCGATGCGATGCTTGGCAAGAATCTCGCGCGCTTCCACCAGCGTGGTACCCACGGGCGTGGTGACCAAGCCTTCCTGCGTCATGATCTCCGAGACGAGACGCTCAGGGCGCGTCTCGAAACGCAGGTCACGATTCGTCAGGATGCCGACGAGCTTGCCGTTCGCGCTGATCGGCACGCCCGAAATATGAAAGCGCGCCATGATCGCGTGCGCTTCGCCCACAGTAGCCGTGGGCGGAAGCGTCACCGGGTCCACGATCATGCCGCTCTCGGAGCGCTTCACGCGGTCGACCTGCTCCGCCTGGTCTGCGATCGAGAGGTTCTTGTGGATCACCCCGATACCGCCATCACGCGCCAGCGCAATGGCCAGCGGCGCCTCGGTGACGGTATCCATGGCGGCGCTCACGATGGGCACATTCAGCGGCACGCGGCGCGAGAACAGGCTGCGGACGTCGACCTCGCGCGGATGAAACTCCGCCAGGCGCGGGACCAGCAGCTCATCGTCGAACGTGAGCCCTTCGGGGCCGACCTTGGCCTGCCAGTCGACGCGCGCGGGGGCGGGATCGTTCATCAGGGCAACTTGGGCGCTTTGGACGGCGCCTTGCGCGGACCCGGCGTGAAATAGTAATTCGCGCCGAAGCGCAATTCGGTCGCCATCACATTACTGTCGAGCCCCGAAACGAACTGCGCGTGCCGTTGGGACAACGCGAGATGGCTCGTGGCCGTCAGTTCGAGCGAGACCGCCGGGCTATCCTTGAAGAAGTGCTCGATGCCGAACTCGGCCGATCCGCCCGGATAGAGGCCGCGGTGCAACTTGAGACTCACCGGATCCTTGAGCACCTTGCGGTGGTTCTGGACCCAGACGCGGTAAGCGCCGGGGCCTGCACCCACGTGGTAGGCCCACTGCCCATGGCGTCCCAAGTACTGCAACTGGAAGCTGATGGGCAACATCAGGGCGAGATAGCCGGATTTGTCGCCATCGTTGCGGAAGTTCGGGTCCACAAACGGGGCCGGGAATGAGGGGACACCATTCGCGTCGTGCTTGGCGCTGTACCCTGTCCAGGCGAAACCCGTCGCGACTTGGCCGCGCCAGCGATTGGTGAACTGGTAGCGCCAATGGGCATCGAAGGCGAAGCGCATGCTCGCGCCATTGGAATAGTCGGCGAACCATTCCTTGCCGAGGGCGCGGTCGAGCGCAAAGGTCGACAGGCCCAACTGGCCGCCCATTCCACCCTTGCCGGGGGCAGGCCCCGGTTCCGCGGCGAAACACGCTGTCGCCACCGCGAGGCACGTCAGCAGTGCGACGCCTACACGGTAAACGCGTGAAATCATAAGCAGATAGACCCCTCTGTCCGGATCGTGGGGAACAGAAGACGCGAAAGCCCGGCTGGTCGACAACGAGGGCCGCACTATAGGAATGGGTGTCTAGGGGTGTCAAGAAACACGGCCACAGCCACCTGCGGCTGCATTTTCTGAGGGGTTTCGCGCCAGACCTACCGCCGCCCGTGTGCCGACGGGAGGGTCGAACCGTCGACAGCGTGGCCAGACCCGCAAGGCGGATCCCGCGTAATTCAAGGAGTTGCGCGCGGTACGGGGCTTGCGGATCCGCCGGAGTCACACGCACCGGGATCCCACCTCATCAGCCCACCTCGCATGCCCCACCCCGTCCCACCGAGTACCCTTCAAGTATCGCAGAATGCACCCGGGGCCGGACCACCATCCGGCCCCCTCCCGGTGCTTGCCACCAGCGATACCCTTGGGCCCAAGCAGGTTCCGGCTGCCATTCGTTGACACTCTTCGGCGGACGCCCGTACACTCCGCCCCTCATTTTGCCGCATCCCGCCTCTGCTTGATCCCGCCCAGAACTGCCCAGGCGGACGACCCATTTGGGAGATCCGGATGAACCGAACCGACCAGTGGAAGTTGCTGGGCGTCATTGCCGCTACGGCATTGGCGCTGTACTTCCTCTATCCGTCCTATCGCTACTACTCGATGACCCCGGCGCAGCGCGATGCGACGCCAGCCAAAGAGCTTACCGAGTTGCGCAAGAAGTCGATACACTTGGGGCTGGATCTTCAGGGTGGCATGCACCTGGTGCTCGAAGTCGACCGCTCGCGGCTGAGCCCCGCCGAAGCCAAGGACGCGCCGGATCGCGCGATGGAAGTCATCCGCAACCGAATCGACCAGTTCGGCGTCGCCGAGCCGATCGTGCAGCGCGAAGGCGAAGACCGCATCGTCGTCCAGTTGCCCGGTCTCACCGATCGCGAACGCGCGATCGAGCTGATCGGCAAGACGGCCCTGCTCGAGTTCAAGCTGGTGCGCACGCCCGAAGAGACCAAGGCCGTGGTCGACCGGCTCGACAGCTTCCTGTCGAATCGCGGCATCACCGGCGGCACGAAGAGCGACTCCGCCCTCGCGCGCACGCCGTTCTCGGGCCACCTGCTCACCACGGAGCCGTTCCCGTTCGCGCGCAACGAAGACCTGCCGGTGATCGAGCGCATGCTCGCCACCCCCGGTATCGATTCGATCGTGCCCAACGACTCGCAGCTGCTGTGGGGCGACGCGGATGACAGTATGCAGGGCGTTTCGGGCCGCGCGATCTACCTGGTCAAGCGGGAACCCGAGATGACCGGTGGCTCGGTGGCCAGCGCAGATGCCCGCAACGGCCTGCAGCCCACCAACCCCGCCGCCTGGGGCGTCAGTATGAAGATGACGCCCAAGGGCCGCGCCGACTTCGCGAACGTGACGGGCAACAACGTGGGCCGCCAGCTGGCGATCGTGCTCGACGGCGTCGTCTCCTCGGCGCCAAACATCCACGAGAAGATCCCGTCGGGCGATGCCTCGATCACCGGCAACTTCGACGTCGCAACGTCCAAGGACCTCGCCATCGTGTTGCGCGCAGGCTCACTGCCGGCGCCGGTGCACGTCATCGAGGAAAGCTCTGTCGGACCCTCGCTCGGCGGCGACTCGATCAAGGAAGGCTTCACGGCCGGCTGGATCGGCACCGTGCTGGTCGTGGTGTTCATGGCGGTGTTCTACCAGCTGTCGGGCGTCATCGCGATCGCAGCACTCGGCCTCAACCTGCTCTACATCCTGGCCTGTCTGTGCGGCTTCGGCGCCACGCTGACGCTGCCCGGCATCGCCGGCCTCGTGCTCACCGTCGGTATGGCGGTCGACACGAACGTGCTGATCTTTGAGCGCATCCGCGAGGAACTGCGCGGTGGCAAGAGCGTGCGGCAGTCGGTGGATCTCGGCTACAACCGCGCGTTCCGCACCATTCTCGATGCGCACCTCACCACGATCATCAGCGGCCTGTTCCTGTTCCAGTTCGGAACCGGACCGATCAAGGGCTTCGCGGTCACG
>JANLOX010000454.1:0-2713 GCA_031366795.1 Candidatus Eiseniibacteriota bacterium | reverse complement strand
TTAAGGGTGAATGCGCGGCCGTGATCGGGCCGTGCGGGCTCAGCTTGCCACCGGCTCGGGCGTTTCCTGCTGCTCGAGCACCATGGCCTTCAGTTCCTTGCTGGGCTTGAACACCGGCACCAGCTTGGCGGGAACCATGACCTCAGTTCCGCTGCGCGGGTTACGCGCCCGGCGCGCGCGACGTTCGCGCACCTTGAATGTCCCGAAGCCGCGAATCTCCAGATGCTTGCCTTCAGAGAGCGCGCGGCAAAACGCGTCCAGCAGGTTGTCGACGATCAGGGCGGTGTGATTCTTCGAGACCCCCGTCGTGGTCGAAATCTGCTCGACCAGATCCGCTTTCGTCATGGCTCACCCTCCGAGTTGGACGGCCTCAAACATCTACAGCCCGGCGGCACGCACAATCCGCGGAGCCACAAGGCCCAGCGGGCGGCACGGCGCGCACCGATATTCGAATAAAGACATGGGAGCATTTCCGGCAAAATCGCGCGTGACAATCTATCACGACCGCGCGGGACCTGCACGGTGGGCAGGCTCACCCCCGCCCGAAACCGCGTCGACAATGCCTACGATGACGGTGCGAGTGGCCCCTCTGGGGCGTCCCAGCACCTGCGCCGCGCCGTTGCCCTCATCCAGCACCAGCACGTGGTCCCCGGGGCCCGCCTGGGCACAATCGACCGCAATTTGCGGGCGTCCAGCCGCTTTCCCGTCCGCCGTCACCGGCTGGATCAGCAACAATTTCTGCCCGCTCAAGTGCGCGTGTTTGGTGGTGGCAACCACGTCACCCACCACACGTGCGAGCATCATCGAGACGAAACTTTGGGCGCTGAAGCATCGCCCTCGAGCGGCCACTCGCGAACGGTGTCAACGATTCCCACGATGGCGGCATCGGCGGGATTGTCCGGGTTCGGCAGCGCGGCTGCCGCCTCGCGCGAACGGATGTAGAATACCCACTGCCCTGGGCCTGCGGAGGTGGTGTCCACCGCCACGAGCGGATTGCCATACTCGTGCCCCTCGCTGTCCGTGGGTTGGACCAGCAGCGTGCGCTGGCCCTTGAAGCTCGCCACCTTCTCGGTGCATACCACCGTCCCGATCACGCGGCCGAAATGCATTAGAGGATCCGCCGCTTCATCTGCGGCGCCAGCCGCGGCACCACCACCGAACGCAGCAGCAGGCTCTTCTTGAGCGCGAGTGAGCGGCCTGCCTCGACGGCAGCCTGCACGTTGCCGACATCACCCGTGAGGTAGACGACGCCCTTGCCACCGATGCCATTCGAGAGGCGGATGTCGCGCAGCGTGATGTGTGCCGCCTTGGCTGCCGCATCCGCGGCTTCGATCGCGGCCGCTGCCGAGAGCGTCTCGATCACTCCGAGCGCATCGTCGTCGGAGCCGGGCGCGACGCCGCGGAGCGCAGGCAACACCAGCTCGTGGAGTTGCGGGATGAACAGCGAGTCGAGCAGCGTCTCGGCCGCGAGCTCCACACCCCGCTTGAGCGAAGCCTTCACCGTGGCCACTTCCCCGGCGATCAGCACCCAGTACTTGCCAGGGCTAATCGTGGTGGCCTCGATCAGTTCGACCTCCGCGGTCTTGCACATGGCATCCGCGGCGACCACGCCCTGCGCGATGCTGCTCGTTTCGATGGCGCCGATCGTGATGATGTTCATACGATGCGGAACCGGTCGACCAGCGTACAGCGGCGAACCCGGGTGAAGCTACGTGCCGTGGTCATCCCTTCCCCCGTCGGACTCGCAATCGTGAAGCTCGTCGGACCTTCACCGCCAAATCCCAACCCCGCGGCATTGGGGCCGTTCTTGACGAAGATCGAGCAGTCGCACAACCGTGCCATCTTCGACAGCTTGTCGACATTGCGCGAATGCATCGACGCCGTGTGGCGGAAGCGGTGCTCGACCTCGAGCGCAAAGTCGATGGCGTCATCGACGGTGCGCATGCGCGTCAGCCCGACGACGGGCATCATCATCTCCGTCCACAGGAACGGGTGGTCCGCATCGACCTCGCACACCGCCAGCCGCTTGGAAGGGTCACACGGGATCCCGGCGTCACGCAGGATCACGTCGATGTTCTTACCCACATACTTGCGCTGGATCACCGCATACTTACGCGGGCCATTTTCGCGCTCGAACAGCATGGCGCGCAGCCGCTCGGTCTGGTGCGGTTGCAGCACGATGGCGTTGGTGCGCGCGAACGCCTCCTTGAGGCGGTCCGCGATCATGGCGACGGCGATGACTTCCTTCTCGTCGGTGCAGATGATGTTGTTGTCGAGCGAGGCGCCCAGGGTGATGTCACGCGCGGCCTTTTCGATGTCGGCCGTTTCGTCGACGATGGACGGCGGATTGCCCGGGCCGGCGGTGATCGCCTTCTTGCCGGCAGCCAGCGCTTCCTTCACCACACCCGGGCCACCCGTCACGACATTCAGGCGAATGCGCTTGTCCCGCAGCAGCGCCTGGGCGATCTCGAGGGAGGGTAGCGCCACGGTATGGAACAGTGGCGCCGGGGCACCCGCACGCCGTGCCGCGCGGTTCATCAAGTCGACCGTGAGGATCGACACCTTGCGCGCATTCGGGTGCGGGCAGAACACCACCGTGTTGCCGCCGGAGATCATCGAGATGCCGTTGTTGATGATGGTCTCAGAGGGGTTCGTGACCGGCGTGATGACGGCGATCGGTCCATACGGCGCCCGCTCGAGCAGCGTCAACCCG
>JANLOX010000352.1:0-2063 GCA_031366795.1 Candidatus Eiseniibacteriota bacterium | reverse complement strand
CGGTACGTCGGTGAAGTCGGAGGCATTCTGGCGCGGGTCGAGCCGAAGGCTCTCCTCCTCCAACTCATGTCTCCAAGTCGCGAGGGTGGCGTGCTTTTGCGGATGTCCTTTCCCGGAGCCTCGGAACACGTCGAGGTCAGGTCGGAAGGAAAAAGCGAAGCGCTCTTCAGCTACTTCCGCGGCAACGAACCTGAGAAGTGGATTCGAGCCGTCCCCGCCTTCGCCCAGGTGCGGTACGAAGGGCTGTGGGAGGGCATCGATCTGCTTCTCGAAGAACAACAGGGCCGGCTGAAGTACACCCTCGAACCCCTCCTTGTCAACGTACCTGAGACAGCCTGAGTCCCCGAGTTTAGTGTAGAGGGCCAAGGAAGATGCTCAGTGACGAACGACCCCATAAATGGCTCGCCCGCTCCGCGTGGAGCGGAGCCGGATCCCGAAGTGTCCGCTCGCGCAAGGCGGCGGCGCATCAGCGCTGAAGAGAAGGCACGCATCGTGCGCGAAGCCGATGCCTGCACCGAGCGTGGCGCCATCGGCGCCCTCTTGCGACGTGAAGGCGTGTACGCCTCGAGCCTGGCCGAATGGCGCCGGCAACTGCGCCAGCACGGAGTCGAAGGAGTGGCCGCGAAGAAACGCGGTCCAGCGGCCAAAGAGAAGCCCAGCGCGCGTGAGGTCGAGCTGGAGCGCAAGACGCGCAAGCTCGAGAAGGAACTCGCGAAGGCCAAGGCCATCATTGACTTCCAAAAAAAAGTGCACGAGCTCCTGGGGATCCCCCTGAAACAGCACGAGCTCGACGAGGACGCCTGATGCACGCCGTCGAAACCGTGCAGGCAGAACTCGGCGTGAAAGCGTCCTGCACTGCGCTTGGTCTGCCGCGCGCGACTTGGTATCGCGCGCACCGCACGTCTGCGTCCACGCTTGCACCGGCCCGCAAGCCGTCGCCGCGTGCACTCTCCAGCACCGAGCGCCAAGAGGTCTTTGACTTGGCACACGACGAACGCTTCGCGGATCTCGCACTGCCGCAGATCCACGCGATCACGCTCGACGAAGGCCGCTACATTTGCTCGCAGCGCACGATGTACCGCGTGCTCGACAGTCGCGGTGAAGTGCGCGAGCGCCGCGATCAGGTGTCGAGGCCGCTGTATGCCAAACCCGAGCTGCTCGCGACGGGCTCCAACCAAGTATGGTCGTGGGATATCACCAAGCTGAGAGGTCCACGCAAGTGGAACTACTTCCACCTGTACGTGATACTCGACATTTTCAGCCGCAAGGTCGTGGGCTGGATGGTCGCGCACCGCGAGAGCGCAGCTCTCGCCAAAAAGCTGATCGACGAAACCGCAGCCAAGGAAAACATCGAGCCCGGCCAACTCACACTCCACGCCGACCGCGGCTCGTCGATGAGATCGAAGGACGTCGCCATGCTCCTCGCCGATCTGGGCGTGACCAAGACACACAGCCGCCCACACGTCTCCAACGACAACCCGTTTTCCGAAGCTCAATTCAAGACCATGAAGTACCGGCCGGAGTTTCCCGATCGATTCGGGTCGATCGAGGATGCGCGCAGTTTCTGCCGGCGCTTCTTCGACTGGTACAACAACGAGCACCGTCACAGCGGAATCGGCATGATGACTCCGGCCAGCGTGCACAACGGCCGTGCTCACCAATTGCGTGACCAGCGCGCTCTTGTCCTCGAAGCTGCTTGGAAACGCCACCCTGAACGATTCGCGCGCCAACCGCAGCCGCTCGCGCTGCCGACCGCCGCCTGGATCAACCCGCCCGCGACAGCGATGTCTGTCGCTCAGTAATCTCACGTGAACACTGTCTCAAAGTCGTTGACAAGCACCGCAAGGTCTATCGAGCAACCCCACGGTCTGTACGAGTTCGAGGGCTGGACCGTCGCCGAAGTGGCGCTCGAGCTCCGCCATTACATGTTGCGCGCAGGTCTTGCCGTCAGGTCCGTCCAGTCCGCCCACCTGCCCCTCGCCGCATGGCAGTGCGGACTCGCCGCGCAACCTTGCCAGGCCTCCGAGCAACCGCAGCGCCAGGGCGTGGTTCCCGAACGCGAT
>JANLOX010000343.1:0-1826 GCA_031366795.1 Candidatus Eiseniibacteriota bacterium | reverse complement strand
AACGGAGGTGCTGACCACTTCAGGCGTTCAGCTCATCGTCCTGTTGTACGATTCCGCCATTCAGGCGATCGAACTCGCAAGTGACGGGATCGCCCGAAAGCATCAGCCGGACAAGGCCCGGTTTCTTGGGCGAGCAGTCGGGATTGTCAGTGAACTATCCAACGTGCTTGACTTCGAACGAGGCGGTGAGATCGCCAAGTCGTTATACCGTCTCTATGATTACATGCTCTCGGAGTTTACGCAGGCCAACCTGCGCAACGATGCCAGTCATCTCGCCGGCCCGCTGCGATGTCTGAAAGAAATGCGCGGCGCCTGGCACACGTTGGCTCAGCAGCAGACTCAGCCGGCATTGGGAATGGTGAATGGCAAATGGTGAATGGTCTATGAAGAATGGTCAATGGTTAATGGTCAACGGTCGGAATTAGTAAGGACTAGCAGGGCGAGATCATCTGATGAAATCTGAACATTTACCATTCACCATTGACCATTTACCATGTAGCAGTTTGCCTGCTTGGGAGGACAATTTGCGCGCCTTGACGGCGCAGGCTGGTCAGGCTGCTGAACTCGGACGGTGGGATCAGGTTGAGGAATGTTACCGGCTGCGCGGAGAGCGCCTCCGCGATCACCAGATGCCTCCAGCTCTCGCCATGGATCTGACGCATTTTGACCGGGAAGTCGCAGCTCGAATTGAGAATGTTCGTTTAGCCGTTCAATCTCAGCTGAACGAGGCTGCGAAGATTCGCCAAAACTTGCAAGGCGTTCGGTCCTGGCAAGGAGTGAGCGAGACAGAGCGCCCTCGCATGGATCAGGTGGCATGAACGGCGCACCTCGTGAAGCGCAGGATGCAGGCGTGAAGCGTCAGACGAGATGCAAGAGACACATGAAGCGTCCGACTCCGAAACGAATACGCTTCACGAGATACGCTTCACAAATAACGGCCTTCTTAGGCAATGAGTACAAGCATGCTGCCGCCATCGACTCAAACGTCTAAGAGCTTGTCGGACGAGCGACGGGAATGGATTCGAATCGACGATCGAGTGATCCTCGAGTACCGGCTGCTGACTGATCCGGCAGAGGGACCTACGCCAGGCATTCCACCGGTAAGCAACGAGGCGATCTCGGCAGTCATCGCCAAGCCGACGTCCGATTTATTGCTACGCAGCGGTGAACAGCTGGCGGAATCGCCGCTTCTTCCTTGGATCATGAAAGTGGACTGGCTGCTGGAAATCCTTGTGAAGCAGCTTGCGAAAATGCAGCCGGAAGGAATTGCGATCGCGCAAGTCGCCGATGTGACGCTGAGCGGTGGCGGCATCGGGTTTCTCTCGCCGCGCCAATTTGCCGTTGACGACACACTGAGGCTGAAAATAATCCTGCCGCCCTTTATTCCTATTCACACGACGGCGCGAGTGATTCGATCGATCCAAGCCAAAGACGGCATCAACTACGACATTGCGACGGAATTTATCCAGCTCACTCCGGACGATCAGGAACACCTGATCCGACACATAATCCAGGCTCAGGCAGAACGCTTGCGCGGTCTCCGCAAGCAAACAGGCTAGCCTTCAATAGCCGTGAAGCGTGGCAGAGAGTGAAGCGTCTCTCGTGAAGCGTGAAGGCAAGACGGAGTGGGAAGACGCATGAAACGTCCAAATCCTGAAACGAACGACGCGTTATAAGATACGCTTGACGAAAGAAGGCCCAAGAATGAGCACCCTTAATATCAAAGACATCATAGGCAACATTGAGAAGCGGATCGAAGAGCATATGTTCGTGAATGAAAGAATTACCAGTCAAGTCAATCTCCTTGCGCTCAATGCCACCATCGA
>JANLOX010000306.1:0-9381 GCA_031366795.1 Candidatus Eiseniibacteriota bacterium | reverse complement strand
CATCACCGGCAACGAGAAGAACGCCATCATCCCGGGCTCTTCGGGCAGCAGGTCGATGGCGGTGGCGAGGAACAGGATACCGGCGACGAGCATGGCCAGTGCGCGCTCGCGCAGCGGCGCCGGCGCCACGCGCCGCGAAGGCCGCACATAGCGCTCGATCAGCGACAGGCTGCCGAGCGGGAACGCCACCGCCTGGAACCACAGCTCGAGCGGTTTTATGTCGACATGCGAGACAGCCTTGGTGATCAGCAGCGCTGCCGGGATCGCATAGGCGAGCACCACCAGCCACCACCACGGACTGTGGACGCGGCGCCGGCCCTGCCAGCGCGGCCGCGGGAACACCATCATGAAGTGCAGGAAGCTCGCGGGCAGCCACAGCACGACCGCGCTGTAGAGCTGAACATAGGTCTCCATGGCGCGGGTGGGCTCGGTCTGGGGAAAGCGAAACAACTGCCACACCGTGGCCAGCGCCTCGAGCACCGCGAACAACAGGAACACCCACGCGGCCGAAAGATCCGGCCTTCGCCACACGAGCAACGTCGCGATCAATGGTGCCGCGACCACCGTGATCAACGGGAACAGGTAGAGCTTAATGCGCTGCCACGCCGCCAGCTGCAGCGGCGGGACCGTCAACGCCACCAGCTTGCCGCCGCGCATCAATGTCAGGTCGAGGGGGCCACGAGCCAGCAGCTTGCGGCCGGCCTCCTGTTGCCAGTGGAACACATTGGAACGCGTGAACGGCTGCCCGCTGACGGTGAGAATCAAGTCGTCACGTTGCAGCAGTCCCGTGCCGGGCGGGCCCACCACGGAAGTCACGCGCGGGTTCTGCGTCGGCGTGTTCCAGTCGAGGCGCACGCCGAGCCGCTGGTAGGGCGTGTGCGTGAGGAACCGCGGCAGCGCGAACATCATCGCCAGGGCAACGGCGGCGAGTGCCAGCAGGCGGCGGTGTTTGTCGGACAGTCTCACGCTTCAACTCTCCCATAACGGGCAGGCAGGGTGCCTACTCATTGAGTATCGCCCCGCGAGCCCCCCCAGCGTGGCGAAGCGGCGACGAACGCGGCACCGCCTCCGCACCAGCGCGGCTCCACCGCTGCGCTGCCCGCAGCGGATAAGCCGCGCCAGCACAGGGTTCGGGAGGAATTTAACCGCCGGGGGAATTTCGGCGTCTAATTTGCTGTATCCATCCTGGCGAGGCGGCTATACTCCGCCGCCGTTTATCGACCCGGCATGCGCCGGGTCAACGCACTGTCAAACGCCGCTCGCAATGGTGCGACGCCGCGACCCGGAGGTTCCGAACTTGAAGCTCAACGTGAAGGCGGCCACTGCCGCCTTGTTGCTTACGCTGCCGGTCTCTTTTGCCCTCGCGCAGGCCCCCGCTGAAATGCCGCGCGCCAAGTCCGCAGCCCCCACCCGTCCGGCAGGTGCTGCGGCGCCGCGCCTGTCCGCGCCCGCTTCGCGCCGCGCGAGTTCTCCGGGCGGCTCGGACCGGCTCGATGGTATTGCCGCGGTCGTCAACGATGACGTGGTGCTCGAGAGCGACGTCGAGGAACAACTCTACCTGTTCATCCAGAACGCGCGCATCAAGCCCGACTCCGCGTTGATCGATTCGATGCGCAAGGAAGTGCTGAACCAGATCGTCGACTTCCGCCTCGTCGTCGCCGAAGCGAAGAAGTCGGGCCTGGCGTTGACGCCGGCCGACCAGAAGATGATCAGCGAGAAGGCGGAAGAGTCGCTGCGCGACACCAAGGCACGGTTCCAGACCGAGGACGAGTTCCGCCAGACGCTCGAGCGCGACAACACCACCGAGGCCAAGCTGCGCGAAAAGTACCGCGGCGACCTCGGCGAACAAGTGCTGGCGCAGCGGTTGCGCGACAAGCAACTGCCGAAGCATGCGGTGCCCGCGGCCGAAGCCGAGGCGTATTTCCTCGCGCACCAGAACCAGTTCCCGAAGGTGCCCGCGCAGGTCAAGCTGCAGGTGATCCAAATCCCGCCGGCAGCCGATTCGTTGTCCGACATCAAAGCCAAGGCGAAGATCCTGGAGATCCGCAAACGGCTGACGATCGGTGGCGAGATGTTCGCGAAGGTCGCGGCCGAGGTCTCGGAGGATGACAACACCGCGCGTTCAGGCGGCGACCTCGGCTTCCTGCCGCATGGCGCCCTCGACATGGCGCTCGACCAGGCGGTGACCGACGCCAGGCTGAACGTGTTGAGCGGCCCCGTGCGCTCGTCCGCCGGCTGGCACCTGTTCGAGGTACTCGAACGTGACACCGCGAAGACCATGGCCGGCAGCGATAGCACCGACAAGGCCGGCAAACCTGTGCTTGAATCGCACAGTCGCCACATCCTGGTGCGCGTGCCCCTCGAGGAGAAGGACATCGAGCGAGCGCGACAACTCGCCGAGCGCATCCGCGGCGAAGCCTCCAAGGGCGGCGACTTCGGCGCACTGGCGCGCCGCTACAGCAGGTACCAGGGCCAGGTCGATCCTGATGGCGACCTGGGCTACGTCTCGATGGCGGCGTTCCAGCCCGCCATCCGCTCCGCGCTCGACAGCGTCGCCGTCGGCAGCGTGAGCGGCGTGGTCGAGAACCCCGTGGGCTTCAACGTGTTCAAGGTCAACGACCGCAAGCCCGAGCGGAACTACTCGCTCGATGAAGTGAAACAACAGCTGCCGGGTGCCGTCGAAGAAATCAAGGACCGCGAGCGCTGGGAAGCGTGGCTCAAGACACTGCGGGCGAAGTCCCACATCGAGATCCGCGGTTCCTGATCGCGGTCACGGTCTGCTAAGTTGCGCCCATGATCACGTTCCATCAGGTCGTGAAGCGTCACGGCGAGCGGCTGGTGCTCGACAATGTGTCGTGGCGCATGAACGAAGGCGAGTGCGTGGTGTTTGTGGGCCACAGCGGCGCGGGTAAAACCACGCTGCTACGGCTCATCACCCACGAGACCCAACCCACGAGCGGAGGCGTCACCGTCGGCACCTTCCGCGGCGGCCGCCTGTCGCGTGGCCAGCGCGCCCTGTTGCGTCGCACCCTCGGCATCATCTACGAGGACTTCCGGCTGTTGAACGACCGCAGCGTGTTCGAGAATGTGGCGATCGCGGTGCGCATCGCCGGAGCGTTCGGCACCGAGGAAGTCATTCCGCGGGTGCTCTACGCGCTCGATGAAGTCGGCCTCAAGCACAAGCAGACCTCGCTGCCGGGGGAGCTCTCGGCCGGCGAGCGGCAGCGCGTGGCGATCGCGCGCGCCATCGTCAACCGGCCCGCGGTGATCCTCGCCGACGAACCGACCGGCGCGCTCGAGAAAAAGAGCGCCGACGACATTCTGGCGTTGCTCAAGCGCATTCACACCGAAGGCGCCGCCCTCCTGCTGGTCACCACGCGCGACGACGTTGCCGCCGCGTTCGGCGGCCGCACGCTGGTGCTCGACGACGGGCGCATCACCTCAGGCGAGGCGTTCCCGCCCGCAGACCTCCAGGCTGGCTGACCATGCATTCGTTCTATTTCCTCGAGGCCTGGCGTTCCTTCCGGCACCACCGCGGCCTCGCCACGACCGCAATCCTGGCACTCACGGCCGCGCTCACGGTGGCCGGCGTGTTCGTGTTGTTGGCGCATAACGCGCGGGTCACGCTCCACCAGATGAGCGACCGTCGCGAACTGGTCGTCTACCTGAAGGACGAGGTTTCGCGCGAGCAGCGCGACGCCATGATCGTGCGGCTCAAGGGTCTGTACGGCGACGCCACCTATGTGAGCAAGGAACAGGCGTGGCAAGACTTCTCCGAACAGGTCGGCGACCCTGAACTGCTCGAAGCCGTCGACGGCAATCCGCTGCCGGCCTCGCTGCGCGTGCGGCTCAGGCCGGAGCTGCTCAACTACACGTCCATGGCGGCGACGGCGCAGCAACTGCAGCAGTTCCCGGAAGTCGAGGACGTGCGCTATGGCGGCGACTGGGTCAAGCGGCTCGACGCCGTCACGCGCGGGATCCAGCAAGGCGCCCTGGTCGTCGGCCTGATCGTGGCGCTGGCGATGATGTTCGTGCTCCACAACACCATCCGGCTGTCCGTGCTGGCCCGCAGGCCGCAGGTCGAGATCATGAGCCGGCTCGGCGCCACCGATGGCTTCATCTCCACGCCGTTCGTGATCGAGGCACTGATCGAAGCATTCATCGCCGCCGTGCTGGCGCTGCTCATCGTGTTCGCGTTCCAGCAGGCGTTCGTCGCCCGCGTCGTGCCGATCGAGTTCCTGCCCTTCAAGTGGATCGCGGCATTCATCCTCGCCGTGATCGCGTTGGCGTGGGGCACCGCGGTGCTGGCGCTCAACCGCGTGCTGCGCGCCGTCGGCGCATGATTCGGCGGGTATTGACCATCGCAGTGTGGCTCGGGCTGCTCGTGACGCCCGTGCTGGCGCAAGACAGCCTCGAGACCGCCAAGCGCCACGAAATCGAGGAGATCCAGCGCCGCGCCCGCGAGAGCCGCGCAGCCGCCAAGCAACTGCTGACACGCGAGACCGCGGAAATCTCGCAGTTGCGCCGCACCGAGCGCCAGCTCAATTCCACGCGTTCGCGCCTGCGCCTGCTCGAGAACCGCAGCCGCAGCCTCGGCCAGGAACTTCAGTCGACGCGCGTGAACCTGACGCGCAGCCAGCAGGCGCTGGCGCAGCAGAAGGCCAAGCTGTCGCGACGGCTGCGCAACATCTACAAATATGGCGGTGAGCAGCCGTTTGAATTCCTGCTGTCGACGCAGTCGTTCGCCCAGTTGCTGGCGCGCTGGGACTTTCTGGTAATGGTCGCCGAGCAGGATCGCATGCTCGTCGAGGATGTCGCGGCGACGAAGCTCACCGTCGAGCACAACCAGGTGCAGCTCGAGAGCCGGATGACCGAGGTGACGCGCACCGCGAAGAAGACCACGCAGGAAAACGAGCAACTCGCGACGCTGCGGCAGCAGCGCAAGACCTCGATCACGGCGATCCACACCAAGCGGCAGGAGTACGAAGCCGCGGCCGCCGAACTCGAACGCACCGCGCGCTCGATGCAGAACCTGCTGGCGCGTCTGGAACGCAACCGCCGCGCCGAATCCGACAAGGCGAAAGCGGAGGGCCGCAGCCCGCAGCCCTATACCGGCGACTTCGCGCGCGGCGAAGGCCGGCTCGAGTGGCCGGTGCACGGGGATATCATCGGGCGCTTTGGCCCCGAAGTGCACCCCAAGTGGGGCACCACGACGATGAACAACGGCGTCGACATCGCGGCGCCCATCGGAACGGCGGTGCACGTCGTCGGGAAAGGCCGCGTCGATTACGTGAGCGAGGACTTCGGGACCTACGGGCAGATGGTGGTCGTCAATCACGGCGATGGGTTCTACACGTTGTACGGCCACCTGTCTTCCATCTCGGTCGCCTCAGGCGCTGAGGTCGCGCCGGGACAGATCATCGGGTATTCAGGAGACACCGGGTCCTTGAAGGGGCCGATTCTGCACTTCGAAGTTCGTAAGGGCGCGCAGTCGCTGGATCCTGGGAGGTGGCTGAAGTAGGGGTCGTCGGACTGCTTGCGCGAGCGTGGGGCGTGGCGAGATCACGAGGTGCCGCGCATGACGTGCGGAAGGCGTGGGCGCCCGCGCGGACTGCGGGTTGGCTCGGTGGGGGTTCGGGGCGCTATCCTGATTTCCATGCCTGCTTTGTTGTTCTCCGAGATCCTGGGTCAGCCTGAGGGCGTTGGGTTCCTGACTGGCGTCGCTGCCAGCGGACGCGTGGCCAATGCGTATCTACTCCATGGGCCGGCGGGCGTTGGTAAGGGCTCGGCGATGATTGCGTTTGCGCGGGCGCTATTGTGCGAACGCAGCGGTGCCATGTCGCCGCGGGCACAGGCGTCCATGTTCGATGCGGGGCCTGCGGACGAGCCGGGTGTTGCTACTGGCGATGCTTGTGGCGTGTGTTCGGCGTGCACCAAGTCGAGTTCGTTGCAGCATCCGGATCTCAAGTTCTTGTTTCCGGTGTCGGGTGAGGAGAAAGAGCTCGACACGATCGTCGCGGATTTGATCGAGTCGTGGCGACAGGATCCGTTCTTCGTCTTCACGTATGAGAAGGCGGCTTCGATTCGGATCAGCATGACGCGTGAGTTGCTTCGCGAGATGGCTTACAAGCCGTTCGAGGCGGACCGGCGTGTCGTCATGGTGCGTGATGCGGATCGCATGCGGGAAGACCAGTTCTCGGCGATGCTCAAGTCGCTCGAGGAACCGGGAGCGGCGACGGTTTGGGTGTTGACTACTTCGCGGCCGACCAAGTTGCCGGCGACGATCCGGTCGCGGTGCCAGCGGGTGCGGTTTCGTGCGTTGGCGGAGCCGGTCATTCGCGATTACATGCACCAACGCGTGGGCGTCCCGGAGTCGGAGGCGCGCATGCTCGCTGCGTTGTCGTCGGGGTCGCTGGGACGCGCGCTGCAGATTCGCGACAGCAAGCCGATGGAGGCCCGGAATGAAGCGCTGGCGCTGTTCGACACGGCCCGCCGCGGTGACCCCTATGCGTTGTGGGCGGCGGCGCAGGGCATCAGCCGGTTCGGCAAGGCCGGTCGCGAGACCCTGCGACGGCTGATCGACTTCCAGCTGCTGTGGCAGCGCGACCTGTTGCGCGCGCGCTATGACGCCCCGCGCGAGGAACTGGTGAACCGCGACCTCGAAGCCCGGCTGCACCGCGACGCGCAGACCGTCGACGCCACCGAGGTCCGGCGGCGGTTGATGATTCTCGAGGAAGCGTTGCGCTCGATCGAGGGCAACATCGCCGCGGATGCCACGATCTTCTCGACCCAGAACCGCATCGCCACACCCGCGTTGTCGCGAACCGGTTGGCCGCGCCACCCGGCGGCGCGCTGGGAGTACTGACGGCTCGCCGGATCGAGGGCTCACGGCTGGACGATTGCCCGCTTCGCGGCCGCCGCGCGAGCGGCGAGCCCTGTGTCGGGCGGCGCCAGTTGAATCGCCCGGTCGAACTCCTCCGCGGCGTCGCGCGCGCGACCCTGCCGTGCGCGCATGGCGCCGAGATTGAAGTGCGCCTTGGCCCACTGCGGCGAGAGCCGCAAGGTGGCCTCGAACTCCCGCACGGCCTGGTCGGCCCTGCCCACACGGCTGAACGCCACGCCCAAATCGTAAGCCGAACCGGGCTCGTTCGGCGCGAGGTCGTGGACTACACCGGCTTCCTTCACGCAATCGTCGAACCGCCCCGAGGCCTCGTACAGCATGGCGAGCGCCCGGTGCACCGCCACATCCGAGGGCGCGGCGCGAGCCACCGCAGCCAGAACGGATTCGGCCTCCGCGAAACGCCCCAGTTGAACGAACACGCGGCCCAGCCCGGTGCCGTTGGCGACATCGCCGGGTCGCATGCGCACAGCTTCGGCGTACTCCTGCCGTGCATCGTCCCAGCGCGCTTCGCGTTCGAACAGCCAGCCGAGGTCCCCGCGCGCATCGGCGTAGTCCGGCTTGAGGGCAAGGCTCGCGCGCAGCTCGCGCTCCGCCGCGTCGTAGGCGCCGAGCTTGCCGAGGGTGAGCGCGAGATTGCGATGCATCATGTGGTCGCGCGGCGACAGCGTCGTGGCGATGCGGTACTCGCGACTTGCGGCTTCGATGTTGCCCAACCGTTCGAGTGCTGCACCGAGATTCGCGTGACCCGACACGGCCCCGGGCGCGTCGCTCACTATGCGCGTCATCAGCGTGATGTCGTCGTGCCACACGTCGCATTGCCGCGCCGTCGCGAACAGCGCCAGCACAAGCACGCCCAGTGCGATGCTCATTCCCAGGGTGCGAACTTGCGTGGGACCACGACGCAACCCGAGTGACAGCGCGGCCCCCACCGCAACAACAAACCCCACGGAGGGAAGATAGAGATAGCGCTCGGCCAGCAATGCGGGCTGGAGCACCACCGCGATTCCCGCGACCGGCAGCAGCGCTGCCAGCGTCCATGCCATTCCCAGGAACACGGCCGGCGCACGCCGCCGCGCCCACACCGCCACGACGCACCAGCATGCCACCACGAACAGCGGGACGAGGAAGGCCGCGGCGAACGGCTGCGTGACGAACCCGAGTGCATGGAAGACGCGCGGCCGCAGCGGCAACCCCAACAGGCGCAGGTACTCCGCGAGCACGCGGGGCGCGGTGAGCAGCCGCCACGCCAACGGGTGTGTCTCGGGGTGCGGCAGCACGAACCGGCTGCGCACCACGAAGTAGAGAGCCGAGACCAACATCAAAGCGAGCGGCCAGCGCAGCCTGCGCACCATCCCCTCGGGCGCCGGCATGAGCTCCCACAGCAGCGCGAGCAAGGGCAGCCCGATCGCCGTTTCCTTCGACAACAACGCGAGCTTGAACGCCACGAGACAGACGAGCGCGTTCAACACACCGCCGTGGCGGCGCGCGTGGAGATAGGCGATGAAGAACAGCACACCGAACAACCCTGCGAGCAATTCGTTGCTCGAAGACGCCCAGGCCACGGCCTCGACGTGCGCCGGGTGCACCGCGAACAGCAGCGCCGCGAACAACGCGGGCAACTCATCCGCGATCAATTCGCGCGCGAGCACCAGCACAGCCACGGAGGTGGCGGCGTGAAGCGCCACGCTACTCAGGTGATAGCCGAACGGCTGCGCGCCGAACCACGCGCGCTGGAGGCCCAGCAGGCAGATCCACAACGGCCGGTAGTACTCGACCGTCCGCTCCCCGGCCAGCGCGTCGCCGGCTCCCGCGAAGGCGTGCGTGAAGAACAGACCGAGCACTTGCGGCAGCCCCGACAGTGGGCGCAACCCCTCGATGACCACGTGGTCATCCCACACAAACCCGGCCCCGAGCGCGCGCAGGTAGGCCGCGGCGGCGAACACCGCCACGGTCAGCGCCCCGAGCCAGCGGACAGGATTGAGCTGCTTGAACTGCTTGTCAGGGATGGGCATGCGCGGCTCCACGGGGCGCCCCAGCGGCCGGATCGGTGGCCAAACGCCCCGAGACTACCCGTTTCACCCCACAGGGCCCGGGACCGCGCGGAGGCCGCCTGCCTTCAGGGATCCCCAGTGGCGTGCTGAAACCAAGCCATCATTGGGGTATCTTCACGGCTTCGCTCCAAACGTTCCCGGATGCCCAGTGCGGGCCTCCGCCCTCATAGAGGTTTCGATGTCCGACATCGTCCAGGTGGCCCTGCGCGGTTCGCGCAGGGAATTCTTCCTCAATTCGCGCAACTTGTGGCTGAAGCTGCGTGATCCCGTCATCGTACAAACCGATCACGGCGAGTCGCTGGGCAAGATCCATTTGAAGGGCATGCTCGTCGAGCTCAAGAAGCCCGGCGTGGTCACGCGCGAGATCATCCGCAAGGCCACCGAGGAAGACCTCGACCAGGACGACCACAATCGCCAGAACGAGCGTGA
>JANLOX010000270.1:0-13262 GCA_031366795.1 Candidatus Eiseniibacteriota bacterium | reverse complement strand
GGTCTTGCCGCACTGACGAGGTCCATGGATCAACACCACCGGTGAATCGGCCAACGCATCAATCAGCTGCGGTTCCGCAAAGCGTGCGAACAACGTTGCTGGCGACATCGGCTGATTGCAACCTTAAGCATCGGCTAATTGAAGGTTTACGACTCGGCTAATCGACAGGCCATGACTACCCACTCCGGCTTCAGGGAAGGAGGACCACGTTGTTGTTCTTGAACCTGCTGCGCGCGTTGTGGTGCACGTATCGTTGGGCCAAGGTGATTCACGTGATCCTCGACAACCACGTCATCCACGAGACGGCGCGGGTGGAGCAGTTGCTGCAGCAGATGGGCGCGAAGATCCGGCTGCACTTATTGCCGCCTTACTGCCCGGACGACAACCGCATCGAACAGCTCTGGCAGGACCTGCACGCGAACGTCACTCGCAATTATCGCTATCGCAACATGCGCGACTTGCTCGCCGCGGTGATGAGATGGCTGAGGGCGCGTTTCGCCGCAACCGAGCGCTATGTTCAAATCGCTTGAACTCAATTTCGCCGATTCAGGCGAAAGGATTTAGCAATCCCGGCGCTTTCGGTAGAGCAATTCCGTGTTTGGACTTCCGTCGGTCGGTGCGACCACCGCCATTGCGGGTTATGCGGATCCGGCTCACCGACCTCGGCCCCGCCGGGGTCACCCGGCTCGGCGTCTTCAGGGTTGGCGTGCGACCTGTTCTGCGGGTTTGAGGGCGGAGACAAACAGACTGCCGCGGCGACGATGTTCCGAATCCAAAGTGGAATCATAGTCCCGCTGGCGCACCTTCACGAAGCCTGCTTGCGTGAGGGCCTTCTCAGCCGTTTCAAAGTCCCACGCAAAGCGATGTTCCGTGCCCTGGCGGAAGTGATAATTGATGTGCTCGAGGCGGGTCGTGCAGTTGCACGGGTGCCAGGAGAGCTCGTCGCAGGTCTTGAAGTATGGGGCGTCCGGACCCCGGCCGTAATCGTTCAAGGGCCACTCGGTATTCGGCACACTGAATTGCAATGACGCGCCCGGCTTGAGGACCCGAAGGCAATCCCGGAACAGGCACGTGATGGGTTCAGGATAGTCGAAGTGCTCGAAGCAGTGTTCTGCAAAGACCAGATCGCAACAGTTGGATTCGAATGGCAACCCAGCGCGCAGGTCGAGCGTCAGGTCCGCGGGCGGAAGCATGTCGACATTAAGGAATCCTGATTTCCGAAACCTGCCACATCCCAGGTTGAGTCGAGCGGGGCGACTGAGCGAGTGGCGCTCTATCCGGCGCAGGCCCTGTCGATGTGCCGCAGCAATCCCCCGTTCAGCGAGTAGCGTCCGCAGGGCGGAGCGTTCCCCCGGCGACAGGACGCGTTTGGCGAATGTGGCGAGCACCGCCCTCATGGGCATTTCCTCCTCGACGTACGCTCCATCGCATGATCGGGTGTAATACACCCAATCATCGGGAATAATGTCGGCGCAAGCCCGGTCCCGGGACCTTCTCATGTCACGTATGATTGGTGAGTTTAACGCTTGGATGCACGCTTGTATAGGCCCAAAAGGAGCCCGGAGTGCGGTTCCTGTGATTCGTTATTACTTCAGCTACAAGTCGGCCAGGAGGTTCGCATGAGATTCCATCGCCTGTTCACGATGGCAACTGTGGTCGCGGTCACCGCTTTCTTATCCCCATCCACCCCGGCCACCACGGCTCCCACCATTCCCTCGAGCTACCTCGACTACTCCGGCCGTGACGACGTCCTCTCGGGCGGCGTGAAGATGATTCCAATCGTGACCACGAAGGGCACGTTCCACGTGTGGACCAAGCGCATCGGCAACAACCCGCGGATCAAGGTGCTCCTCCTTCATGGCGGTCCCGGCTTCAATCACGAGGTCCTCGAAGCGTTCGACAGTTATTTTCCCGGCGCGGGGATTGAGTACTACTACTACGACCAACTGGGGTCGTCCTACAGCGACCAGCCCGATGAGCCGGAGCTCTGGGAACTGCCGCGCTTTGTCGAAGAAGTGGAGACGGTTCGCCAGGCGCTCCACCTGGGCCCCGACAACTTCTACCTCTGGGGCGGATCGTGGGGCGGCCTGTTCGCGATCGAATACGCGCTCAAGTACCAGCAGAACCTGAAGGGGCTCATCGTCTCCGATATGGTGGCGAGCATTCCGCTTTACAACGAGTACGCCAAGAAGGTGATCTTCCCGCAGATGGATCCCGCGGTGCTGGCGGAGATCCAGAAAATGGAAGCGGCGGGCGACACCCAGAGCCCGCGCTACATGGAGCTGCTGACCCCGAATCACTACGAGAAGCACATCCTCCGCATGCCCGCAGCGGAATGGCCGGAGCCGGTGCAGCGCTCCTTCAAGCACATGAAACCCAAGGTCTATGTCCCCATGCAGGGACCGAGCGAGCTCGGCGCGAGCGGGAAGCTCGAGAACTGGGACCGCATGGCGGACCTCCCGAATATCACCGTGCAACACTCATGATCGGCGCGAAGTACGACACGATGGGCCCGGAGTTGATGAAGAAGATGGCGGGCCTGGTGAAGCGGGGGCGCTTCCTCTACTGCGCCAAGGGCAGCCACCTTTGCATGTACGACGACCAGCAGGCCTACTTCGAGGGGCTGATCCGGTTCATTCGTGATGGGGATGGGGAACCATTACTGGCAAATGACGTCGGGCATTGGGCGCGCCTATCACAGACCGGGCGCGCGCCGGGCGGCGTGGCGGGTGGAAACGGCCTTCGCGCGGAAGGGTTTCGTGCTGACAAGTGGCCAGTCGGTGATCTCTACCGGGACAGGTTCACCGCGCCGCCGCTGGATGTGCGTGTCAGGATTCATCTCGAACGTCCGCCATCGATGAGCTTGCTCGCGCTCACCAACGCACCTCGCCGCGACGCGAGAGGATCTCGCAATGCGATCCCTCCCCAAACACACCCACTACCCCAGCGCTCCTCGATCCCGCGCGGGTCCGCGTGCTGCGCTCGTGCAGCGATCACCGCAGCACCGATCCGCGCCAGTGCAGGGCGCACGTTCCGGTAGATCTGGGCACCCGCGCGACCAGGCCAGACCGTCAGCAGACATGCTCGCGCTCATGTGATGCAATTCCGATGGGAGGATCGCAATGGCTCGAGGGCAATGGATGGACCTAAGGCGCGAGGTGAGACGCCGAACTCGACGTCTATCGTAACCGAAGGCGAGCGCCGGCACCGCGAGCGGCCGAGCGACAGGCGCTTCGCCAAGCTGGCCTCGCGACCCTACGCCACGCTCACCGAAAGCGAGCGCACGTCGCTTGTCGTGGAGCACGCGGCGCACAACGAGGCCGCTGGATCCTCCACAGGAGAACAAGTCGTCGGGACCGTCCTCATCGCCGGCCTTCTGGGTGCCGCGCTCGCGGTCGTGACCGTCGACTACATCTTGAGCCACGCTTGGCATGTTCACTGAGCCATGTCGCCGCCTGCTGGATACTCCGGTCCACCACTCGCTCCCATTGCGCCCCTCCTCACACCGCTGACTGCCCGCCCCAAACGCCGGAAGCCCCGGCCAACCGCACCGGGGCTCCCGTCTTCTTGCTGCTATTGCGTGCGACTAGTGGAACACGACGATCTTCTTGTTCGCCACCCGTTCGCCCGCACGCAGCGTGACGAAGTAGGCGCCCGGCGGCAGCGCGCGGTTGTTCGAACCGCGTCCGTCCCAGCGAACCGTGTTCAGGCCGGCTTCAGCCTGACCGTCGAGCAGCGTGCGAACACGCTGTCCGCCGAGGTTGTAGATGTCCAACCTCACCGGCCCGCTCTTCGGCATCGCGTAGCTGATCACCATGCCGGAGTTCGTCGGGTTCGGGGCCGTCGCGTAGATCCCGAAGTCCAATCCCTCCCCGTTGAGCGGCACGCCCGTGTTCCGCCACAGACACGTGGCGGCGCAGACGTCGATCACGCCCGGCTGTCCGTCACATGTGAAGGTGACGGTGAAGCAGCACGAAACGCCACCCGGCAGGTTGTTCGCAGCAGCCACGCTGATCCAGCCCGTCCAATTCGCGGGCACCGGATTCGGCGCAGGCGTGAAGTCCTCGTTCAGGAGTGTCGCGGTGAATCCCGGACACAGCCCGGCGATGCTCCACGGCGAGCCCGTGGTGCTGTTGCAGAAGATCAACGTGTGCACGTGGCTCGAACCGAAGCCCGGCCGCACGAGCAGGCTCGTGAAGTGGCGATTCACCTGGCCCACTCCACCGGCGCCTGCCCAGTTGATATCCACGTTGCCGGACCAGCTGGTGTCCGGCGGACACGGCGAACCAGGCTGCGGACCGCCACCGGGGAACTGCTGTTCCGGTTCCTGCGGCAGCTGCGACCGCGGCACCTCGAAGAAGACGTCGAAGAAGCTCGACGGCTGGATCGGACCCACGGTGAACTGACCGATAGACCCGAAGTCCGGAGCGAACGCGCCGAACGGCTGCGAGTTCATGGTTCCCGAAACCGGTGTCGTCGACCGCGACGCGCTCGGGTTCGTCCAGCGGATATGGAACCGCACCAAACTCGTGCCCGGCACCGCCGTCCAGTCGACCGTTCCCGGCACCGGGTTCACCGGAGTCGGGCCGCACTGGCAGGTGATCGCGCACAGATCGATCACTCCCGGCACGCCGTCGCACAGGAACTTCACCTTGAAGCAGCAGGTGTCCGGCACCGGAGTGCCTGCCGCAGCCGTCACGCTGATCCAACCCGTCCAGCCCAACGGCACCGGGTTCGGCGCCGGCGAGTGGTCCTCGTTCTGCAGCGTGGCGCTGAAGCCCGGGCACAGTCCCGTGATCGTCCACGGCATACCGGCCGGATCCGCGCAAATCAGCGACTTGATGTGAATGAGCGATGCGCCGCCGCCCGGACACACCGTGATGTCACCGATGTGGTAGTTGGCCTGCCCACCTCCCGCGGGTCCGTTCCACACCACGTCGACGTTACCGTTCCAGTGTGTGTCAGGAGGACACGGGCCACCGGCCGGAGGGCCACCCTGCGTGGGCGGATTCGGCGGCAGCGTCGAAAGCGGTACGTCGAAGAACACGTCGAAGAAGCTGTGCGGCTGAATCGGCGGCACGTCGAAGTGCCCGATTGAGCCGGAGTTGGGCAGGAACACGCCGAACTCCTGCGAGCTCATCTGCCCGCTTACGGGAGCAGAGACCACGTCGTTGGGATTGTTCCACATCTGGTGGAACTGCACCGTGCTGGTGCCCGCCAACGTCGCCCACGTCACGGGAGCCGGCACCGGACTCGGCGCCGTGTGGCACTGGCATGTGGTCGCGCAGACGTTGATCACGCCCGGCACGTTGTCGCACAGGAACGTGACGGTGAAGCAGCACGTCACCGGCACCGGCGTCGCCGCCGCGGCCGAGACGCAGATCCAGCCGGACCAACCCGGCGGCACCGGATTCGGCGCTGCCGAATAGTTCTCGTTGACGAGTGTCGCGCTGAAGCCCGGGCAGAGCCCAGCGATCGACCACGCCGCCGGAGTTCCAGACGGGCAGTTCACGGCTCTCACGTGAACGTATGTGTTGCCCGAACCCGGGCAAACCTGCAGGTCGCCGAAGTGATAGTTCACTTGAGCGTTGCCCGCCGTGCTCGTCCAGTTCAGGTCGACGTTGCCTGCCCAACTCGTGTCGGGGGGACACGGCCCCGCAAGCGTGGACATCGGCGAGCCCTTGCCTCCGGCGACGACATTCGAGGACGGTCCGCCGCTGATCATCGCACTGGGCGGCAACTGCGTGAGCGGCACGTCGAAGAACACGTCGAAGAAGCTATTGGGTTGGATCGGCGGAATGTTGAGCTGCCCGATCGACCCGAAGTTCGGCGCGAACACCCCGAACTCCTGTGACTTCATCTGCCCTGTCGCGGGGGACGTCGCGAGTGCGGTGCTCGGGTTCGTCCAGCGCACGTGGAAGCGAATGTCCGTCGAGCCCGGCACATTGGTCCAACCAATCGTGCTCGGCTGCGGGTTCGGTCCCGGCTGCGTGACGCACTGGCACGCAAAGGTGCAGATGTCGATCGTGCTGGAAACTCCGGCACACGTGAACGTCACGCCGAAGCAACAGCTCGTACCGACCGCGCCAGCAGCGGCCTGGATGCTGATCCATCCCGACCATCCCACGGGAATCGGATTCGGCGCCGGCGAGAAGTCCTCGTTGACGAGCGTCGCCGTGAATCCCGGGCACAGGCCCGCGATCGTCCACGGCATCGGCGAGGTGCAGTTGCTCGGACGGAAGTGAATGAATGAAGGCGCACCGCCCGCACACGTCAGCAGGTCGGAGTAGTGCTTGTTGACCTGGCCGCCCTGGGGCGTGCCGGACCACTGGATGTCGACGTTACCCGCCCAGTTTGTGTCGGGAGGGCATGTCGCCTGCGTCTGCGCGCCGCCACCATAGGTGGCGTTGGCGAACTGCTTGAGGTTGCCGCCACTGCCGGGAACGATCTTCTGCGGGCTCGGCGGCAGCGACGATAGAGGCACTTCGAAGAACACATCGAAGAAGCTGTTCGGCTGGAGCGGCGGCACGTTCATGTCACCGATGAGACCGAGGTCCGGCAGGAAGACACCGAACTCCTGCGACCGGATCTGGCCCGTGATGGGGCCGGACATCGCGTCGTCGGCGTTGGTCCAGCGGACGTGGAAGCGGATGTCGGGCACCCCCGTGGCGCTCAGCACCGGCAACCAGCCGATGACATTCGGCGTCACGATGCCGAGGCAACCATTGCCACCGAAGGTCACTTCGCCGCTTTCACCGCCGGTACGCTGGTAGGTGAGCGGCTTGGTGAGCACGGTGGCGCTGCCAAGATTCGTCTGTGACGTGGGCGCCGTGTCCGCGTTGTAGGCAGAAGCAACAGCACCGGCATCGGGCCCGTCAATTGAGATGCCCGTCTTGTTCATCTTCGGGTTCGAGGCGCTGTTTGCGCCCCAGCTGGCGTAGTCGACGTCGCACACGCGGTCGGATGCGCCGTCCCAGCAATAGAGCACGGCCCACTCGCCATTGGTGGCCGAGGGGTTCGTGAACAGGCCGCCGGTGACCGGGAACGAACTGCCCGTCGCGACGGGGATCATGTCGTCGGTGGTGTTCTGGTTCGAGTCCTTCATCTCAAGGAAGATCTGGGCAGCAGCCGCCGAGGCGCCACTGCCGAAGAAGCCCGCCTTGGTCACGCACAGCACCAGCGTTCGCCCGGGAAGCAGCGTGAGTCCGGTGGGGAACTTGAGATTGAAGTCGCTGGCGTTCGCAACGGCGTACAGACCATTGACGACTTTGTAATAGGCGATGTCGTCGCTGATGTATTTGCCGTTGAGTGAAATCGGATTCGGCGTGGGGTTGTAGATCTCGAGGTATTCACTTGAATCCGAGGCTGCGCCGGTTCCGGCGCCGCGTGGGGCGACTTCGCTGATGATGAGGTGGGTCGCAAAGGGCGCGCCGGGGACGGTTCCGGGGGACATGTTGATCGTCCCCCATCCACCGGTGGCGAAGTTTTCGCTCGTCTCATTGTGGCCACCGATGGAACAAGTCTGGGCACTGGCTGGCGACAACGCCAGCAAGGCTCCAAACGCGACCATCGCGAGCAGGGGCAATACTCGCTTCATGTTCTACTCCTGGCGAAGGGGATCAAAGGAGCAACGGGAGCAGCTGATAACGCGCTGCGATTGGTAGCCGAGCGGTCTCGCGGTCCTCCTTTCGATGGAATGGGTGACGTCCTGAGGAGCGGGTCTGATAGTCCGCCCTCCTCACCCGCTTGGCAATGGAATAGATCGGGCGCGGAACGCACCCCTCGATTACCAGAACGCGATTTACGCACCAAGAGAACACGCGTTGCAACACGGACCTGCTGCGGCGGTGCCCGTGGGGCGCCAAGCGAATGAACCCCGCACCTTGAAGTACGAGGCTCGCTTGTTGATCTATCGGGGATTCGAGAGATGGCTCGCACCGTGCGTTTGAGCTGCGCTTAGAGTGATTCCCCCTCGGGCTTCAGCAACATGGGCCGCAGCAACACGACGGGGATCGAGCCCTGCGACAGGATCGCCGCGTGGACACGCAGCGCCACCTGGAAGTGGCAGGCGCGAATCAAACGCCCACTTGAGCAGGCCGAATTCCAGGTCGGGATCGTGATTTGCGTAGGATTACAGGCTTTGTTCGGCTACCGTACAATCTAAGTTCGTTGCGTGGGGCATGACGGTCAGCGGCCGGGCACAGGGCCATCGCGAGATGACCGGGTCTCGTAGGTATCTGCCCCCGCTTCCCGGGACGCGCACTTCAATTCACGTTTCCGTTTCCGATCCACGGAATGTCGCGAGGGAGCGGCGAAGGGCATTTTGGAGAAGGTTGGACCCGTCATAAGGCTCTCCATACTGCGGGTGGTCGGTTCGCTTTGTGTCCTTGCGATGACGGCGGGAGTCCGCCCGGCTACTGCAGCAAACATCCTGAACAATGGCGACTTCGAGACCGGGTCCCAAGCCCTGTGGGCTGGCGTGGGTGGCGTGGGTTCGAACGCCACCGTCACGATCCAATCCACCGACAATGGTCCGTCGGCCCCGGGAACCCACTACGCATTCGTCGATAATCGGGCCCAGGCAAACGGGCTGACGATGGCACAGACGACTCCGCTTGGCAGCGCCACCGCAGGGACGGTTTCTACTCCTTTGACCTCAAGCTTGTAAGCGCCGCCACGGGCGGAGTGTTCTTCGTGGAAATCTTCGCGCAGAACGCGGGAGGTGCCGTGATTAGCAACGAGGGACTGCTCGGCAACTACAGCCCGGCCAATTGGACCAGCTACAGCGGTTCCTTCGTGGCTCCCGCCAACACGGACCACTTGACGATCCAATTCGAGGCAATCACGGCAGCAATCCCCGGCGAGCGCCAGCCAGACGAAATCGCCTTGCGCTGGGACTGCCCCGACGCGTCGGGGCGGCAACTCAAGCCCGGCGTCTACTTCGTGCGCGCGCGCGGCCCGGAGGGTGCGGTCACGCGCGGCCTCGCGCTTGTGAGGTGATGGCGTGTGTCGAAGTCGGGCTCAACCGGACGATAGCCTGGCCGACGTCGATCGCACCCTGTCCCTCAACTGTCGTTGAACGTTCCCCGCATGGCCTCGAGCACGGCGATCAGGGCGATCGCGAATACGACGACACCGACGCAAGCGATCAACATGTCATGAGTCACCGGCGGCTCCTGACCAGGGCACCCAACGACAGGATTGAGGGCACCCAGATCCCCACAAACACGCCCGATTCCTTACTAACGAAGAACCAGAGGTACACCGAGAACAAGAATGAAATCGAAGCAGCAACCAGAAACAGGACTAACGATTTATTCGAAGCGCCCGCTCTATTCATGTTTGCTCCTGTAGGATTTCTGGAACGCAGTCACAGCACCGACTGGCCCAGCACTCGCGAGCCTCGAGGGCGCTCACGTTCACGTGGATGCACCCTTGGATGCCGGATAATTGAATAGGTTTCGAACAGATATCAAACACAAGATCGGGGGCCGGTCAATAGGTCAATGGGCTGCAGCCCGCGCTGGCTTACGCGCGTCGAGGCTCCCGGACCGGGCCAATCAGCCTGAAGCACGAGGGGGCGTCACAGCGACGCCCCCTCGTGCTTCAGCAACAGCCGCCGCAACAATACGACGGGGATCGAGCCCTGCGACAGGATCGTCGCGTGGAACTTGCCCAGGTCGAACGCCGCGCCTTGCTCGGCGTGCAGGTCGTCGCGCAGCTTGCGGATCTGCAGGGCGCCCAGCGTATAGATGAGGTACGTCGGATCGAACGCGGCACGGTAGGCCTCGCGCTCGGCGTTGACCTTTTCCATGCCCGCGTGATCGACGAAGTACTGCGTCGCCTCATCGAGCGACATTCCCTTCGTGTGGACACGCAGCGCCACCTGGAAGCGGCAGGCGCGGATCAGCGCCCACTTGAGCATGCCGAATTCCAGTTCCGGATCGTGGTTCCCATAGCCCTGGTCGAGCATGCCCTGCTCGACGTAAAGGCCCCAGCCTTCAGCGAACGAACCGCAACCAGCGATTTTCCTCGCGAGCGAAGTGGCGTTGCGCGCATAGAGGTAGTGCGCATAGTGGCCCGGATAAGCTTCATGGAGCGAGACGGACGAGAGTGGGCCACGGCTGAATCCCTGGAGATATTGCTCGGTCTTGGTGGAATCCCAATCGGCCCCGGGGAGCGAGATGTTGTAGTAGCCCCTGCGTCCCTTTGTCTCGAGCGGCCCCGGGGAATCGAGCGAAGCGAATGAACGGCTGGCTGCGAATTCGGGCGTTGGGCGCACCGTGCACCGTTCATCCGATGGCATGGCCAGGAACCCGGAAGAGATCGAATAACTGCGGGCCTGCTCGAGCAACGACGTCGCGACCGCGAGGACCGAATCCTTCGGCGGATGGTGCACGCGGACCTTCGCCAGCGCGTCGGTCACGCTGCCGCCCGGAACGATGATCCCCGCAACGACCCTGCTGCGCGCCTCGAGACGGTCGAGTTCGCGCTGGCCGATGGCGAGCAGCGTATCGAGCGGCATGTCGACCATTTCCTCGCAGTGCAGCTTCTTGCTGTAGCGCTCGCTCCCCAGCACGAATGTTCCGTCGCTCTTCGCGAGCAGGGAGTCCTGCATCCACTTCACGTATTCGCCGGTCGCTGTATTCGCCGCTTTGAACGCTGAGTTGTACTGCTTCCAGAGCGCGGGATTCTTCACCGATGCAAAGGCCTTCGGGACGGCTCCCTCAAGGTAGGACATTGTGCCGGGGAAGTCCTCGATGGCGAATTCGGTGAATAGTCGCGGGGGGTGCTGGAGGTTCGCGCGTCCCTGTGCGAGGAAACGCGGTGTCTGTACGAGGCGCCCGGCCAGGTTGTGGAGTCGTACCTCAGGCGGCGCGAATTCTTGCGAGATGAGTTTGTCGAGCGTTCCCCCGACATTGTAGACGCCGGGATCATGTTCGAAGTGCCGCTCCTCCGTCAGCGAAAACAGGTCGCTCTCGACCTTGCGCCGGAACAGGTCGTAGTCGAGCCTCGTCCGGACGTCGAGTTGCGCGCGGTCGAGCTTGCCAAGCTCGATCAGCGCCGCACGAATCCGGCTTGTCTCACGCGCAATCGCGGCCGCGGACCAGTCCGGCAACCGCGCGTCGTAGGTGTGCACGCCCTGCTCGGTCGCGCGCCCCGGGTCGAAGGCGAACTCCGCGTCGACATAGCGGTGCACGAAGAGCTCGAAGCGTTGCTGCGTGAGCGGGGTGTGGGCGGCGGTCTTCGCCGGAGCCGCGCTCGCACTGCCGGGAAAAGCCGCGACCAAGGTGGTGACGAGTGAGACAACAAGGCTCGCGGCCCCCAGACGGATAGCGGCACGAACGGGACGTATGCTCATGATCGGCAAGCTCCTCACGGTAAGTTCAGGTCGGTCAAATTCTGGCGATGCGATGATACTCAATGACACGGCAGTGCGTCAGGGCGATCCGCCGGGCCGGCTCAGGCGCCCACACTCCGCTCTTGCCGAGCCCGCCGCGCGTCTGCGACATTTTCGCCGTCGGCGCGTTGGCGGCACTGGCTGTGCCATGAGCGCGGGTGTGCCACCGTTCCCCTCAGGATGCGGCGTCGCGCGAGCTCGGGCTGAACCGCCCGGGCGCCTCGCACTGGGGGCTGCCACGGGAACCTTATTCATGATGAAGCTACTGAAGATCCTCGGCGTCCTGATTCTGGTGGTCGTACTCGCAGGTGTCGTCGCGTGGCAGTTGGCCCTCAAGAAGGCCACGCAGCGCTATGGAATGAACTGGGAGGCGCACGACGCCAGTTTCCCTATCCCTTTCCCGCTCGATTCCGCGGAACTCGCAGTGCTCAAGCGGGATCGTATCGCCGCAGGCGCCTCCGGGAAGGATCCCCTCGCGGGCGTGGATCTCGCCGCGGTTGCGGAGCAACGCGCTGAGCAGCGCGGCCAGCACCTGATCGAGAGCCGGCTCGGCTGCAAGTCATGTCACGCCGACGACTTCGGCGGTGGCGCGATCATCGACGTGCCCGTCGTCGGCTACTGGGCGGCGCCCAACCTGACGACCGGTCCGGGCGGTGTCACGAATGGCTTTACAGCGCACGATTGGGATCTTGCGGTGCGTCACGGCATCCGCCACACCGGGACGAGTTCGTCGATGCCGGCGGGTGAGTTTACCAACTTGTCCGATCACGAGCTCTCCGACGTCGTCGCGTACATCCGTAGTCGCCGCATGGTCGATCGCCACATCGGCGCGGTGCGCATGGGGCCGGTATTCGCATTCCTGATCGCCACTGACCCGAAGTCGCTCCCGGCATTCATGCTCGACCATCAGAAGGCCCACGCCACGGAGCCACCGCCGATGGCCGTGTCGCTCGAGTTGGGCGAACATATCGCGCAGACCTGCTCCGGCTGCCACAATGCGAAATTCTCGGGCGGCAAGATGGACGGTGACCCCAACATGCCGATCGTCGCGAACATCACGCCCGACGCCACGGGTATCAAGGGCTGGACCGAAGCTGATTTCATTCGGTCGATGCGGGACGGTAAGCGGCCAGATGGAAGCGCGATCGCCGAAGCGATGCCGTGGAAATCGTACGGCAAGATGACGGATACCGAGCTGAAAGCCTTGTGGCTGTTCCTGGGCTCGTTGCCGGCGGTGCCGAAGGGGCAGAAGTAGCGATGCCCGCACTGGACGCGAGACAGCGGCGTATATGACCTCCCGGCGCGCGATCGGGATCGATCTCGGCGGAACCACGTTGAACGCCGGCCTCGTCGATGAGGCCGGCGTGATCGAGCACTTCATCCAGGAGCCGTGCCGCGTTGCGGAGAACGCGGAGGCTCCACTGATCGCGATCGAGTCGGTCGTCCGCCGCCTGCGCGAGCTCGCCGGAGCTTCCGTTGTCGCAGCCGGGCTCGGGCTGCCCGGCGTAATCGATCCGGAACACGGCGCATTGGTCGGCAGCACGCCGCACCTGCCGCACTGGCGCGACTTCCCGATCCGCGATTGTCTAGCCCCGCGACTGGGACTGCCGCTCGTCGTCGACAACGACGCCAATCTCGCCGCGTTCGGTGAGTACCGCTGCGGCGCGGCGCGTGGTGCGCGGCTCGCGATCATGGTCACGGTCGGCACGGGCGTGGGTTGCGGGATCGTCGCGGACGGGAAGATTCTGCGCGGCGCCTTCGGGGGTGCGGGCGAACTCGGGCATCTACCTATCGGACACGGCGAGGTCGAGTGCCGCTGTGGCGTACCGAACTGTATCGAACCCGAGATGTCGGGCAGCGG
>JANLOX010000261.1:0-31795 GCA_031366795.1 Candidatus Eiseniibacteriota bacterium | reverse complement strand
AAACCCTGCAGCGCCGGTGGGAGCCCATGCGAAAACTATTGTTCGTGAGTGCCTTGATGACCCTGCTGTCGGCGCATGCTTACGCGGCGGGGTGTGACCTGACGGTTGTGGCCTGCCCGGGCGGCGAGGGCGCCAGCAACGACGCGGGAACCCTCGATTGCGCGGGCGGCGAAACGGTCACCCTGCTCGCTTCGTTCCAGCCTGCCGAGGATATCGCGGACTTCGCCGCGGTCGATGGCATCCTGACGTTGCGCGCCGCCGGCGAGGTCAACGAAGCCGCGACATTCTGGGATCTCGAAGTGGCCAATGCCTCGGTCTTAAGCGGCACCCAGCGACGGCCGGCAACGGGTTGCGCCGACTACACGAATCCCTACCTGCCGCCCGGCTCCGGCTTCGCCGTGGGCGCGGCGGTGCGCGGGCCGCGGATGGTGCGCATTGCCTGCACGGCCTATCGCGCGGGTACGTTGGCCGTGAAGGCGGGCCAGAAGATCTTCGCGTTCCAATTGACGCTGGATGCCAGCACTTCAGCCGAATCGAGCGGCGGCAATCTCACGGGCTGTACCCAGCCGGTCAGCATCACCCTCGACAGCCTCACCCCGGGCTCGCTCAGCAATGCACCGACCACGGTGCTTAAATCGGGGTCGCAGATGCTCAACAGCGTGGTGTTCAACGGGGGCCAGCTGCCGGCCATCGCACCGCCCGACTCGCTGCGCAAGTGAGCCCACGGCCGCGGGGCCGGTGCCACAACAAGACGCCGCGTTCCTTCGCACTCACCGCTGTGCTGCTGGGTGCGTTGTGGCTCGCGTTGCCGGCCGGTGCGATTGCGGCCCCCGGACTGTCGCTCAACTGGAATGACTGCCCGCTGTCGGCCTTGAGCCAGCCGGCGATGATGGGGGCTTGCCAGGCGACGGGCAGCGCGGACCTGATCGTGTCCTTCGAGCTGGCCACTCCGGTGGACAGCGTCATCGCGATCGAGGTGGTGATCGACGTGCAGGGGAGTGGCGTGACGTTGCCGCCGTGGTGGCAATACGCGCCGGGCGCCTGCCGTGATGGCCAACTGATCGCCAGCGCCAGCTTCCCGGGGCTGTCGGCATGCGCGGATTTCTGGCAAAACGGGGCGACCTTCTCCGGGGCTCCGGTGTATTCAGCCGGCGCTCCGCACAACGCCGCCAACCAGGCCCGGATCGTGGCTTCGTTCGCGGTGTTGTCGTCCGCACCGCGTGCGCTGGCAGCAGGAACTCGTTACTATGCGGCCCGCCTGACGTTCCAGAAGGACCCGGGGTCGGGTTGCCCGGGGTGTGAAATCCCGGCGTGCCTGTTGCTGAATTCCGTGCGATTGGTTCGGATTCCGGGCAGCGTGCCGGGCGAGGTCATCCTCGAGACTCCAAGCGCACCCGAATCGAATCGCGCGACATGGCAGTCGCTGACCGCGACGTGCGACGCGGTCCCAGTGACACGTGTCAGCTGGGGTCGCATCAAGATGCTCTACCGCTGACTGGCCGGGCGCGCTAGCCGCGCGGCTCATTTCCCCAATCGGGTCCTTGACCATGACGCTCGTTACGCGGCTCTCATCCTTGTTGCTCGGCATCGTGCTGGCGTCCGGTGTCGCCTCAGCCCAAACGCACCCTTCGAGTGCGATCCAGCGTCCGGAGTTGTTCATGTCCTGGAGGGCGCCGTGGGGCGATCCGCGCGCGACCCAGGCCATCGCAGCCGTTTGCTCGGACACGACCGGCGCGGACACGTTGTACCTGACGATCCGCTCGCCGCGGAACGTATTGCCGCTGATGGGAATGACGGGGACGCTGCTGTTCGAGCCACAGCGTGGGGACACATTGGGGCAGTTCTGGAACCTCGACCGCGCAGGCGCCAATGCCGGCAACCTGACCGTGGATTTCGACCTGCTCAGCAGCGATATCTGTTCCTCCCCGTGGAAGGTGCTGGTGGGCGGCCGCGTCGGCTACACCCACGCCGGGGGCCGGGGCCGTTTGGACCTGTCGGCGGACGTGCCGTTCGCCCACGTTTACAACCTCTACCCGAACGAGTGCTACTTCTTCGGGCGGGTCACGCTGCGGCGCGCGCGCGCCTACCTCGCGGGGTGCAACCTGCCCATGCGCATCTCCTGGATCGGCGGTCGCGTTCGTTCGTCCCGCAAGGGCAGCGAGTCGCTCGTATTCGGCATCGGGCCCGAGCGTACCGTCACCTGGAATGCGCCGCGGCAGGGCATCGGCACGCGCCGCACACGCTTGGCCATGGAAACCTGGGTGCCGCGTCATGCGCCACCCAGCCGCGGCAGCCTGCCGGTAGGCGTGGACACCCCTTCGGGAATCCCTTCGGGAGACTGATTTCGCGCCTGCAGCGTGTTCCGCAGAGGTCAGCGCTCGATCCGATGCCGGCGCGCGCCCTATTCGCCTGAGGGAACGCCCAAGTCGCTGGACTTCTCCGTCAGCGAAATCGTTCTCGTAAGCTCAGGATGCATCTCGACCCGATGCTTTGCCCTTAGCCGCTCGAGAAACTCATTGAGCACCCTATCCGCCACCACTTCATCGAGCGACTGGTCTACCATGTCGCGCGCCTCGGCGTAGGGAATCGGTCGCGACACTTCGTGCTTGATGATGTGGAAGACGACCCACAGCTTGTCGATGCTCAGGTACTGCTTGCCTGATTCCCCCTGACGCAATTCCTCGAACAGCAGCGCGTGGTAGGTGTGCGGCTGGCCTTCGAGCGCCTCACGGATCGAGCCGCGCGTCATCCCCATCGTGGAGTCCTGGGCCAGGATGGCCTGCGGTGTCTCGCCCGCCTTCAGTCTCGACATGACCGAGTCGACCCCGGCTTCCGTCATGCGCGGGATCAGCGCGTATCGAACGCGCTCACGGGTCACAAAGCTGCGCTGGTTCGCGGCGTAGAAGTCACGGCGCATCGCCTCTGTCACAGCGATTCTTGCCTGCACGGAGTCCTCGTACAGATGTTGCACCCTAAGGCCTTCGCGGTGGCGCTCCACCGTTTCGATATAGCCGGGCTCGCGATCAAGCTGCTGCTGCTTCGCGTAGCGGATCACCCATGGTTCGAGCACCATGCGCTGCAACATGTGGAACAAAGCTGCGGGTGTGCCGATGTGCTGCCGACCGATCGGTGGGATGTCCTTGTAGACCGTGATCAGGTGACCACATGTGATTTTGTTCGTGGCGGTCCAGGCCATCACCCGATTGGTGTCGGCCTCGCTCAATATTGGAACCCGGCTGCGTAGATCCACAGTGCTGCTGCCGGGAGCCCCGATGCCCTCATTCGCGATCCTGAATTTCTCTGCGAGCCAGACCACGGACGTCGTATCGTAGTGAGGCTTGGCCATGGCGGATAATTCCGACATGAATTCACTCTCGAGTACGGTCTCGCGGGAACCTTGCAAGTCCATCATCAGGGCCCGCCGCATTGCCGTATATGGGGGCACCTGGGTGGGGCGCCGGCCCAGGCACTGCCAGATCTTGTAGCCCTCGTAATCCCGGAGTACGGCCGAGATGCCGGGCGGGCGAAGCTTGAACAGCGCAACCATGGGGGCGTCCTTGAGCCCGCCGCGTTCGCGCCAGCCCATATCACCGTCCACGAGCGAATCGGGACCGCTGGAGTAGCGGGTGGCGGCGTCATGCCAGGTGATCCTGCCGCGCACCAATTGGCTGTGCACAAGCTCCGCGGTGGCCTCGTCGGCGAAGAGCATATAGCGCAGCCGTAACTCTGAAGCCTGTTCGGTGTAAAGGTCGCGGAGCTCTTTCTCCGTGACGACCACCGGTTCGCGAACGCGCTTCTGGAACGCCAGGAAACCGAGCAGCCTTGACTCATACACTTGCGTCATCAGCCGGTCGTTGGGATCGAGGGGGACCTTCAGCGCCTGTGCCGTCAGTCCCATCAGCTCCTTGTCGACCATCGACTGCAGAAATGTGATGCGGCCCAGGCTGTCCTGCCCGGGACGGCTCGTGGGGTCCGAATTGACGAAGCGGTCGCGGAAGTCCCCCACCCGGATGACGCGGTTGTCCACCCGCGCCAGCACGACGGAATCGGCCAACGATGCATCATGCGCGGCGCGCGCGGGAGTTGAGAGGATGGGGGCGAGCCAAAGGCAGGCAAGCACTGCCAGGCCTAAGGTGCTGGCCGCGAGGATTCGCTTCATGAACTCTCCATCGAAAGGGCGGCTTTAAGGGAGCGTTGCGCCGGGGAGCGCCATTCAGCGTGGGCGCCCCAGTGCATACCCCTCTAAGGTTAGGGGGGTGCCGCAAGCGACGTCAAGATTCAGGGCCGATTCGCCACAACAACATGACGAGGCCTCTACGGAGTGCTTGCAGATGCGTTCGGGCGGGTGGAATCGCGCAGCTCGCGGGCCAGTTGCCGCGCAGCGGCGGGGTTGGACTCGACGCGCGTGGAGCGCCGCAACCGGGCCGCCAGTGTCTCGACGCGGCGCTCGGCTTCGTGGCTGTACCACTGGGCGGCCACCTCGTCGTACACCTCGGCACGAGTGCGTGTGCGCGCCGGCTGGAGCTCGGTGACCCTGGCGATCCACCAGTTGCCACCATCGGCGACGGGGCCCACGACGGTGTTGGCACCGGCGGCGAGGGCGCGGCGGAACAGCGCGGAATCCGAGTGCTCGCTCACCGCGAAGCGGTAGTGGGCGCCCCCTCGCTCGGCGCGCGTCGCGAGGCTCTCGGCCTGCGCGGCGTTGGCGAGGGCCGCGCCCATGCGAATCGCCGCGGGCAGGTCCGTCAGCACGAGCCTGATCCCGCGGACGAGTCGGGGCAGCGCCCACTCGCTCGAGTGCGCGGTCCAGTAGGCGGCGATGGCGCTCGAGTCGGCAGCGAGCCCGTGCAGCACTTCGCGCTCGAGATAGGCGGTGCGCGCCAGTTGTTCGGCATACTGCTCCATCGTGCTCGTCACCTGCGGGTCGTGATCGAAGCGGCCGCTCGCGGCGGCGTGGCGTAGCATGCGCTCGAACAACTGGTTGCCGATCATGTCGCGGACCTGCTCGCTCGTGTCGATGCGCGGCCGCACCGCGATACTCAAGCGCCCCCACGCGGCCACGATGTCGCCCGCGAGGATATTGCCCACGCTCGAGTGCGCGAGCACGCGGCTCGAGTCGCCGGGCGTGAGCAGCGGGCGGCGCGCGAGCACGCGCAGCTGGGCGGCCAGGGTGGAATCGGGGGAGGGCTTGGGCAGCGCTGCGAAGGCGCTGGCTAGCCGTTCGATCGCCGGGGCGTCGTAGCTGGGTTTCAGGCGCTCGACGGTCTGGGCGCGCGCCCTCACACCCAGCGCTCCCGCCAGATCGGCGCTGTCGGCGGGCGCCAGCGCTTGCGAACGCGCGGCCTCAAGCACGGAATCGAGCGCCACGGCCATCACCACGCGGTCCTTGAGCGTTCGTGCCTCGGCGCTGTCCGCGGGGCTCCACGGGGCGGCCTCGCGCACGGCTGCCTCGGTGATGACGCCCTCGTCGGCCAGAAGATCGAGAAACTGCGAGACCCGCGCCGGGGTAATGGAATCGGAAGGAGTTGCGGCGGGCCGTTGCGCCCAGCGGCGCAGCGCAAAGGACCGGACAATGTCACGCCGTCCCTCGATTCGTACGAGCACGCTATCCGGCAATTCCGAGGCGTCGGCCAGCCCGGCGCTACAGGCGAGCACCACTCCAGCCGAAACCCAGCAGATCAAGCGCTTCGCGAACATGTCCCCCTCCCTGAGGTCTGACTCCTGTATCGGCCGATCGTACCACTCACGTTTGACCCTGTTCCCGCGCAGTCCCTAGACTCAGGTTCTCCTATGCTGCTCTCCCGCAGTACCCGACGCTTGGCGCTGACGTTCGCCCTGTGGATGGTTGGCACCCCCGGCGCCCACGCAGCAGGGCTCCAGATCGTCAGTTCCGATGTCCACGGCATCACCGTGCGCGTCGAGGTGCCTGCGCTTGAGTGGGGCACTGCCGGCCCTGATGGCCGCGTGCGCGTCAGTGTAGCGGGGCTCGATGCCGCGGGTGACCCCGGGCGGCCCTCGCTGCCGATCGCGGCGGGGCTGATCGCCTTGCCGCCGGGAGCGCGGGTGAGCGCTCGCCTGATCGACTCCGGAGCGGAGGACGTCCGCTCGGGCGTGAAGCTGGTGGTGGGTGGCAAGCCCGGCTTCCGCGATGACGCCGGCAAGCTGGGGCTCGTGCCCATCGTGGATCGCATTGCGGCGATCGCCGATGGGCCCTGGCCGACCTCGGCAATCGAACTCAGCGACCCCTTCACGGTCCGCCGCCAGCGGATGGTGACGCTGCGTGTGCGTCCGGTGCGCTACGACGAAGCGAGCGGCACCGTGTGGTCGCGGCGTTCGATGACGGTGCGCCTGGACTTCGCCGGCGTTACGCCCGCCGCATTGCGCGCGGCCGCCGCCCCCCCGGTCGAGGACCGCCAGTTCGACGCCGTGCTCGAGCGGGCAGTGCTCAACTTCGACGCCGCGCGCTCGTGGGGGACGCCGCTCAAGAGCGCGACGCTTCCCGCTTCCGAGTTGATGCGCCGCGCGAACGCTTCGAGCCTGGGTGCCAAAGCGGCTGCAGGGACCTCGGCCGTCGCGGGCTTCGATGAAGACAACTCCGAGGTGCGCTGCCTCGTCGACACGACGGGCGTGTACGCGCTGACCTTCGCCAACCTGTCCGCCGCGGGATTCCCGGCGGGGATCACCATTTCGCAGCTCAGTGTCCACCGTCACGAGTTCGTCGCGGGCGGCAATCCCGCCTACGCCACGATCGAATTGCCGATCGAGGTGGACGATCGCAACAGCGATGGCGTATTCAACAACACCGATCGCATCGTCGTGTTCGTGCAAAACTGGGCCGAACGCTCGCGCGCCTCGATCGCGCAGCGCGCCTGGGGCGACGCCGAAGCGGTGTTCGCGACCTACCTGAGCAGCCGCCCCGGCGCGCGCGTAGCGCAGCGTTCGGGCTGGAACGGCCCGGCGCTGACACCACTGTCGTCGTTCCGCACGGTCCAGGACTACGAGAAGACGACGTTCTACGTGAACGTCTTCAACCCGGGCTTTCCGCCGAATGTTCCCGCCGAGTCGGACACCAACACCGACCAGTTCCTGTGGACTGGCGTCGGCCTCTACGATCGCAACGATCCGGCGTTCACCGATACCTACCCGTTCGAGATCAACGACATCGACGTCACGCGACGGCTCGAGGTGGGAGTGCAGTGGGTGGGTCTCAAGTCCACGGTCATCGGCGGTCCCGCGACGCACATCGCCTACGCCGAGGTGCGCAATGCCGCGGGCACCTGGACGATGGCGATCGACTCGACGCAGTGGCGGGGGCGCAGCACGAACACGGCGCGCCGTTCGGTGCCCGGCACTTCGTTCACCAACGGCAAGAACAACGCCATCCGCATGTTCGGCAAGACGCTGACCTCGATCGGCAACATCATGAACGCCGGCATCAATTGGTACGAGATCGGCTATGCGCGCCGCTACAAGGCGATGGCCGGCCAGCTGCGTTGCAATAGCGACTCTGCAGCCGGTGCGTTCCAGATCAACGGCAGCAATTTCGGCACGCGCAACATTCGTGTGTGGGATGTCACCGACTCGCTGGCGCCGGTGCGGTTGGTGCTGGCCGATTCGCTGATCTCCACGGGCGCGGCGCCCTACACCGTGCGCTTCCAGGACACGAGCCCGAGCGGGGCGCTGCGGCGCTATGTCGCCTTCGACGTGCCGGTGACGCTGCCTGCCACGAAGTTCTTCACGGTGACGCGGCAGAATCTCGCCGGCCGCGGGGCGCAGGACGCCTTGATCATCGCGCCGGAGATTCTCCTTCCCTCGGCCGAGCGGTTGGCTGCGCATCGGCGCACGCAGGGCCTGCGCGTACTGGTCTGCCCGCTCGAGGCCGTCAACGACGAGTTCAACGGCGGCCGCAAGTCGTCCTACTCGGTCAAGCGCCTGGTCAAGTACAGCTACGACACATGGGGCGCCAAGTTCGTGACGCTGATGGGCGATGGCAGCGAGGACCCGCTCAACCAGATGGGTACGGCCGGCCCCGATCTGGTCCCGGCGCAGCGCATCGCCGCGCCGGTCGGCATCCCCGAGGTGCAGACCACCGTCTATGAATCGGTGCCGAGTGACCCGTGGTACGTGTGGTGCCTCGATGGCGGCTGCTCGCTGACCGGGAAATACCTGCAGGACATGTTCATTGGCCGTCTGCCGGTGTCGACGCCGGAACAGGCCGTCTCGATGGTCGATAAGCTGATCAAGTACGACGACGTCCAGCCCGACCAGGCGTGGCGGCGCAAGATCATGTTGTGCTCCGACGACCAGTTCTCGACGCAATCGTTCTTCGGCAGCGGCGGCGGCCCGGCGTATTGCCTGAAGTCGGACGAGGCCGCGTTCTTCACGCTCAACGATGTGACGCGCGGTGAGCTCGAGGGCCCGGGTGGCTATCCGGCCTCAGACATCGAGATGTTCACGCTCGCCGACTACCTCGCGGGCGTCCCGACCTATGATGATCCCGGCTTCGGCACCTGTCGCACGGACTGGCGCGCGACCCAGGACTATTGCCACCTCAATGTCACGCCGCAGCTGATGCAGCACCTCAATGAAGGCCGCGTGTGGTGGAATTTTGAGGGCCACGCCAACCCCTACGTGCTCACGCACGAAGACCTTTACAAGAACTCCTCGATCGACGACCTGCAGTTGTTCAACAACGTCGACAAGCCGTTCCTGTTCAGCGCCTTCTCGTGTCACCCGAACGCCTTCGGCGTGGTGATCGAGGGGGGACCCATCGGGCCTTCGCTGGGCGAGGAGATGGTCACGCTGCCGGGCAAGGGGGCGATCGCGTCGTGGGCTTCGAGCGGGTATGAATTGCTGCCGGGTGACTACTTCAACCACCTGACGCAGCAGTTCGCGCGCGCACTGTTCATCGATCCGCCGCGCGATCCCTACTTGGGGTCGGGCGGCTCGCGTGTGATCCTCGGCGAGTCCGTGGCGCTCACGCTGTTCCGCAACGCCCAGGTGAAGTCCGGTTGGGAAGCCGATGTCGGCATCAGCTACCAGTTGCTCGGCGACCCGATGACGCGCATCACCATGGGCGCCCCGCAGTCGGTGGTGACCGCGAATACCCTGCCGGTGAGCACAGGCGCCCCGGTGCGCCTGCGCACCGTCGGCGACACGCTGCGGCTCGAAGCGGATCTCGTGTCCAACGTGCGGCTCGCCTCGATCGCGCTCGACCGGACGTTGGCGGGGGTGACGACGACCCTGGACCCTTCAGCCTATACGCTCACTCCCGCGCTGACCGACAGTGGTGCCGCAAGCCACGGGGGCAGGCGCTTCCACCTGACCTACCGCACGAGCCTCACGCCGGACAGCTACACTTATACGATCCGCACGACCGACCGCTACGGCGTGGCCGAGCGATTCGATGCGCTCTTCCCGTTCCAGACCGTGCTGCGCGCGGACGGCGCCCCGTTGGGCGAGGGCGAGTCCGTGGGCCGCAACTCGGTGCTGACCCTGACGGTGTTGTCGCCTGCGCCGCTCACGTTGCCCGCGGGGCTCACCGTGACGCTCAACAACGTGCCGGTGACGTTCGGCTTCGCCGCGGCCAATGGGGACACGACGAATCGCGAATGGACGCTCACGCTGCCGCATGCTGATTTCAGTGCGGGCGACTATCGCGTTGAGACGACCGCGCAGGGCGGCGGCACCGTCGCGCACGTGTTCGTCGTCGATGCGGGCGGCGACAAGGTCTCGCTGCGCAACACGCTGGCGTTCCCGAATCCCTTCGACGACGTGCGCGGGACGAACTTCAGCTTCCGCCTCGTCAGTCCCACCCCGGCCGACGTCCAGATCCGTGTGTACACCGTTGCCGGACGGTTGATCTACCGCCGCACCGATCACGCCGTGCAACCGGGCTACCAGCAGCTTCCCTGGGACGGCACCGATGCCGAGGGCCAGCCAATCGCCAATGGCCTGTACCTCGTGCGCATCGTGGCGAGCAACGGTACCTCATCGGATCAGTTCGAGGGCCGGCTGATCAAGCTCCGCCGCCCGCGCCGCGCCGTCGAGCAGAGCTCCTCCAACACGCCTTAGCGGCACACGCCTTAGCGGGCTGGCCGACAACCGTGTGCCCCGCTACTCTCGCGGCGCCGGCGCGCAGCTGAGCGCCCCGGCCCGATGAGCGATGAGTGGCCGCTGTCCTTTGGGGAGGCAGGCATGGATTCGAGACTCGCGTGTCCGCAGCTTCGCGTGTCCTACGTGTGCGCACTGGGGTTTTGGCTGGCGTTGATGCTTGCGTCGACGTCGACGCAGGCCCTCGCGGCCCCGGCGACGCCCATCGCGCGCAAGGCCGCGACCGGCAGCGCGGCGTCCCGCCCCGCGCCCGCCACCCTGGCGCCCGCGCCTGCGGCGCCTGCGGCGCCCGCGGCGCCCGCGGCGCCCTCGACGCCCGCGTCGCACAAGCCCGCGCCGAGGCCGGCTCCCGGGCGCATCACCGTCAGCGAGACGGCGCCGCTGCGCGCTATCGCCATTCTGGAAGACGAGCGCAAGTGGAGCAGCAGTGGGCTCGGCGTCTACCTCAAGCATCCCGATGCCGTCGTGCGCGCGCGCGCGGTGCGCGCCGTGGGCCGGCTGCAGGACTCCACCACGGTCATGGCACTCTTGCCGCTGGTGATCGATTCGAGTCTCGCCGTCCGCCGCGAGGCGGTGTTCGCGCTCGGGCAGATCGGCCATCGCTCGGCGCGTCCGGCGCTGCTGGCGCTCGCCTCCAGTGCGGGTGAGCCATTGCGCGCGTTGGCGCTCGAGGCATTGGGCAAGCTCGGCGATCACGCCGCGACCTCGGTCGTCACCCACGCGCTGGCCGCTCCCAATACGGAAGTGCGCGCGGCCGCGGCGGTGGCGTTGTGGCGGCTCGCCGATTCCACGGCCGTCGATCCGCTGCTCGCGCAGCTCAACGACACCGATCCGCAGGTGCGCTGGCGGGTGCTGTGGGCGCTCGAGAAGATCGTGGCGCCCGAACGCATCGTCCTGCGCGCTGCCCTCCAGCTCTCGGATCCCGAGGAGCTGGTGCGTGCGCACGCCGCGCGTACGATCGGCCGCCAGAAGAGCGTGCGCGGCGTCGCCTACTTGATCAACGCGCTCGATGACGCCAACGAATCCGTGGTGGTCAACGCGCTGCGCGGGATCCAGATGATCGGCGACACCACCTGTTCGTCGTGCCCCACAAGCGTGCTCAAGGCGTTGTCGCATCCGCATCCCTACGTGCGCGTCACCGCCGCGACCGCGCTGGCGGAGCGCTTCGCCTGGGTGCGCGCGGACTCGGCGCTACAATTGCGGCTCGCCGATTCGCTGCGTTCCCACTTGCGCGATCCCGACGCCGCAACGCGTGGCGCTTCGGCGCGCGCGCTGCTCACGCGGCGCGGCATCAGCGAGCTTCCCGCCGTGCGGCCGCTGCTTGAAGACCCCGTGGTCTACGTACGCATCGCCGTGCTCGAGGCCCTTCGCGCACTGCCCACGGGCGGCGAACCCGCCGCCATCCTCGCCGAGCGGTTGGCGGCGAACGCCACCGTATTCGAACGCGCCACGTCTGCCGAAGTCATGGGCGACCGTCACGACTTAGGCGCCGCCGCGCGTCTCACCGCCGGCCTTGCCGACACCTCAGTGCTGGTCGTCGCCTCGTGCGCCTCGGCGCTCGGCGCCCTGGGCGACACCGCGAGCGCCGGAATTCTGACGCGCGCATACGCCACTCATGTGAACGACTTAGGGCCCGATGCGCGCCTGTCGATCATCGATGCCCTCAAGACGCTGGGCCGCGCTAAGGCCGCCGACCGTCTCGAACACGCCGCGCCCTCGCGCGTGGCATCACCCGCTGTCCACGATGAAGAGTTCTTCCGCGATCCCACCGCGAAAGGCGCCGTCATTTTCACCACGCGCGGCGACATCGTGTGGGCCTTCTACCCCCATGAAGCCCCGCAAACCGTGCGAAACTTCGTGCGCCTCGCCCAGCGCGGCTACTTCGACGGCGACCTGGTCCACCGCGTGGTCCCCGATTTCGTGATCCAAGACGGCGACCCAACAGGCACTGGCTCCGGCGGCCCCGGCTACACCATCCGCTGTGAATACAACATGCAGCACTACGACGCCGGTCAAGTAGGGATGGCCCTCTCCGGCAAGGACACCGGCGGCAGCCAATGGTTCATCACCCATTCCCCGCAACCCCACCTGGACGGCCGCTACACGATTTTTGCGCATGTCATCCAAGGCATGGATGATGTAGTAGGCCAAGTCGTCCAAGGCGACAAGATCATCAGGGTAGAGATCCTGCCTTAGGGTTTCGCACTCTGGGAGTTAGCTCCTCCCGTCCGCTGGGGGGTTAGACGACACCAAGCAAGAACGAAAACAGCGCGGCCCCGAATCCCTTCCATGGGTTTCGGGGCCGTTCGCTGAAGTTCGCGGTACTACTTGGTGGCCGGCGCCTGCTTCGCGACGACCCAACCCTTGATCTTCGAGTACGTCGGAGCGTTGACCGTCTTGTTCTTCAACAGTTCCGACTTCGCCTTGTACGGCCGGCCGGCGACGATCTTGTCCGCGATCGCATCGCCGATTCCCGGCAGCTTCATCAGGTCTTCCTTCGACGCGCTGTTCAGGTCGACCATCGTGTGCGCGGCCGGAGCGGCCTTCGCCATCTTCTTGGCAGAGGTCTTCGAAGCCTTGGCCATCGGCTTTGCGGCTTCGGTCGCAGGCGCCGCGGCCGCCGGAGCGGACGTGGTCGCAGCCTGCATGTGCTTTGTGGTCGTGGTGCCGACCGGCGCGGCGAACGCGCTGATGACGGTCAACGTGGAGGCGAATGCAATGAGTGCGGCAGCGGAGGCGAAACGCTTCATTTGTGAGACTCCCAATGGGCACGTTGGGATTGCAAGGAAGGCGAGTGCCCGTTTGCCTTCCAGTTTGAACGGAGCGCCGGCCCATGCGGGCCGGCACCCACGGGATTGCGACGGAACTAGGACTTCTTCGCGGTGACCTTGGACTTGATCTTCGCGTACTCGGCCTTCGTGACGACCGACTTCTTGACCAGCTCCGAGCGCATGGTGAACGGACGCGCGGCGACGATCTTGTCCGCGGTCGCGTCATCGACGCCCGGCAGCTTCATCAGGTCTTCCTTCGACGCGCTGTTCAGGTCGAGCGCGGACGATTCCTTGCTCGCCATGCTGCCCTTGTGGTGATGGCCGTGGTGGGCCGGCTTGGCCTCCGGGGCCGGGGTGGTGGTCGACGTTTCATTAGCGTGAGCGGCGACACCGAGCGACAGGACCAGGGCTGCAGCAGCCAGCGAGACGGTAAAACGCTTCATGCGAATTTCCTCCGCGAGGGCAAAGTTTGACCGGCCGCCCTGCCCTCGAAGGCACGGTCGGGGTTTATGGAAGTAGCAACTGCGATTGAACTGGGAGCGCTGGGGGTCGCGGCAGGCTCAAGCACACGCGACAAAGTCGTGGCGGTCAGCGCATCGCGGCGCGGCGTCGTGGCGATGCGGGTGGCAATCGGGCGCGGCGTCGCGTTGGACTCAGCGGTGGGCCGGGGATCGCGGCGGGCCTTCGCGCGGGGCTCAGCGCCAGGCTTGGGACTGCGGGAGGGGCGGAACGGTTCGGCGGGGGCGCGCATGGGTGCAATGGCGCACGCGGAGCAACTGGCGATCGCGCTAGGCGGGTTACCGCGCGGCGGACTCCGGCCCTTCAAGTGTCCCAGACGTGGATCGGTGACGCGGTCGTTCTCGGTTGCAGACAGGGAAGTGCCCGTGGTCCACAGCCCAAGGCTCAGGCTGGCGAGCCCGAGCGCGTAAGGCGCGCCGCCCCGCTCATGGCCGCGCTGAAGCTTGTTGTAGGCATGCGGCGGTAGGGCATGCGCGCGGCCTGCCGGCCGCTGGCGCGGCACCGTCGGGCTGCCCCTGCGCGAGTGCGAGTTGTGGCGCTGCGACCCGGCGCGCAGTTCGGCGTTCGTCGCATGGCGATGGCGTGCGTGATGGTGATGGGCGCGCGCGTGCGGGTGCACGCTTGTGTGCACGGCGCGGGCACTCACCAGAACGATTGCACTCGCGGATGCTGGCGCCGCTGCCATGAGCAGCGAAGCCAGGATCACGAATGCGGTTGCGCGAACGAAGGTCATCGGTTCCTCGGTTGCATCGGCGGCTAGACTACGCGTCGGTCAGTCCATTGGACCACTCAAACCTGCGAACGGAGCGTCAGGAAATGGCAAATCTCATGAGGGTTGTTCAGGATCGTACGGAACCCCCACGGAACGCGGGGGAATCGCCCGCCCGATAAAGCCCGCAAGCGCCAGCATCGTCACGAGGTAGGGCAGCATCTGCAGCAGTTCGCTGGGGAAGGCGGAGCCCTGCAAGGTGATTTGCAATGCCTCCGCGGCGCCGAACAGCAGGCAGGCCGCCGCTCCCCCGATGGGGGACCACTTGCCGACGATCATGGCCGCCAGCGCAATGTAGCCGCGGCCGCTGGTCATGCCGTCGGTGAAGGAGTGTTGCTCGCTGGCGAGCCACGCACCGGCGAGCCCCGCCAGCGCGCCGGAGATCAGCACGCCCTGCGTGCGCTGCGCCGCCACCGACAACCCCAGCGTGGTCAGTGACTCGGGTCGCTCGCCCGCGGCGCGCAGCCGCAGCCCGAACACCGAGCGGAACAGCAGCCAGTGGCCTGCCCCGATCAGCGCCAGCGTCAGCAGCACCAGCGGCGAAGCGAACACGGGACCGAGACCCGGGACGCCCAGGATCCCCGGCACCGAAAAGCCCTCAAAGCCGACGACGCGGCTGGAATTCGACGAGGAGTGGAACACCTGCTTGAGCACGAATCGCGTGAGCCCCGCCGCCAGCAGGTTGATACCGAGTCCGCTGGTGATCTGGTCGGCGCGAAACGTCACCGTGACCAACGCGTGCAGCGCCGCCGTCGCCACGCCCGCGATCACGGCGCAGCCCGCGCCGATCCACGGGGAGCCCGTGGCATGCGCGCCCAGCACGTAGGCGAGCGCTCCGACCAGCATGATGCCTTCGAGCGCGATGTTGATGACGCCGCCGCGTTCGCTGAACGCAGCACCTAGTGCTGCCAGCGCATACGGCACGCTGATGCGCAGGGTGGCGGCCAAGAACAGCACGAGTTCCATGGTCAACGCATCCTTCGCGCTGCCCGTTCGAGTACTTGCTGGGTGGCGATGGCGCTGAGGATGACGAGTCCCTGCAGGATGTCGACGAGTTCACGCGGGACGCGCTCATTGATGACGAGCCCGGCGTAGGACAGGGCGCCGAAGAACAGTGCTGCGATGATGACGCCCGCCGGATGGTTGCGGCCGATCAGCGCCACGGCGATGCCTAAGAATCCGGCGCCCGCGGAGAAGCCCTGCTCGAAGAAGTGCTTGTAGCCGAGCACGAAGTTGATGCCGCCGAGCCCTGCCAGTGCCCCCGACAGCGCCATCGCCACGATCTGGGCGCCGCCGACGGAGATGCCGCCGTACTCGGCGGCGGGCGCGTTCAGGCCGACCGCGCGCAGTTCGTAGCCGCGCCGCGTGCGGAACAACAGCACGCCCGTCGCCGCGGCCATGGCGAGCGCCACCACGATCGACAGGTTCGCGGGAGTCCCCTTGAACGCCGGGATCAACTCGCCCAGCCGGGGGATGACGGCACCCGCACCGATCTCGGCGGTGCGGACGGTGGCGGTTTGGTAGACCGAGCGCCCGAACCACGCCACCAGCGCGAACGAGATGAAGTTGAGCATGATCGTGTTGATGACTTCGTGCGAGCCGAAGCGCGCCTTGAGCACTCCTGGAATCGCTCCCCATGCGGTCCCCGCGGCGGCGGCGGCCAGCATCGCCAGCGGCAGCAGCAGCCACGAGGGCCAACCCGCGAGGGTGGCGCCCACCATGGCTGCCGCGAAGCCGCCCAGGTACAACTGGCCCTCGGTGCCGATGTTGAACATCCCGGCGCGGAATCCGAGTGCCACCGCGAGCCCGGTGAACATCAGCGGCGTCGCGCGGAACAGGGTCTGCCCGAGCCCATAGCCGGTGGCGAGGCTCTCGTGCAGCATCACCGCGTAGATCTCGAGCGGGTTCTGTCCGATCGCGGCGATGAACACGCCGCCGATCGCGAGCGCCACGACGATCGCGGCCAGCGGCGACAGCGCGACGAGCAGCGCCGGCGTCTTGGGGCTGCGGTTCCGTGCGGGGGGCTGTGACGCCCCGCCGTCCTGCGCGTGGGCGGCGGCCTCGTTCACCGGCGCTTCGGCGTCATCGCGGCGGTCCACGCGAAGCGCACGTTGTCGTGATGGACGTCGGTCATGGGGAAGGGGCCGTCGCGTTTGCCGCGGTACTCCATGCTCTCGAGCGTCGCCTGCGTCGCCTCGAGATCGCGGCCGGCGCGTGCTGCAGCACGCGCCCGCTGCATCAAGGTGTCGAGGTAGTCGAGGTCCTCGCGCACACGCAGCAGCACCGCGTCGCGATCGCGCGCGATCGAGCCGTGGCCGGGCACCAGCGTCTCGATGGCGCCGCTTTCGGCGAGTTGCAGCAGCGGTTCGAGCGTCTTGCGGTAGGTGGCGGGATCGCGGTTGAGGATGGGGATCTCGACATCCGAGAGCATGTCGGCCGCGAACAGCAGCTTGCGGTCGGGCAGGTGCAGGCTCAACTGGCTGTCGCTGTGGCCGGGCGCATCGCGGAACACCAGGTGCCAGGGACCGCGCGTCGTGTAGTGCAGCCCGCTCACGGCGTGCCGAGGCTGGAATGCCCTGAAGCCGCGCGTCCACGTGGATTGGAACTCGGCGGCCACGCGTTGCGCTTCGGTGAGCGTGCGCGCCTCGCCGGCTTTGAGCTCCGCGGCGAAGCGGTCGTGGGCGATGCTCGCCGCACCCGGCCACCACGGCGCGCCCAGTACATGGTCCCAGTGCGCGTGCGTCAGGAACAGCGTGGTCTCGGCGCTTCCGGCATCTTTCGTGACGCGGGCGATATCCTCGATTTCCGCTTCGAGCACGCCCGGGTCGATGACCAGCGTGTGCTTGGCGTCCAGCAGGACGCCCGAGTTCATCATGAACGCCTGCGATTGCCGCACACGCACGCCCCCGCCCAGATCGGTCCAGGCGGGGGCGTGCGTTGGAGTCACGATGGAGTGCGCCGTTATTGTGTGGGGACCACGATGCTGCCGGCGATGATGGCCGCCTTCAGCGAATCGACCTTGGCGCGCGCGGCGTCGGGGACCAGGTTGCGGTTGCGGCCGTCATCGACCCACGTCACGCCGTTCTCCTTGAGCCCGAACTCCTTCACGCCGCCCGTCCACTGCCCCGCCTGCGCCTGCTTGATGGTCTCGAACACGGCGGTGTCGACGCGCTTCACCATCGAGGTCAGGATCACTCCCGGCGCTTCGTCATACTGGTCCGAATCCACGCCGATCGCCAGTTTGTGCAGTTCGCGCGCGGCTTCGAACACGCCCAGTCCCGTCGATCCCGAGGCGTGGAAGATGATGTCGGCGCCATCGTGATATTCGGCGAGGGCCAGTTCCTTGCCCTTGGTGGGGTCCTTGAAGGCCGCGCCCGTGGTGCCGGCGTACTTCACCAGCAGCTTGGCGCCGGGCCGCACGCTCAGCACGCCGGCGCGATAGCCGGCCTCGAACTTCTTGATCAGCGGGATCTCCATGCCGCCGACGAAGCCCAACTGGTTGGACTTGCTGACCAATCCCGCGAGGGCACCGACGAGGTAGGAGCCTTCCTCCTCGCGGAACTTGAGCGCCACCAGGTTGGGCGGCAGCGATTCGCCGGGCGTCACGGTGAAGTCGATGCAGGCGAATTTCGTGTTGGGGAATTCCTTCGCCAACGACTTGATGTCGTCGGAGAACAGGAAGCCCACGCCGAACACGATTTGGGAACCGTTCTGGGCCAACTGGCGCAGGGCGGCCTCGCGATCGTTGCCTTCTCCCATCTCGAGTGTGGAGACGTTGACGTCGAGCTCGCTCTTGGCGCGGTCGAGGCCGGCGTAGGCGGCGTCGTTGAACGACTTGTCGCCGCGCCCGCCGACGTCGAACACGAGTCCGACCTTGTACTGCTTGCCCGTGGGGCTGGCGGGAGCCTTCGCCTGCTGCTTAGCGCACCCGGCGAGCAGCAGGCTTAGCAGGGTTGCTGCGGCGAGCGCGAGGGCGAACTTTCTTGGGGACATCGGTACCTCCGGGGGCGGGTTTGAGCGGTGCGCGGGAGTTTACGCGAGGTCCGAGATCGAAGCACCGCCGGCACCGCGCCTCGTAGAGATCCGCGCCGCCCACGACGACCCGGCCGCCGCGCTTGAGCTTGCGGTAGGTGCGATTGGCGGGCGCTCCGCACACCATGCAGATGGCCAGGGCCTTGGTGATGTACTCGGCGATGGCCAGCAGCTCGGGCATTGGCTCGAATGGCCGGCCGCGATAGTCCTGGTCGAGCCCCGCGACGATCACCCGCTTACCGCTGCGGGCCAGTTGCTCGACGACGGGCAGCAGGCCGCGGCCGAGGAACTGGCCCTCGTCGATGCCGATCACCTGGGCTTCATGCGCGTGCTTGAGGATGTCCTTCGCGTGTTTGACGGCTCGCGAAGGGATGCGCAGCTCGCTGTGCGAAACGATGGCATCGGCGGCATAGCGGTCATCGATGCCGGGCTTGAAGATCTCGACACGCTGCCGCGCGATCTGCGCGCGGCGCAGGCGCCGGATCAGTTCTTCGGTCTTGCCGCTGTACATGCTGCCGACGATGACCTCGATCCATCCGGTCCGCGGCAGTTGCAGTATGGGTTCGGCCATGGCAGCGGACGCTAGCGATCCTTGCGCGGTTGTGTCAAAGCGGTGCGTCATCATAGAATGAGCCGCGGCCACGGGAAGGATCTCGTGTGGTCCCCTGAATTTCTATTGCTCATGCATGGAGGCATTGGTGAACGAGCTTCGCTATGGACGAGGCGAGCTCGGCGACCCGGACGTCGCCGGCCGCAGGGAGTGGCGCGTCTCGAATGGCATCGGTGGCTTCGCCGCCGGAACCGCCAGCGGTGAATTGTCGCGCCACCGGCACGGGCTGCTGAGCGCCGCACTCGCGGGCGCCGACACGCCGACGTTGCTGCTCGCCAAGTTCTCGGCGACGCTCGAAATCCGCGATCAACGCTGGGCGCTCGACACCAGTCGCTGGAGCAGCGGCGCGCGTGACCCCCAGGGTTACCTGAACCTCGAATCGTTCGGCCTCGAAGACGGCATCCCGCTGTGGGTGTGGACTATGTCCGGCGTGCGGCTCGAGCAGCGCATCTGGATGGAGCAGGGCGAGAACACCACCTACATCCAGTACCGGCTGCGCGCGACGCCTGAACCGGCGCGGTTGCGCCTCAACGTGCTGGTCAACCATCGCCCGGCGGACGCCGCCGCGGGCCGCGGCCAGTGGACCGCGCGTGTCGAACCGGCCACGGGTGGCCTGCGCATCGAGGCATTCGATGGCGCGACCCCGTTGTGGCTGCTGGCGCCCTCCGCTGAGATCCTGCCGCGCCACGACTGGCACCGCGACTTCCTGCTCGCCCGCGAAGGCAGCCCCTTAAGCCCGGCGCACGAAGATCACCTGCTGGCCGCAGAACTCGTCCTGCGGCTCAAGGCCGGTGAAGAGACCACATTGGTCGCCAGCACCCGCCGTGACGCGGGTGCGGGCGAAGCGGGGCCGCTCGCCCTGGTGTCCGCGTTGTCGCGCCGCTCCGCGCACGAGCGCGGCCTGCTCGAGGCATGGCGCCAAGCGCAGCCCACGGTCGCGCGCCAGGCACCGGCGTGGATGCGCTCGTTGGTGCTCGCGGCGGATAGCCTGCTGGCCGATCACCCGCCGGGATCGCTCGTTTCACAGCCGGGGCTCGTGCCCGGCATGGGCACGAGTGGTGACTTCACGCGCGATACACTGGTCGCACTGCCGGGCCTCACGCTGTCGACCGGCCGCCCGGAGCGCGCCAAGGAAATTCTCGAACGCTTGAGCGGCGCGGTCGACGCCGCGGTGGCTGTCGATGCGCCGGCCGGTGCCGCGGCACCCGATATCGTCCTATGGTACGTGCAGGCGGTGCGCGCCTACTTTGAGCACACCATCGACACGGCCTTCCTGTCGCGGGTGTTCCCGGTGCTGGAGTCCGCGCTGGATGCGATGGAACGCGGCACGCGCGGGGGCGTTTCGTCCGACTTAAGCGATGGGCTGCTGCGCGCGGGTGAGGGCGATATCGATGCGACCTGGATGGACCAGCGGCTGCGGCTGGCCGGCTTGCCGCCGCGTCATGGCAAGGCAATCGAGCTCAACGCCCTGTGGTACAACGCGCACACCGCGATGACGGGTTTCGCGCGGCGGCTGCGGCGTCCCGTCGAGCGCTGGGAGTCGCGCGCCACGCGGATCGAGGCGGGCTTCGCGCGGTTCTGGAATCCCGCTTCGTCCTGCCTGTTCGATGTGCTCGATGGGCCGTTCGGCACCGACGCCTCGATCCGGCCCAATCAATTGTTTGCAATCTCGCTGCCCGACTCACCACTCAGCGCGCCACAGCGCCGCTCGGTGCTGGCCCGCTGCGTGCGCGACCTGCTGACCTCGCACGGTGTGCGCAGCCTGTCGCTGGCCGATTCGCGCTACCTGGGCCGCGAGACCGGTGATGCCTTGCATGCCGCGCGCGCCGCGGTGCTGGGCTCAGGCTGGACGTGGCTGCTGCCGGTGCTCGCCACCGCTCATGGCCGCATCGTCGGCGATCGCGCGGCGGCGCTCGAGTTCATCGAGCCGCTGCAGTCGCTGATGCGTGATTGCGGGCCTGCGTTGCTGCCGGACCGCTCGGACGGCGACCCGCCGCACACGCCGCGGGGTGGCTTCGAGGGTGCGTGGCCGGTGGCGGAGACGCTGCGCGCGTTCCATTCCATCACCGGAGTGCGCCGCGACCTGCGCCGCCGCGAGATGTCGCGCGCGCGAAGTGTGGCAACCGCAGATCTTTAATTCGCTACGCTATAGGCGGCTGCGCCAACGCAGCAATCAGCGTGCTCGCGCAGCCGGAGACTATCCCGAAGGGATGGTCTCCACACCACGTTCGCGCAGCAGTTCGCGGATCTTGGTCTTCACCAGGTCGATGGCGACGCGATTGTGGCCGCCCTCGGGGATGATCAAGTCCGCGTGGCGCTTGGTCGGCTCCACGAACTGCAGGTGCATCGGCCGCACGCTCTCTTCGTACTGGCGGATGATACTGTCCACCGAGCGGCCGCGTTCGACGAGGTCGCGCTTGAGGCGGCGGATGAAGCGCACGTCGTGGTCGGCATCAACGAACAGCTTGATGTCCATCATGGCGCGCAGCTCGGGATCGAGGTAGATCAGGATCCCTTCGAGCACGATCACGACGTGATCGCCGATCAGGCGCGTTTCGGTGAGCCGGCGGTGCTGCGCGTAGTCGTAGATCGGCTGCTCGACGGGCTTGCCGTCGAGCAGGTCGCGAACGTTGCGCTTGAGCAGTTCGCTGTCGAATGCGTCGGGATGGTCGAAGTTGCGCGCGTCGCGATCGCGGAGCGGAATGTCGTCCAGGTTCTTGTAGTAGGAGTCCTGGTCGATCACCACGACCCGGTCAGAGCCGAGTTCGCGAATAATGGTTCGGGCGACGAGAGTCTTGCCGGATCCGGATCCTCCGGCGATGCCAATGAGGATGCGTCGCGCCATGTGTTGGCAAGCTACATCGTGCCCGCCAAAGGGTCAATCCTGCGGGCGAAGCACCAGCGTCACACGGCGCTTGGGGTTCGCGTACACCGACAGGAACGGCCCGAGGTCGAAGCGGTAGGCGCGCAGCAGCCGCTCGCGATACGCCATCCAGAACGACTCGTCTTCATAGGAGGCGAGTGCCGCCAGCGTGGTCGACAGGGTATGGATCACCGTGGCATCAGTCCGCGCCCGCAGGAGCAGGTCCGCCGGCAGCTCGCCGCCGGTCAGCCAGATCATGTTCCCCGCCGCGACCGCCACGGCGGACGAATCGAGGATCGCGTCGGCATTCGAGTTCAGGGCGCTGGTGAGCGATTGGTCGGGGCCGATGTCTTGCGTGATCTTGGGGTAAAACCGCACCAATTCCGGGTCTGTGGCGATCGAGTACTGGAAGCGCGAGGTCATCGGCGGCTCGGGCTTTCCCCACGTGGCGCGCAGCGGCCCGACGGCCGCGGCGGTGAAGGCGGTGAAGTAGGCATGCAGGGAGTCAGTGAGAGCAGGGGCGATGATCGCGACGGTGCCCAGCACCTGCTTCAGGTCGGGCCGTTTGAGCACCGCGGCCGAGGCGAAGCTCTTGCCCCACTGCGGCGCTGGCGCGGCCTTGCCCGCCGGGGTGCTGCCGAGCTGCCGCTCGATGATCGCGTGCAGGTCATAGCCCGCGAGGTTGCCGACGATGCACATCACCGTGTTGGCGGGGCACATCCGCTGCTTCATCAGCTCGGCGACGTCGCGAGAGGTGACGCCTTCGAGGCCAGCGCCCGTGGCGTAGCGGATCGCGCGCTCGGCGGGGCGTCCGGCAGCCATCTCGCCGCTCAAGAAATACAGCGACTTCTCCGGCTGCGAGTCGTAATTCACGCGCAGCCGCCGTTGCACTTCGGTGCGGCTGCGGCGCAGCAGCGAATCATTGACCGCGACGCCCGTCAGGCGCGCCCCGAGTTGGTGCAGCACGCTCGCGAGCAATTCCGGGGGGGAGGATTCGGCCATCTCGGTCAGGTGCGGGCCGACGCGCAGGCTCCAGCCGGCGGGGCGCAACTGGTCGAGCTCGAGCATGGAGCGCGCGGGAACGTCGGCGCAGCGTCCGGTGAACGCCGCCTGCCCCACGAGTTCCGCGAGGCCCTCACGTGCCGGCGGGTCCTCGCGGGCGCCCAGCCGGTAGCTCAAGGTAACCGTGGCGGTCTTGGCGCCCGGGATATCCCGCGTGACCACGCGCAGCCCATTGGGCAGCGTCCACAGGTCGCGCGTGGTGCCATCGGCGAGAACAGTGCGGCCGTTCGTCACGACCGGAGCGGGTGCTACGGCGGGTGCTACGGCGGACGGGACGGCGAGCGAGTCGGGCTGCGGGATCTGGGCATGGGCGAGGCTTACTGCAAACATCGCAATGCAGGCTGCTGCAAAGGGGATTCTGGGCACTTGGGATCCTTCTCTCGATGATTTCACCAGCAGGGGAGTTCGTCTTCAAGCATATCGCGGGCGGCGCCGCGGCGCTACGCCTGCCGGCACGTGTGTTGTCCGTGTGTTGTGGCGTTTGCCGCGTGAGGGTGCGCGGCGGACGCCTCCCGGTCTCGGTTCGCGTTTCATGAATCGTCCGGGCTAGACTGCCGCGCATGGTGAACATTGATGAACGGCGCGTGCGCGATGTCGTGCGCCAGGTCGTGGAGCAGCACCTTAAGGGGGGCCTAACTGCGCCGGTTCCGGCAACGCCCGCGAAACCCGCCGCCGCCGCACTCACCGCATCCCCAGGCGCCCAGCGCCGCGTGGCGATCGGCTCCGACCACGGCGGCTTCGCCCTCAAGCAATCGCTCGCGCAGTACCTGCGCGACGAGCTGGGGCTCGGGGTCCACGATTGCGGGACGCATTCGACCGAGGCGGTCGACTACCCGGACTTCGCCGCCGCCGTGGCGCGTGAAGTCGCCGCCGGCCGTTGCGGATTTGGGCTGGTGATCGACGCGGCGGGGATCGGTTCGACGATGGCCGCCAACAAGATTTTCGGAGTGCGCTGCGCGTTGTGCCACAACGACGCCACCGCGCTCAACGCGCGCCTGCACAACGACGCGAATGTCATGGCGCTGGGAGCCACGGTCGTCAATCGCGGGCTCGCCCAGCGGCTGGCAAGATTGTTCCTCACCACGAAATTCGAGGGTGGCCGGCACGAGCGCCGCGTGCTCAAGATCATGGCGCTCGAGGGCGGCCGCTAGAGCGGGAGAGACATGCGCATCACCCGACGCATCATCGAACGGCTCCCCAAGGCGGAGATCCACTGTCACCTCGACGGTTGCCTCAGGCCGCGCACGGTGCTGGAGTTGGCCGACGCCCAGGGCGTGAAGCTGCCCACCACCAATCTCGCGCGGCTGACCAAGTTGCTGCAGGCCGGCAAGCGCACCCGTAATCTCGGTGAGTACCTCAAAATATTCGACATCACGCTGAGTGTGATGCAGGAACGCGACGCGTTGTACCGCGTTGCCTTCGAGCTCGCCGAGGACGCCGCGGCGGAGAATGTGCGACATCTCGAGGTGCGCTACTCGCCCATCCTGCACCGCCAGAAGCGCTTGAGCTTCGACCAGATTGTGGATCCCGTGATCGCGGGGCTCGCCGACGCAGGCAGGCGCTTCAATGTCACCACGGGCGTGATCATCTGTGGCATTCGCTCGATGAACCCGCGCTACTCGCTGGCGCTGGCGGAACTGGCGCTCGCTTACAAGAACCGCGGCGTGCTGGCGTTCGACCTCGCCGGCCAGGAGCGCGACTACCCCGCCAAGGCGCACAAGAGCGCGTTCAAGCTGGTGCTCAAGAACAACATCAACGTCACCGTGCACGCCGGCGAGGCGTTCGGCCCCGCCAGCATCTCGCAGGCGTTGCACTATTGCGGGGCGCATCGCATCGGGCACGGCACGCGGCTGCGCGAGGACAAGGACCTGATGGCGTACGTCAACGACCATCGCATCCCGCTCGAGGTGTGCCTGTCGTCGAACGTGCAGACCGGGGCGGTGCGCAGCATCCGCGAGCATCCGTTCCTGTTCTACTTCAAGCAGGGCCTGCGGCTGACGCTCAACACCGACAGCCGCTTGATCTCGGGCACCACGCTGTCGCAGGAGATGGCGCTGGCGGTGCGGGCGTTCCGCTTGAGCCCCTACGAGGTCAAGCGCGTCGTGATCAACGGCTTCAAGAGCTCCTTCCTGCCCTACGCGCAGAAGGCCCGGCTGTTGCGCGAGGTCAATCTTGAGATCGACAAAATCTTCATGGAAGAGTTCCCGGACGACTATGACCGCCGCTTCGCGGGGATGTAGGCGAGGCCCCGGGTTCTTGACCTCCCGAAATGGAGTGAGCGCTTGCTTCCGCATGGACTTGCGCTTACGTTTCCCGCCCGGTCCTGTGGACCGACCTGACATGCTCAAGCGAACCCTATCCCTGTTGCTGTTTGCCCTCGTCCTGGCGACGCTGTCCATCGCCGAGGAGCGCGGAGCCATTTCCGGCAAGGTGTTCGACAAGAAGACAGGGCACGCGCTACCGTTCGCGAATGTCGCCATCCCCGCTGCCAGGCTCGGCGGGCTGACCGACTCCGAAGGCCAGTACCGCATCACCGTTCCGGTGGGCACCTACGAAGTCCGCGTGCAGTTCCTCGGCTACCGGCCCGAGGTCAAGCCCGGCGTGGCCGTCACCGTGGGCAAGACGACGCAGCTGAACTTCGAGCTGACGGACATCGTGGTCACCGAGACCAAGGCGATCGAGGTCTCCGCCGAGCGCCGCCTCGTCGAGGTGAAGCAGGGCGCCACCATCCGCTCCACCACTGCCGCCGAGATCCGCAACCTGCCCGTCTCCACGATCAGCGACGTGTTGCAGCAGCAGGCCGGCGTCAACATCGAGGGCGACCAGATCCACGTCCGCGGTGGCCGCGCCGATGAAACGATCTTCGTCGTCAATGGCGTAACGAACCGCGACCTCGTCTCGGGTAACTCCACCGCCGGCAAGCTGAGCGCGCGCTCGGTGGCCGAAGTGAACGTCGCGACGGGCGCCTATGATGTGAAGTATGGCAATGCGCTGTCAGGTGTCGTCGATGTGCGCCTCAAGGACGGCGGCGAGAAGTTCGACGGCGGCCTGACCATCAGCAACGGCACCTTCGGCGGCCGCTCGGTGCAGCTGGTCGCCGGCGCACCCGATCCGATCTTCCGCCCGCTGCTGCGGCGCATCGGGCTCAACCCGGCGGGCACGCTGACCTCGATCATCGACGTGTCCGGCAGCCTGTTCGAGACCCGCTTCCGCGAGTTGGACGGCAAGGAATTCGGCTTCTTCGACCGCTTCGTCAGCCCCTCGAAGTTCGCGCGGCTGCATTCCAGCTACGAGGACTCGTTCTTCGGTCACAAGTTTACGTACGGCGACTTCTTCTCGCCGTCCCAGGACAACGACTGGTCGGCCCGCTACGGCCTGACCTGGAAGCCGAACAATCGCAACAAGGTCGCCTTCAATTTCCAGAAGCGCATCTCGATCGACCAGGGTTTCAGCCGCACGTTCGTCGATGCCCAGGGCAATTCGAGCGAGCCGGCCTACCCGTGGAAGTGGGCGCATCGTATCGACCACGCCCCGACCTACCTCGACGACAACGTCCAGGGATCGGCCGAATGGCGCCGCACGCTGTCGGCGACGGGCTACACGCAGTTCCAGGTGTCGCACGCCTACTACGCGCAGCGCCGCGACGTGATGGGCAAGCAGTGGGGCCAACTCGAAGCACCCGATGACTTCTCGCTGCCGCCGGGCGATCCGCGCCGCTCCGACTACTTCTACGACACGGGCGACAACAACACCTGGCAGGACACGCGCAACTCGACGTGGGCGCTCGAAGGCAGCGGAGTGCAGCGTTTCCTCAAGCGCCACGAATTCGAGCTGGGCTTCGAGCACCAGTTCCAGAGCGTCCAGTACCTGACCATCCAGGATCCGTGGGTGTTCGATCCGGACGGGCTGGGCGGTTCGCACGACCTGTGGAAGGTCCACCCGATGATCGGCGACCTCTACCTGCGTGACCGCATCGAGTACGAAGGCTTCGTGGGCAACGTCGGGCTGCGCGCCGACTACTGGTTCGCCGGCCGCGAAGCCGAAGCCGCAATGGCTGACACCTCGAACGGCAACATCACCGCCGGCACGCGCGACCAGTTCTATGACGAGACCCATTCGTTCTTCGGCCGCCGCTACAAGATGCATCTGTCGCCGCGCGTGATCGTGGCGCACCCGATCACCGAGAGCAGCAGCTTCTTCTTCAACTACGGCCAGTTCACCCAGAACCCTTCGTACCGCTACGTCTATTCAAAGTTGTCTTCGATCTCGAGCGAGGCGTTCCCGCTCCAGGGCAACCCGAACCTGAATCCCAAGGTGTCGATCAACTATGAGGTCGGCGCCAAGAACCAGTTCACCAGGACCTCGGCGATCAACATCACGTTCTTCGTCAAGGACGTTTACGACTACCCGTCCGCCACCACGATCAATCGCCAGCAGGGGGCGAGCCTGGTGCCGGTGCTGCTCTACTTGAACGGCTCGTTCGCCCGCGCCAAAGGATTCGAGATCGAAGTCCAGAAACGGCGCAGCAGCTACTGGGCGGGCAAACTCACCTATACGTTCCAGCAGACGCAGGGCAAGGACAGCGACCCCAACGAGCAGAAGATCGTGCTCGAAGGCGGCGGCAACGCCAACGACACGCGTCTCGGCCAGATCTTCGTTTCGTGGAACCGGCCGCACCAGTTCTACAGCAACTTCGACATCCGCTTCGACGGCGAGGCCCCGCGATACTTCGGCTGGGCGAAGCACGGCGGCATGAACCTCACCGTGCAGGCGCGCTCGGGTAAGCCCTACACGCCGCGCGCGCTCGTCAATGGCGCCTCCGTGCAGGTCGGCGAGTCGAACTCCAAGAACGTGATGGTGCAGTTCACCACCGACCTCAAGCTGAACCGCTCGTTCCATTTCGTCGGCCGCAGAATCGACCTGAGTGTTCAGGGCACGAACATCTTCAACAACTACTTGATTCAACGCCTCGACCCGCTCACGGGTAAGGGCTACGAATGGGGCAAAGGCTTGTTTTCGCGCGAAGCGAACCCCGGATTCTCAAAGGCCGACTTCGACTACCTGCGCGTTTCGCAATTCAACGATCCTTCCAATTACGGACCGGGGGCGCAGTGGCGCCTGAATTTCGACTATGACTTCTAGTTTCCATAGGGTTGTAGCAGTGCTGGTGCTGGTTTTGGCGTTCGCGCCGCTGCGCAGCGCGCAAGCAGGGCAGGCGCTGGGCGACCAGCGTGTCGGCACCTCCTCGGGCAGCTTCCTGCGCATCGGCGTGGGCGCGCGCGCGATCGGGCTCGGCGAATCATTCGTCGCCGTCGCCAATGACCCGAGTGCGATCTACTGGAATCCCGCCGGGCTGGCCTCGATGCAGCGCAAGGAGCTGCTGGTCTCGCACGTCGAATGGCCCGCCGACATCCGCTACGAGCATATGGCGATGGCGGTGCCGGTGCGCAAGTTCGGCGGCTCGCTGGCGTTCCAGTTCGGCGTGTTGACCACGCAGATCGACGAGACCACGGAACTGCAGCCGTTCGGCACGGGCCGCTCGTTCAACTATTACGACGCAGTCGCGGGCGTCGCCTATGCGCGGCGCTGGACGGACAAACTGCTGGTCGGCGCCGGTGCCAAGTTCGTGCGCGAGGACTTGGGGTCGGATGTCGGGGGTCCTGTGACCAATGTCGTGCTCGTCGACATCGGCTCGATCTATTACCTGGGCTACGGCAGCGTGCGCATCGCCACTTCGTTGTCGAACTTCGGCTCGCAGTTCAAGCCCAAGTCCAAGACGGATGGTGGCCAGTGGGTCTCGCCGACGACTGGCGAGCACCGCAGCTACGATGGCTTCGACCCGCCGACGGTGTTCCGCTATGGCATCGCGTTCGAGCCGATCGAGAATGCGACGCAGCGCCTGACCACCTCGCTCGAGGCCAACCAGCCCTCGGACAATGCGCTGGTCATGAAGGCGGGTGCCGAGTGGACCTGGAACTCGAAGCTCGCGCTGCGCACGGGCTACAACTTCAATTCCGACGAGCTCAAGTTCTCCGCCGGTGCGGGGCTTTACGCCTCGCTCGGCCAGAGCAAGCTCAACGTCGATTACGCCTACACGCAGGGTGACTTCCTCGGGGCCATCAACCGGGTGTCGCTGGGAGTGCGGTTCTAGTGCGCGCGCGTTTCGCCTTGCTGCTGATCGCGCTCGTCTCGCTCGCGGGCTTGAGCCTCGGTTGCGGCTCGAAGTTCGAACTGCCGACCGAACGCCGCGGAATTCGCACGGTGCCGACGGACCAGAGCTACCAGATGGTCGCGACGTGGCATGGGCTCGACGGCATCCAGGATGCCTTGCTCACGCAGGGAACGGGCACGCAGTTGTTCCTGCTGTTCAACCACGGCGGCAGCGGCGCTGGCGCGCGCGGCGAGGTGAAGGACTACTTCCTCTCCAAGCCCACGCCGGTGGGTCACTCGATGCAGGGCGGCTTGTTCAACCCGGTGGCGATCGCCGCTGGAAGCGACGGCACGGGCGCCCTCGCGAATCGCGTTTACGTGCTGGACCGGGGCGACACCCTGATCGCCAAGACGCTGTTCACCTTTTGCGATACTTGCGGCATCAACAAGACGCCGGTGCGCCGTCGTTACATCACGGATCTCACGCGCTACTGGCGTGTGCGCGAGTACGGCCTGCTGGGTGGCGACTCGGTGAGCACCTTCTCCGACACCACGCTGGCCTACGTCAACGGCATCGCCGCGGATGATGAAGGAAGCGTCTACATCAGCGGTGTCGCCGACGTGCTGACCGCCGCGACCGAGCCGCGGTTGTTCACACGCAGCTTCGTGTTCAAGATCTACAAGTACCGCCGTGGCCCGCGCTATCCCGGCGTGGTGCCCAACGACATCACCATGCCGGGGGCGGCGTGGCACCGCGACACGACGTGGGCGCACAACGATGGCACGGGCATCGGCTATATCCGCGATGCGCGCGGCATGGCGTGGAACAACGTGCTGCCCAAGGGACTGTATGTCGCCGACTTCGGCAACAGTTCGGGCCAGAAGCTCAGCGACACCGACACCACGGGATTCTTCCGCTACGAGCAGGATGGCGACGGCGTGGGCATCTCGGGCCCCAAGGCCATCACCACCGACGCGGCCGGATTCGTCTACGTGCTCGACACCGGCAATCGTCGTGTGCTGCGCTTCAACCCGAGCGGCGGTTACGTCCAGCGCGTCGATATCGAACCGGATGATCTAGGGAGCCCGCTGCTGGGTCCCACCGGAGTCGCCGCCAGTGATTCCATCGTCTACGTGGCCGACCACGACCGTGGCGAAATCGTTCGCTACAAGAGGCGCAAGTGAAGCGATTCCCGATCCTGCTGGTGCTGATGCTCGCGATTGCCCCGGCCGCCCACTCCGGCGTGCCCGTCGATGGCAATGAGCCGCACAGCGTGCCGACGCCGCAGTTGACCCCCATGTCGACGGCGGACTCGATCGGTTACGCGGCCAAGGTCGCGGCCGGAAACTTGATCGGCGTCACGATCACCAACTACGGCTTCATCGGCAACAACTTCATCTCGCGCGATCCCTCGTTCGAGTACCCGTTGGGCTCCTGCTATGAGCACCTGGTGCGTGGCGGCCTGTGGGTGGGCGGCAAGGCGACCGACGAGAACGGTATCTTTACCGGCGTCGTTACCGCTGCGCTGGACGGGTCGCAGGGTCAGGCGAGCCAGGGCGCCACGGAATTCACCCCGGCCGGCCGTGCCATCACGGTCCGCTCGACGCTCGCCAACAACGAGTTCTTCAATCACAAGGCGGTGAGCGAGCTCGACTTCCTGTCCGACTACTCCGACCGTCCCGCCAAGCGCTCCGACAACAATGGTGAGGGGCACCGGCCGATGGGGCTGCTCGTGCACCAGGAGAATTACGCCTGGTCGTTCTCGGATTTCGCCCACATCAATTTCTTTCACTTCGAGATCATCAACAACGGACCGCCGCTGCAGGACGTGTGGGTCGGGCTCTATTCCGAAATGGCGAGCGGGCCCAAGTGCGGCTACACCGCGTGGCCGCCGGGCAGCACGGGCGAGTTCGGCAGCTGGTTCAAGAAGAAGTGGATCGCCGTCGACGACACCTTGACCATGAAGATCCCGACGGGTGTGAAGTCCATTCCCGCTCTGTTCCGCGAGCACTACTGCCTCGCGTTGCCCGAGCCTGCGGGTTGCGTGATGCAACGCGTTCCTTACTGGACCGGCATCAAGCTGCTCGGCGTCAAGCGCAGTCGCGCCGACACCGCTACCGTCAAGAAGACGACATTCGCCGCATGGGGTTACGCGCCCGGCAGCTCGCTGCGCGACGAGGACTCCGAACGCTACGCCATCATGTCGACGGGGACGGTCCAGCCCATCATTGGCGACTCCCTGCAGCCGGGCTCGGGCGATCCGGTGGGGGTGCTCGCGACCGGGCCGTTTAGTCAGATCGATCCGGGTGACACCATCAGCGTCGACTTCGCGCTGGTCGGTGGCAACAACAACATTTCCTCGATCCAGGAGCACTCGCGCTTTGCCCAGCGCGCCTTCGACCGCCACTACATCGTCCCGGTCCCGCCGCCCTCGCCCGGATTGAAGGTGGTGGCGCGGCACAACGCCCTGGATCTCTATTGGGACAACACGCCCGAATTCGCGATCGACCCGACGAGTCCGTTGCCGCGCGACTTCGAAGGCTACCGCGTCTACATCGGGGACGACCGGCTCGATTTGCACCGCACCGCCCAGTTCGACCTGAAGACGGCGCCGCACGACACGACGGGCTTCAACACCGGGCTTGGGGCCATCGCCGCCGACACCACGATCGACGGCCATCACTACGATTACCGTTACTCGATCGACCACCTGCGCGATGGCTTCAAGTACTACGTCGCCGTGACCTCGTACGATCTGGGCAACGTCGAGATCGAATCGCTGGAGAGCGGCATCCTCCAGAACAAGACGCTGGGGTTCGCTTCACCCGCGCCGGGCGAGAAGGTCGGCACCGACAAGGTGACGGTGTTCCCCAATCCGTACCGCGTCGAGGCGCGCTGGGACCAG
>JANLOX010000257.1:0-2716 GCA_031366795.1 Candidatus Eiseniibacteriota bacterium | reverse complement strand
GAGTTCACGCGGCGGTCGCTGAAGTGCATCGGCATCTGGCGGCCGATCAATACGTCGCCGGAGTTGCCGATCAGCTGGCAGACGAATTCCTTGATGGTGGTGCCGCGCCACAGGCAGACGCCGGTCTCGCGCAGGGCATGGAACACCCAATCGGAATTCTTCAGGGGGTACGCCGAGCCAGTGATGGCGGCTTCCTGTCCCGTCGCCATGCCGTAGAAACCGATGCGGCCCTGGCGCTGCAGCGACAACATGCGCTGGTCCAACTGGCGCATCTTGAGCATGTGGCGGTAGAGCGCGCGTAGGTCGTCGTTCGAGAGGTCGGGGAGTTTGCCGACGAGCTTGCCTTCGTGATCGATAACCTGGCGGAGTGTCTCGTCGAACGGCGCGTTCATCCGATCTCCTGCTCGGTGAGCCACTCACCCGGGGTCTCGAGGCGGTGGATCAAGTCGTAGAGAAAGTCGGCGCCGGTCGCGCCATCCACAACGCGATGGTCGAGCGACAGCGACAGGTTGCCAAGATCGCGAATCACGATCTGCCCGTCGCGCACTGCTGGCTTGGGCTTGATCTCGTGCACGCCAAGGATGGCGACCTGTGGGTGGTGCAGGATGGGCGTGGCGAGCACTCCGCCCTTGGCGCCGGTCGTGGTGACGGTGATGGTGCCGCCCTGCAACTCCGCGAGTTTGAGCTCGCCCGCGCGCGCGGCCTGCGCGAGGCGGTCGATCTCTTTGGCGAGCGGCAGCAGCGCGAGTTTGTTGGCGTGGTGCAACACCGGAACCGTCAGGCCTTCGGGGGTCTGCGCCGCGATGCCGACGTGGATGTCGTGCTTCAGGATGATCTCGGAGGCGGCGTCATCGAGGCTGGCGTTCAGCATGGGGAACTCGCGCAGCGCGAGGGTGAGCGCCTTCACGATGTAGGCGAGGTAGGTGAGCTTGGCGCCCTGCGCCTGGGCGCGTGCTGCGAGTGTCCCGCGGTGCGCGGCGATCTCGGTCATGTCGCACTCGGCGACGAAGGTGAAGTGCGCGGCGGTGTCGATCGAGTGGCGCATGTGCTCGGCCATCTTACGTCGCAGGCCACGCAGAGGGATGCGCGCTTCGTTGGCGGGGGTGCTCGGCTTCGTGGAACTCGTGGCGCCTGCGGGGGCGGTGCCCGCTGCGGCCGGGGTCGCGCTCGTGCTGCCCGCAGCGCCGCCCGCGCGCTTCACGTCATCCGACGTGATCGCGCCACCCGGCCCGCTGCCGGTGATGGCTTCGAGCGCCACGCCCATCTGCTTAGCCAGTTGCCGCACGGCCGGCGTCGCCTGCACGCGCGGCGCCACGGTCGCGGTGCCGGCGGCTGCGGCGGGACTCGCTGCGGATGGGGCAGCGTGGGCCGCGGCATGCGCGGCCTGTGCTGCGGGAGCGCTCGCGGCTTCACCCGCGACGTCGATCGTGATGATCGTGGTGCCCACGTTCACGATGGCGCCCTGTTCGGCGTGCAGCCCGGCGATCACGCCGTTGCGCGGGGAGGGGATCTCGACGCTCGCCTTGTCGGTCATCACCTCGACCAGCGGTTGGTCCTCGCGCACGGTATCGCCCACGGCGACGAGCCAACGCACGATCTCGCCTTCGGCAACGCCTTCGCCGATGTCGGGCAGCTTCACCTCGTAGGCCATGGGCGGCTCCTTGCTCAGTAACTCATGACGTGCTCGATGGCGCGCAGCACGCGCGGCGCATCGGGCAGGTACGAGTGTTCGAGTGTGTAAGGGAACGGCGTGTCGTAGCCGGTGACGCGCAGTACAGGCGCTTGCAACGATGTCAGCGCGCGTTCGGCGATCAGCGCCGACAATTCGGCGCCGTAGCCACACGTGCGCGGCGCCTCGTGGAGGATCACCACGCGGCCGGTCTTCTGCACGCTCGCCAGCACGGTCGCCGCATCGAGCGGCACCAGCGTACGCAGGTCGATCACTTCGGTCGACCACCCTTGCGCCTCCGCCTGCTGCGCGGCTTCCAGCGCCACCGGCACCATCGCGCCATAGCACAGGATGGTGCAGTGCTCGCCGCCGCGCGCGGTGCGCGCCTGGCCGAGCGGAACGGTGTGATTGCCCTCGGGCACCTCGTCGCGTATCGAGCGGTAGAGCCGTTTGGGCTCGAGGAAGATCACCGGATCCTCGCCGCGCAGCGCTTCGAGCAGGAGACCTTTGGCATCGGCGGGCGTGGAAGGGATGACGACCTTAAGTCCTGCAGTGTGACAGAAATACGCCTCCGGGCTCTGGGAATGGTATAACCCGCCGCGGATGCCCCCGCCATACGGCGCGCGAATGATCACGGGGCTGGTGTACTGGCCCGCGGAGCGCCAGCGCATCTTCGCCAACTCGGAGACGATCTGGTCGAAAGCGGGATAGATGAAGTCGACGAACTGGATCTCGACGACCGGCCGCATGCCATAAAGCGCCATGCCGATCGCCGCACCCACGATGCCGTTTTCGGCGAGCGGCGTGTCGGTGACGCGATCGGCGCCGAACTCCGCCTGCAGGCCCTCGGTAACCCGGAACACGCCGCCATTGAGCCCGACGTCCTCGCCCAGCACGACCACGCGCGAATCCTCACGCAGGGCGACGCGCAGGGCGTCCTGGATGGATTGGACCATGGTCATCTGCGGCATGGGACTCCTCCACGAGAAGGGCTCAAGGAGGCGGCAGCGTAGCGGAACCATTACCACGCGGCCAAGTCAGGGGGAG
>JANLOX010000248.1:0-10411 GCA_031366795.1 Candidatus Eiseniibacteriota bacterium | reverse complement strand
GAGCGCGAGCAACCCATCGCCCGCGCGATCGTGGCGGCGTACACGCCTGTCCTGCGTTTCGCGGTACACCACCGCCGCTGGGTCGTCGTGGGGGCGGCGGTCGTCATGTTGTCGACGGTACCGGCGCTGATGTCGCTTGGGCACGAGTTCATGCCGCCGCTCAATGAAGGCACAATCCTCTACATGCCCACGGCACCCCCGGGGATATCGGACACCGAGTCGGCCGCGGTACTGCAGCAGATGGGTCAGCGCCTTCGCATGGTCCCCGAAGTCGCGACGGTGTTCGGCAAGATGGGGCGCGCGCGCACCGTGACGGACCCCGCGCCGCCGGGCATGGCCGAGACCATCATCCAGCTCAAGCCCGAACGCGAATGGCGCCGCGGCATGACGTGGGAAAAATTGATCGCCGAGCTCGACCGAGCCTCACGCTTCCCCGGCATGCCGAACCTGTGGTGGATGCCGATCCAGACGCGCAACGAAATGCTGTCCACTGGTGTGCGCAGTGCCGCCGCGGTCAAGATCTACGGCTCCGACATCGCCACGATCGAACGCGTGGGGCTGCAGGTGGAGCAGGCGCTCAAGGGCGTCCGCGGCGCACGCAGCGTCTATGCCGAACGGCTGACGGGCGGCAACTACCTCGACTTCGACATCGACCGCGCCGCCGCGGCGCGCTACGGGTTGACCGTGGGCGACGTTCAGGACGTGATCGAGACGGCCATCGGCGGCATGCCCGTGGCGCAGACGATCGAGGGTCGCACGCGCACTGCCATCAGCCTGCGTTATGCGCGCGAGTTGCGCGATGATCCCGATGCGTTGCGTCGAGTGTTGGTGCCCACCTCCACGGGTGCGCAGGTCCCGCTGGGCCAGGTCGCGACCCTCAATTTCCGCAACGGCCCTGCGATGGTGCAGAGCGAGGACGGGCAACTGTTCGGGCTCGTCTCGATCGATGTCGCGGCCCGCTCGCTGGGCGATTTCGTTCGCGATGGCAAGGCAGCCGTGGCCCGAGACGTGTCGCTGCCGCCCGGAGCGCGCATCGCCTGGGCCGGACAGTTCGAGCACCTGCAGCGCGCTGAGGCGCGGCTCGCATGGGTCGTCCCGTTCACGCTGTTGCTGGTCAGCCTGTTGCTGTTCTGGAGCCTGCGCTCGGTCGCCGAGACGGCCCTGGTCATGCTCGCCGTGCCGTTCTCGCTGGTGGGTGCGGTGTGGTTGCTGTGGTTGCTGCACTACAACTTGAGCGTGGCCGTGTGGGTGGGCATGATCGCGCTGGCGGGCCTCGATGCCGAGACCGGAGTGCTGATGTTGTTCTACCTGAATCTCGCACACCGCGAGCGCAGCGCCGCAGGCCGGCTGCGTGACCGTGGCGACTTGATGGAAGCGATCGTCGAAGGGGCGGCGCACCGCATTCGCCCCAAGCACATGACGGTACTAGCGATCCTGCTGGGGCTATTGCCGATCATGTGGGGCCATGGCGCCGGTGCCGACGTGATGAAGCGCATCGCCGCACCCATGCTGGGTGGCGTGATCAGTTCGTTCGTGCTGGAGTTGCTGGTGTACCCGGCGATCTTCGCTTGGTGGAAGGGGCGGCGTTTGCCGGAGCGGGCAGCGACTGCCCCGGGAGGTGCTGTATGATGAGCCGTGTGATCAACATTGATTTCGCCACGATGCGAGTGCATCGCTGGCACCGTGAGGGAGGAATGACTCGATGAGCATCCTGAAGGGAGAACTCGCGACCGTGCGGGGCCTCCACCTGTTGCTGACGGCCGCCGCCGTGGGAGCGATCCTCGCGAACGGGGTCGCCGGTTGCACTGCCAACAGCAGCGGCCCGCAGAAGGTACATGTCGCAATTACGGACGCCGGCTTCGTGCCACCCGTGATCGAGGTGAAACGCGGCCAGCCCGTTGAAGTCACCTTCTCGCGCGCGACCGAACAGACTTGCGGCACGGACGTGGTATTCACCACCCTGCATCGCGGCTACGACCTGCCACTCAACAAGCAAGTGAAGGTCGAGCTGGCGGCGGCGGATATCGGCGACACGCTCAAGTACTCGTGCTCAATGGACATGCTGCACGGCATGTTCGTGGCGAAGTAGGGGGCTACCCCCGGCGCAAAGCCTTGGCGGGACGTCACTCCGGCTGCGTTTCCGGCCCGCTGTGTGCGCTGCTATTGTCTTCCACCCTATGGCCACCAAGAAGCGCAACATCGAAATCATCGGCGTGCCCGTGGACCTGGGCGCCGGTCGCCGTGGCGTCGACATGGGCCCCTCGGCGATTCGCATCGCGGACCTCGAGCCGCGGCTCGAGGCGTTGGGGCACACGGTTGTCGATTGCGGCGACATCGACGTGATGATCCCCGAGACGCAGAAGGTCGGCGAGGGCAAGCTGCGCTACAAGGCTCCCATTCTTGCCGCGTGCGAGAGCCTGCGCAAGGAAGTCGAGCGCAGCCTGGGCGAGAAGCGCATGCCGCTGGTGCTCGGCGGCGATCACAGCATTGCCATCGGCTCGGTCGCCGGCTCGAGCAACTATCTCGCTGCGCAGGGCGAAGCGATGGGCCTGATCTGGTTCGACGCGCACGGGGACGCCAACACGCCCGAGACGACGCCGTCGGGCAACATTCACGGCATGTCGCTGGCGGTCGCGTTGGGGTTCGGCGACCACGACCTCGTGAATCTCGGCGGCCGATCACCCAAGGTGCAGACACGCAATGCGGTGCTGATCGGCATCCGCGATCTCGATGATGGCGAACGCGACCTGCTCAAGAAGTGGGGTGTCACCTGCTACACCATGCGTGACATCGACGAGCGCGGCATGCGCGATGTGCTCGATGAGGCGATCGGTGTCGCGAACGACGGCACTGCAGGTGTTCACCTGTCGTTCGATCTCGATGTAGTCGATCCCGAGGACGCGCCCGGCACCGGTACGCCGGTGTGGGGCGGCATCAGCTATCGCGAAGCTCACCTGGCGATGGAGATGCTCGCCGACCGCGCCAACATCATCGCCATTGATCTGGTCGAGGTGAATCCCGTGCTTGATACCACGAACATGACGGGGATTCTCGCGGCGGAGCTGGCGCAGAGCCTGCTCGGGAAGCGGATCTTCTAGCCTTCCTTGGACGCGGCGGCTAGGCGGCTTCGCTGCGCACGGAGGGTGACGCTTCCTGCATCGTCACGATGACTTCCTGCGCGCGCCCGGCGAGATCGTTGATGGGCGCCGCTACTGCGTGCGTCACGCGTTCGTCGCCCGCATTCACCAGCGTGATGTCCTCGCTCGCCGCCTGACGGCTCGTCAGCACGCGTTGCACGAGGCATTCCCCGCACGCCGGTGAAGTGCCGCCGCCGACAGCCTTGCAGAACTCGTGGCACGCACTGCCCACCCAGGTATCGCCGAGGCTGCCGCTGCGATCGAGCAATGGGCGGCTCTGCCAGGTGATCACGCCGTCACGCGTCGCCACGAAGGCGCCGCCCGAGAACGAGCTGACGAGTGCTGCGAACTTCTGGCGCTCGAGATCGAGCGCCCGGATGTGCTTGTCGCTGACGCGGAACCAGCGCTCGAACTGTTCGCTCTTGCGCCGCTCGGCCTCGATCTCGAGCAAGTCATTCAGCCGCATCGCGATCAACCGCGACAGCCGGTCGAGTGGCGGGCACTCCACGGCGCCAGGCTCGAGTTCGTGCGGGGAGACGACACAGATGCCGCCCTGCAACCGGTGTCCCAGCCCCAAGTGAAGCGCCTGCGCCACCAGTGGCTGGCGGGCATTGCCGCCCAGCGGCATGACAGCCGCCGAGCCGCTGTGCGCCGCGCGCGAGGCGAGGCCTCGCAGGGTCTGCGCCTGCTCACGCGAGCGCGGATGTTCTTCCGGGTACCACTTCTCGATAAACACGCCACTGTGGATCATCACCACGATGCCCACCGTGTCCGCGCGCAGCGCCTCGTGCACGCGTCGAACGGCACCCTGAACGGCATCGTCGAGAGTCTTCGCCTCCATCAGGGTCTCGAACAGGGCGAGCGCGTGTTGCGTCGATGCGGTCATGGTCGTCCGGGCGTGGAGGGGAGGAGGCTACTGCCGCGTATCCCTGGCTTGGTAGGCGCACGCCAGCCAGTCGGCGATCGGTTGCACCACGGCTTCAGCGCCGTCGTCGAACGCCGCGAGGTCGTGGCTGTCAATGTCGATCTGCGCCCAGATTGTTTCGCCCGAGCGGATCAACACCACCAACTCGGATCGCGTGTCGCTGCTACAGGCGAGGTAGTTGGACGCTTCGCGCACGTCGGGAACATTGATGTTGCGACGCTCGGCGACGGCGGTGCCGCACACGCCTTGCCCGGCCCCGATGAACACATGCTCCGTCGGTGCGCCGATGAACGGCCCGAGGCGGAGAATATTATCCGGGAACAACTCGTAGATGCCCGTCCAGTGGAAGCGCGGGTCCAGTTCGTGGAGACCGTGAACCGCGGATTCCAGCAACATGTCTAACTCGGCTCCCTGCGCGCGCAGCGCCTCGAGCCCTTCGATGATGCGATTAACCAACATACCGGCCTCCTGTTGGGCGCGCGCTGGTGAATTGAGCCAAGCACGGCGGGGCGCACCGTCGGGGGATTATCGGCAGGGCGACGCGATGGCTTGAGGCGTGACGCCGGGGCCCGCTCCCGTACGCTGGCCCGCAAGCCCGTGAGCGAGCGAACCGGCGTGCTAGGGCGCCTGCCGGCGCGCGAGGCGGCGTAACGCGGTGCGCAGGCGCACGTGCGCGTCGAAGCGGAGCACGAATTCGCTCTCGTGGCGCCCGCCCTTGGCGCGGATCACCTGCGCCACGCCGTGGCGCTCGTCCTGGCTCCAGCGCGCGATGCCGGGCACCAGCAGCACGAGCGGAGCCCAGCGGTCGAACGCCTCGCGTTCGTCCGCGGACCACCCGGCGAGCGAGCGGACTCCCAGCGCGTGGCGCGCCTCGTTCGCAAGCTCCGTCGTGGCGTCGAGGCGCGCGGAGCCGAACCGTTGCGCGAGCATGTCGGTGACCGCCAGGCCGAGGTTGGCGAGCGGCAACTCGCCGATCACGTCATCGCGTTCGCCGTTCATGAAAAAGTAGACGTTGTCGGCCGCGAGTGCGCGCAACGTCGCGGGAGTCGAGCGGTGCTCGGGGTCGCGCTGCATGCGGTCCAATTCCCGCGTGAGCACCCGCCTCACGGCGCGGTTCCTGGGGCGGAAGCCGAGCTTGTAATAGAACCACCAGGCGCCCGAGGTGATCGCCTCTTCATTGTCCGCGCCCAATTGGTACGGGTAGATCGTGAACGCATCCGCGCCAAACAGGTGGCGCGACATCGCGACCGCGCGCGCATAGACCACCGCGGCCTCCGCGCCACGAAACGTGTCGAACACGTTGTAAGCGATCTCGCACGATTGGAACAGCGCGCTCGTCAGCACGTAGCCGATCGGGGTGCCGTTCTTGAGCGTCAGGAACCCATACACCGATTCGAGCAGTAGCCTGTCCCCGGGAGCGACGCCCAGGCACGCAAAGCTCAAACCGTCGTCGTACTCCACCAGCCGCACGTCGCGCGGGTCGGCATTGGCGAAGGCATCGAGGTCGCGCTTGCGCGTCACCATTGCCTCGCGCGTCAGGTCGACGTAGGCGGCGCCTTCGCTGCGCGTGAGCTGGCGCACCGCGATCGGTGGCCGGTAGGCCTCGCTCGCCAGGTCGGGTCGCGCGCGCGACAGGGGTACGCGCTGCGGGTGCAGAGGGGCCTGCCGTTTGCGCGCAGGCGCCAGCACCGCTGTGCGTGTCGGTCCGCCAGGCCCCCAACGCAGCGTCATCGGTGTGTCGAGGCAATCGTGCAGCACGTCGCGCAGCGGCCACGACGCGGGCAACGACGCCACGGCCTGCACGAGGAACGAGGCCGCGGATTCATCGGGACCCTTCATGCGCTCCAGCCAGCCCTTGAGGCCCAAATCGTATTCGTCCAGGCCCGGCGACTCGGCGGGATGCGCCAGCAACGGCAGCAGCGCCTCGAGCAGCGGCGTGTCCTCGAACTCGCTCCAGTCGATCTCGAGGCGCTCGGGCCAGCGCGAAGCGAGCCAGCGCGCCATCTTCGAGAAGAAACGGAAGCTGATCGGCGTGCCCGCCACGCCTGAGTTGGTCAGCGCTCCGGCGAATCGCGCCACGTCCCGTCGCGTGCCGAAGCCGCGCAGCAGCCGCAGCGCGGCGCGGTGCACTGCGCCGTCATCGGGGTAGGCGAGCAGGAAACTCGCGACCTCATGCAGCCGCTCGACCGCCGCCGGCGAGGGCAGGCTCAGGCGCACGAGCCGCGCGAGCAGGGCGCGCTTGCGGCGCGACACGCCGTCGCCGAAGTCATGCGCGAGCGCCTCGAGCGTCTCGAGCGCGCGCAGCGAGGGCGTCAACTCACGCTCGCCGGAGGCGATGGCATCGAGTCGCCCCATGCCTCTTCGGACGGGACCCAGCCCTCGCCGGGAATCAGGATGTCGGCATGGCCCGAGACGCGATTCACGCGGACGAGGTAGGTCTCGCTGTCGACGACAATGTGGTCGAAACGAAAACGCATGCTCCACACCGCCGCGCCTAAGAGCAGCAGTAGCCCTAAGCGAACCAGCCCTCGCATCAATCGCTTCAGCACGGACACCTCACCGGAGCCAGCGGTCGAACCACGCCTGCGTGCGCTGCAATTCGTCCGAGCGATGGCGCGGCTCGCGCAGACCATGTCCTTCGCGTGGATAGTGCACGAACTCGACGGGAATTCCGAGTGACTTGAGCGACTCGTAGAGTTCGCGCGACTGGGGCAGCGGTGTGCGCGCGTCGTTGTCGCCGACGATGATCAGCATCGGCGTGTGCGCCTGGGAGATGTGCGCGATCGGCGAGCGCTCCCGCATCCTGTCGAAGGCCTCCCACGGGCGGCCGCCGAAGTCCCACGAGCGGTAGCGTTGGGAGTCGCTCTGCCCCCACAGCGCGGGCAGGTCGCAGATACCGCGCACCATGACCGCTGCTTTGAAACGCTGCGTCTGGGTGATGGCCCAGGCGCTGAGGTAACCGCCGTAGGAGCCGCCGACAATGCCGAGCCGCGCGGGGTCGGCCAATCCATCGTGTACGAGACTGTCGATGCCGCTGGTGATGTCGCGCCAGTCCTGGCCGCCCCAGTCGCCTCGCTGGCGGATCATGAAGGCGCTGCCGTAGCCGCCGCTCGCGCGGTAGTTGGGCATGAACACCTGGTAGCCCGCCGAGGCGAGCGCCTGCTGTTGCGCCGCGAAACCTAAGTCCGAGCGAAATCCGTACGGTCCGCCGTGGAGATAGACGAGCGTCTTGAGCGCGCTGTGCGGCGCAGCAACGGCGGGGCGCAGCAGGACTCCTTCGCAGCGAATGCCGTCGCTGCTGGTCCAACTCACCACACGCGTCGTGCCGAGCACGGTGTGCGTGGCCGCGGCATTGAGTTCGCTGAAGCGTGTCCCCGTCAGGGCGGCATGCGGCGCCCAGTACAACTCGTCCGCAGCGTCGGGGTGGGACTCGATCCATGCTGCATGTCCACCGGAACCGGTCGTGAGCTGGCTCGCGGCACCCCGGTGATCGGTCAATAAGTGGACCGGCCCGCCGCGCAACGCGACGCTCGCGAGCACCGTCGTCGCGCCTTGCGCAACGAAGAAGAACAGCGAATCGGAGTGCGTGCTCCATGCAGGCGTCGAGGCATTCTCGTCGAGATCCTGCGACAGGCTGCGGGCTTCGCCGCCTGATCGGTCGCACACCCACAGCTCGTCCTTCTCGACATAGGTCTCGCGATTGCGTCCCGCCGCCCACGCGATCCAGCGCGAATCGGGCGACCATTCGAACGCGGCAGCCATGGTGTTCAAGGTGCGAATCGGGCCGCCGCTCACGGGCACGACGCCGATGTCGGACAGGTTCGCGTCGTCGACATTGCCGCTCGGGCTCACGAGGAACGCCACAGACTTCGAGTCCGGCGACCAGCGCAGGTACCACACCTGGTGCGCGCCGCCCACAAGGCGGCGTTGCTCGCCGGTGGCCGTGTCGATCAGCCACAGGTGCGCGTACTGCAACCGCTCGTCCTCGACCACGCCGTCGCGGCGGCCGCGCCGCAACTCGGCCACGCGCTTAGGGGTAGTGTCGTTCTTGGTGAACGCGAGCCAGCGGCCATCGGGCGACCACTTCACTTCGCCGATCGCCTCGTCGTAGCTGCCGAAGCTCCACGGCTCGCCGCCTTTCAGCGACATCATGTAGATCGCAGGCCGCGTATCGCCGGGGCGCGTGCCGACGAAGGCCAACGTGTCGCCACCTGGAGAGAACGATGGGCTGCCATCGCCGCGCGGGTTGCGCGTCAGCCGTCGCACTTCGTGGTCCGTGAAGTCTGCGAGGTAGATGTCGTAATTGGTGGTGCTCTCGAAGGTGTCGGGGTCGGCGATGACGAATGCGAGCCGGCGGCCGTCAGGGGACCAGGCCAGGTCGCCAAAGCCGCGTAGCGCGATCGCGTGCTCGATGCCGAAGGGGGACAGGGCTGCGGGCGCCGGCGTGGCGTGCATTGAGGCGGCGGCCTTGGCGCCGGCGGGGGCGGCCAGTGGCGCAAGCAGGAACAAAAGGGCGGCAAGGGTGCCTGCGCCAACTCCGAGAATCCACCGAATTGCAGATGTAATCATATGCGGCATATTAAGTTGCCCCGCGTTTGATGGCCCCAGCACTCCGCGTCCCACAGGTTAGAGGATCAGCGGGGTTAAGTGAAAAACCTCTTGCGTCGATGATATCACTTAGATATTCTATTGATGTCGCTACAGAGAGGATTTCCAAAATCAGGAGGAGGCGAACACATCATGTTGCGCGAGAAACAGGCTTCCACGTTGCCCGGCGTTGCGGTGCTGCTGGTGATCCTTGCCGTGATGGCCGGTTCGGTTGTGGGCATCATCACTCTGGCCAGGACGGACCAGCCCGCCATGCTCTGGTTGCCGCTGCTGCTCATTGCCGCATCCGCGGTGTCGCTGGCCGGGCTGTTCGTGGTGAACCCCAACGACGGTCAGGCCGTGCTGCTGTTCGGCAACTACCTCGGCACAGCGCGGGCGCCGGGGTTTCACTGGGTCAGCCCGTTCACCACGCGGTCCAGGATTTCCCTGCGCGTGCGCAACTTTGAAAGCGCCAAACTCAAGGTCAACGACTTCACCGGCAACCCGATCGAGATCGCAGCCGTGGTGGTGTGGCGGGTGGTCGACACGGCCGAAGCGTTGTTCGAGGTCGACGACTACCGCAACTTCGTCCAGGTGCAGACCGAGGCCGCGTTGCGCAACCTCGCCACCACGCATCCCTACGACGCGCATGTCGAAGGCGAGATTTCATTGCGCAGTCACACCGGCGATGTCGCCGAGCAGTTGAAGATCGAGATCCAGAGCCGGCTCTCGAAAGCGGGCGTCGAGGTGCTGGAAGCGCGCATCAGCCACCTCGCCTACGCGCCGGAGATTGCCAGCGCGATGCTGCAGCGCCAGCAGGCGAGCGCGGTCGTGGCCGCGCGTTCGCGGATCGTCGAGGGCGCCGTGGGCATGGTCGAGATGGCGCTCGCGGAACTACAGAAGAAGGGCATCGTCGAGCTCGACGCCGAGCGCAAGGCCGCGATGGTGTCGAACCTGCTCGTGGTGCTGTGCAGCAACAGCCACACGCAGCCGGTCGTCAACACAGGCACGCTGTACACATAGCGGAGGGAGCCGTGGCAGAACGCAAAGCAATCCTGCTGCGGCTCGATCCCGTGATCCATGAGGCGATGCAGCGCTGGGCCGCCGACGACTTGCGAAGCCTCAACGCGCAGATTGAGTTCGTGATGCGGCAGACACTGCAACAGCAGGGCCGGTTGCGCCAGGCGGCATCCGCCGCCGGCGCGCCGCCTGGCGTCCCATCGGGAGATGAACCGACGGTCTAGCCAAGGGTCGGCGACAGGCCACGCCGTTCGTGCGAGGGAGGCATCGAGTGATTCCCGTGGCAGGAGCACAACGCGTCCATCAATTGCGCCGGGAAATCTACGCTCAGTTCCGCGCGGGCAACGCCGTGGCTCCGGAGCGCGCGCGGTCGTTGGAAACGCTGGGGCTAACGGGCTCCCGTGTGTTGGATTCGTTGCTGCGCGCCCGCGTGATCCGCGAGGTGAACGCAGGAATGTTCTACCTGGATGAAGATGCCCGCAGCGAATACCGCTGGATGCTGCTGCGCTGGGCCGCGGTGCCCATCAGCGTCATGCTCGCGCTGATCATCTACGCGATCGCGCGGGGCTGAACGCGCCGGGCGCCGGATCGCATCGACCCGGCGCCCGTTCAACGAGTGATCCCTGCGTCCTTAGCCGCCCTATCCCTGGGCCTTGTTCTTCGTGCCCGACCGTGCAGGCTTGACCACCACCTTGTGGGCGATGGACTTGCCGCCTTCCTCGCGGAAGTACACCGTCACGCG
>JANLOX010000027.1:0-5263 GCA_031366795.1 Candidatus Eiseniibacteriota bacterium | reverse complement strand
GTATCGACAGCACGTTCTCCGGGATGAACTGGGTGGAAAAGTTGTCGGACGCTATCCCGCGCGGCGATCGCACCTTTCGCCGCAAGCGCGACGACGACCTGTACTACCTCCGGTTGAAGCTGGGTCTGCGGGGCAGGCGCCTGGTTCTCCCTCCGGGAATCCTCGACGGTCATCGGGTCGACCTGTTGCTCAAGCGGCTCACATTACCGGTGGTGACCATTCGCGATTTCGACTCACTGGGGGTCCCGTACCGCGCCCTCGCTACGGACATCGTGACGGGCGAGGCCGTGACGCTCGGCCACGGCGACCTCGCGGCTGCGATGCGCGCCAGCATGTCCGTCCCCGCAGCGTTCGCCCCACGCGAGATCGATGGCCGCCTCCTGGTGGATGGTGGCATGGCCGACAACATTCCGATCGACGTCGCACGCGGAATGGGCGCAGAGGTGATCATCGCCGTGGATGTCGGCTCGCCTCCCATGAACCGCGAACAACTCTCCACCATCCCGGCCATCAGCACGCAACTCTCCCGGCTCCTCTCGGTGCGGAAGAATGCGGAGGAGGTCGCCTCGCTGGGAAAGGGTGACGTGTTCATCCGGCCCGAGCTGGGTGCCATGACGGAAACGTCCTTCGACCATGTCGCCGAAGCGGTGGCCATTGGCGAGCAGGCGACCGAGGCGGCGCTCGGCGGGCTCGAGCGGTACGCTCTGACGCCCGAAGCGTATGCCGAGTACAAGGCGGCGCGCGCGGCGCGCATCGCCCCGAGAGGGCCGCGCCTTCGGGTCGTGACGCGGATGATCAATCAGTCCCCGCTCTCCGACGCGGTCGTTGCCGCCCGGGTCGAAGTGCCCGAAGGTGATTCGGTCACCGCCGGGCCGATCGAGAGCGGGCTGAACGAGATCTACGGCCTCGAGCTGTTTGAGTCGGTGTACTACGACATGACCGCCGCTGCGGGAGTGGCCACACTGACCGTGGCTGCGCGCGAGCGCGCGTGGGGGCCCAACTACCTTCAGTCGGGCATCAGCGTGGCGGATGATTTCGGCGCTCCGGACTTCAGGTTTGCCCTGGCCTATTGCCGCACCGCAATCAATCCTCTCAATGGGGAGTGGCGCAGCGTGCTGGAAATCGGGCAGGAGCCCGGCTTCCGGACCGAATTCTACCAGCCGCTGGATGTCCGATTGCGCCAATTCCTCGACCTTGATCTGCGGGCCGGGGAGCGGTCGCTGCGCTTATTCGACACGCGTGGCCGCGAGTTATCTGATCTCGGCATCACGCGGTTCGGGGGCACGCTGGCATGTGGCCGCGATCTCGGGACGTTGGGCGAGGTGCGAATCGGATTCGAGCGGGAGGGTGGCAGGGTCCGGACCCGGATTGGAGATCCCAAATCCGTCGACCACCGCTATGAAACCGGGCGGGTATTTGGCCAGGCCTTTGTCGACAAGCTCGACGAGCTCGCGTTTCCACATCACGGGGCGAGCTTGCGCGTCCGGTACTCCGCCAGCGTGAATGCCCTCGGGGCCACCACTGAGTATCAGCAGGCCGAGCTGAAGGGGGCCCGGGCCGCGTCACGCGGCCGCTTCAGCGTGATCCTAGGAGGACAGATCGCAACGACGCTCCGCCGCGCCGCGCCGCTCGAGAGTCTCTTCCCGCTCGGTGGATTCGGTCGGCTGTCCGGCCTACACGAAAATGAGTTGATCGGGCAGCATGCGGTGCTGTTGCACGGCATGCTCTACCAGCGAGTCGTGCAGTCCACGTTCCAGTCGATGTACGTGGGGATCTCCGGCGAGTTCGGGAACGTGTTCCAGTCGCGCTCGGCGATCAAGCTCAGCGATGGGATCGTCGCCGGCAGCGCGTTCGTCGGGTTCGACACGCTGATCGGGCCGCTATGCATTGCCTACGGCCGCACGGAGGGTGGGCGGGGCAGCTTCCATTTCACGCTGGGGCAGCCGCTAGGGGAACGTCCATGAGTCGCCTGCACTTCACGCTCGAGGCCACGGCGCCCGGCTCGCGCGCACGCGCCGGGCGGTTTCGCACGCAGCACAACGAGGTGCTCACGCCCACGTTCATGCCCGTGGGGACGCATGCCTCCGTGCGGTCTCAGCGCCGTGAGGATCTGCTGGAGTGCGGCGCGCAGGTGTTGCTCGCCAACACCTATCACCTGCTGCTGCGGCCTGGCGTCGAGATGTTTGAGAAGTTCGGCGGCATTCATGGCTTCATGAACTGGCCGCGCTCGGTGCTGACCGACTCGGGCGGCTTCCAGATCTTCTCGCTGCCCAGCAGCCGGAACATGCGCGAAGACGGCGCCGAGTTCCGCAGTTATGTTGACCAAAGCACGGTCCTCCTGAGCCCCGAGCGCAGCATCTCCACACAGAAGATTATCGGCTCCGACATCATGATGGTGCTCGACCAATGCGTGCCCTCCACCGTCGAGCGCGGCATCGCGCGCGAGGCTATGGAGTTGACGCACCGCTGGGCGCAACGCAGTCTCGACGCCCGCGGCAATTCACAGCAGGCGCTGTTCGGCATCGTGCAGGGCGCGTGCTACGACGACCTGCGCGTCGAGAGCGCGCGTGCGGTTACACAGCTGCCGTTCGATGGCTTCGCGATCGGCGGGCTCGCGGTGGGAGAGAGCATTGCCCAGCGTGACGACTGCACCGCGATCGTCACCGAGTACCTGCCGCAGGATCGTCCGCGCTACTTGATGGGTGTGGGCACGCCGCGCGACCTGCTCGAGGCCGTGCATCGCGGCGTCGACATGTTCGATTGCATTCTGCCGACATCGCTCGCCCAACAGGGCGTCGCGTTCACCAGCATCGGCAGGCGGTCGCTCAAACGCGCGGCCTACCGGGACCGGGAGGGGCCGCTCGATCCAGCGTGCAGCTGCTACACCTGCAGGACGCACTCAATCGCCTACCTGTTTCATCTCCAGCGCACGTGGGATTCGCACGGTGCGCAGTTGCTCGGGCTGCACAACCTGCACTTCTACATGCAGCTCATGCGCAGCATGCGGGAACACATTCTTGGCGGTACGTGGCTCGGGTTCTACGAGGCGCAGCGCCCGGTGCTGGATGCGCGAGACAACTACGGAAACAAGGTGCCGCGTGTCACCAAGGCTGAGCGACTGGCGAACTCCATGAAGCGCGGCCGTTACGAGATCGTGGTGAATGGCGACGTCGGGCGAATGCGCGACACGGTCTCGGGTGAAGTGATGCACTCGGTGAATGATCCGGCCGAAGAGGCGCGCTCGCTGTACGTGGAGCAGTCGCGACTGACCGAGCGCTTGGAGGAAGCCGAGGCGCACCCGTTGGTCGTGTGGGATGTCGGCTTAGGCGCCGCTACCAACGCGATGGCCACAATCCATGCCGTCGAAGCCATGGACCCCAAACGGCGCAAGCGCCGGTTGGTACTGGTGAGCTTCGAGAATGATCTGGATTCATTGCGATTGGCTCTTCGGCACCCGCTGTGGTTCAAGCATTTGCATCATCAGGCCCCGCACGCGCTGCTGGCCAAGAACCAGTGGCTGAGCGCTTCGGGTGCGATCGATTGGTTGCTGCTTCCCGGCGACTTCGCCACGCGTAAGTTCGACGCGCCGGCGCCGGACGTCATCTTCTTCGATCCGTTTTCATTCAAGGTCGACAGCGATCTGTGGACGCTACCCGCGTTCCGCGAGCTCGCAGGGGTGTGTGAGCACAAGCACACGGAGCTGTTCACTTACACCTACTCCACGCAGGTGCGCGCCGCGATGCTGGCCGCCGGGTTCCATGTGGCGAAGGGCCGTGCGACCGGGCCGAAAGCCGAAACCACGATCGGCCTCTCGCCGCTGGCCGCTAGGCGTCACTGCCACGAACTGCTCGGGCCCGAGTGGCTCAACCGCTGGCAGCGCAGCGATGCGCAGGTGCCGCTGGGAGCCGCGGGCGACGAGGCGTGGCGCGCGGCGGTGGTGGAACATCCGCAGTTTCGTGGGGTTACTGGGCAGTAGGGACGGCATCGGGGCACAAGACCCGCAAAAAGCCATGGTTGCTCCTGCCCTTCACCCGGTAGGCTTATAGGGATCGCTCCGGAATCGCACCCATGCTGATGCATCCACCTGAAGGAAACCACACCAGTGAGTCGTACCGCCCTGCATTCGCTGGCCCTCGCCATCGCTGCCCTCCCCGTGCTGGGCGGTCTCTCCTTGGTCCTCGGAGGGAATGCCTTTGTCGAGGGCCCGAATCCCTCCCTAACTGGCGCATTCGCGGTGGGTGGGAAGCCAGCCGAAGACAATTGCACCCAGTGTCACCAGGACTTCGAGAACCCCGCTTCGCCTCGTGACAACCTGAACCGGCCGGACGGCAAGGTCGAAATTCTCGATGTCCCCAACCAGTACGAGCCTGGCGCTCTTTACACGTTGCGGGTTCGTCTCGCGAGCACCGCTACCGCGAGCTCACCGTTTCGCCGTTGGGGATTCGAGCTGACGGCGGTCCGTGCGATGGATGGCGAGGGCGCCGGGACGTTTGTGTTAGCGGCGGGCGACAGCCTGCAGATCAAGCCCGGGACGGATGAGTTCAGCAGCCGCGAGTATGTCGAGCACACGTTCATCGGTACGAGACCCGGACTCGGTGGGCCCGTCGAGTGGTCCCTGCAATGGCGTGCGCCGGCTAATGCGGCCGGCACCATCTACTTCTTTTGCGCCGGCAACGCCGCCGACGGAGCCGGCGGCAATGACGAGGACTTCATCTACACGACCTCGGATAGCACCGTGGCGCTAGCGGTGCCGGTGAACCGATTGTCGTGGGGGGCGCTCAAGCAGCGGTATCGGTAGGGGCCGACCGTTTAGCGCGTCAGTACGACATGCGTGGCACGGTCCGTCGGGACGTGCTCGGTGGTGCGGTACCCCAGCGCGCGAAGGTCGATGCCATCGAACAGCGCCTCGCCCTGACCCAGCACCACCGCTGCCACAGCCAGATGAATCTCGTCGACATGCCCTGCGCGGATGAACTGCCGCGCGGTTGCGACACCACCGCCGATCTTGACGTCCTTCTGACCCGCGGCCTCGCGTGCGCGCTGCAATGCTGATTCGATCCCATCGGTGACGAAGTAAAAGATCGTGCCGCCTTCCATCACGATCGGTGCATGCGGATGATGGGTGAGCACAAAGGTCGGCGCGTGATAGGGCGGGTTCTCGCCCCACCAGCCCTTCCATTGGTCATCCGGCCATTTACCCCGGATCGGGCCAAACATATTGCGCCCGAGGATGAAGGCGCCGAATCCGGCCATCGAGCGTACT
>JANLOX010000156.1:0-1973 GCA_031366795.1 Candidatus Eiseniibacteriota bacterium | reverse complement strand
GTGTTTCTCGCGGAGGCCGGGCTGGACCATGCCGGGCTGCGGGCGATGCTGACGGCGCGTATCCCCGAACTGCTCCAGCGCGACCACATCATCGTGCGTCGCCAGAACGAAGCGCAGACCCGTGAATTTGATGCCCGGCCCTCGATCGTTGCGCTGGAGCCGGGAGTCGAGGATGGGAACACCGTGCTGGATGCCGTGATTCGCTTCACGACACGAGCCCAGGTGCGCCCAGAAGAAGTGGTCAACCTGCTCATTCCGGACACCGATCCGCGCGGCGTGGATGTCGAGCGCGTGGGGCTGTGGACGGAGCGGGACGGGCGTCACTTGGATTGCCTCGAACTCCTGAGCGCGCGAACACTGGGCTAGGACATCGCCGCGGGGTCGATCGACAAGGACCTGACGCGACGTGAAACAGAAAATCATCATCAACGCGGATTCACACGAGACGCGCATCGCCATCCTCGAAGAGGGCGAACTCGCGGAGCTGTTCGTCGAACGCCTCGACAATCGCCGCCACGTGGGCGACATCTACAAGGGCCGGGTCAACGCGGTGCTGCCGGGAATGCAGGCGGCATTCGTCGACATGGGCCTGCCGAAGACCGGCTTCCTCCACGCCTCCGACCTCGCGGAATCCCTGAGCGAGGTGGAGGACCTTTCGGACCTCGAGGAAGGCGAGAGCAAGCGCCGCAAGCGCGGCCCGGTGCTCAAGATCGAGGACCACTTGAAGAAGGGCCAGGAGATCCTGGTCCAGATCACCAAGGAATCGATCGGCACCAAGGGACCGCGCGTCACCCAGCAGGTCAGCCTGCCGGGCCGCTTCCTCGTGCTGATGCCGGGCGTTGACCATGTCGGCGTCTCGCGCCGCATTGAAGAGCGCGCCGAGCGCCAGCGCATCAAGGCGATTATCACCGACCTGAAGCCCAAGGGCGTGGGTGTCATCGCGCGCACGGTGGGCGAGGGCAAGCAGGACCCCGAGTTCGCCGCGGACGTGAAGCACCTGGTCAAGCTGTGGAACAAGATCGACCGCAAGGCCGCGGGGTCGCGCGCGCCGGCGCTGGTGCATCGCGAGCTGGAAATGACCGCGGGGCTGATCCGCGACTTGTTCACCGACGAGGTCGAGGAAGTCCAGATCGACAACCGCGAGTCCTACCTCGAGATCCAGAACTACCTGAAGCAGGTGTCGCCCGAGCTGCGCGATCGCGTGTTGCTCTATGCCGGCACCGATCCGATCTTCGATGCGTTCGGCATCGAAGAGCACATCGAGAAGACCTTCGAGCGCAAGGTGTGGCTCAAGAAGGGCGGCTACATCTGCATCGATCACGCCGAGGCGCTGGTGGCGGTCGACGTGAACACCGGCCGCTTCACGGGCAAGAAGAACCAGGAAGAGACGATCTTCCGCACCAACATGGAAGCCGCCAAGGAGATCCCGCGGCAGCTGCGGCTGCGTGATATTGGCGGCATCATCGTGATCGACTTCATCGACATGGAGATCGAGGCCAACAAGCGCGCCGTGATCGAGGTGCTGCGGGGTGAACTGCGGCACGACCGCGCGCGCACCAAGGCGTTCGCCGTGTCCGATCTGGGGCTGGTCGAGATGACGCGCCAGCGCGAGCGCTCGAGCCTGCTGCACTACTACACCGAGGACTGCCCGCACTGCGCGGGGCTCGGCAAGGTGGCGTCACTCGAGACCATGCTGGTCAAGCTCGAGCGCGTCATGCGGCGCGTCGCCGCGATGGGCGACGAGAAGCGCATGACCGTAAAGGTGTCGCCCGAGGTGGCGCTGTTCTTCGTCGAGCAGGAAGGACGGCGGTTCGCCGATCTCGAGAAGCGCTTCAAGCTGATCGTCGACCTGAAGGACGATCCCCAGCTCAAGCGTGGCGAGATGCGGGTGTTTACCGAGAAGCGTCACGACATCTCGAAGCAAGTGGTGGGGGCCGTTCCGGGAACCGTCGCGAGCCAGTCGTAGCAGAATC
>JANLOX010000125.1:0-1715 GCA_031366795.1 Candidatus Eiseniibacteriota bacterium | reverse complement strand
CTGGTCGGGCGCGAAGTGCGCCGCGGCCACACTCCGGGAGGCCAGCTCGCGCCACGACAAGAGGCCGAGCAGGCGGCCGTCGCGCGCCGCAAGCTGGCGCGCCGCGCCCTGCGCATCGCGGCAGGAGACGGATTGCGCGCGGATGCTTTCAGTCCAGCGCGGGAGATCGACCACATAACGCTCGTCGAGCAGGCCCTCGCGGTTCTTGCGCCGGTCGCCGCTCATGGCTTCGAGCTTGGAATTGATGGTCCTGAGCTGGCAGGCGATTTCCTCCGCGGGGCTTGCGCCCGCGCAGGGATTCGAGCCACGGCGAACGGGCGTTTTTGAGTCCGTCAGCGGGTCGGCGCAGAACGCGAACTCGCCGCGAACCTGGTCCGCCGTCGGCGGCGCAAAACCGCGCACCGATTTCAGCGGCACGATGGCGCGCTCGAAAGTGCGCAACGCCGCGAGGCGCTGCCCGTCGAGGTACACGTTGTTCACCGGCCGCTCGATGAAAGTCTTGCCGGCCCACAGGAACGCGCCCATCGAAATCGCGATGGCGATGAATACGCCGAGCGCGCGCTGCAGCAGCGATGCGCGGCTATCTTGTGGGTTCATGCGGAGCGCCTCGGCAGGCTGATCGCGAGGCTCAGGAAAAAAGTATTCGCGAGCAGCGACCAGGCGCCGAAGCTCGCGAACGGGAAAGTGATGCCCGTGAGCGGCAGCCAGCCCAGATTGCCCGCTACCGTGATCGCAAGCTGCGCGAGCGTTAGACCGACCCAGCACACCGCGATCCAGGAGAGCCACGCCTGCTGGGTGGCGGCGGGGGAGTCGAGGGCCACGACGCCGCGGGTGGCGCGGCTGTGGTGGATCACCAGCCGCACCAGCCAGAAGGCGAGCAGCGCCACCAGCCCCAGTGCGGCGACCTTGCCGTAGACGCCCGCGAACGCGGTAAAGACGTAGTCGCTCTGCACTTGCCTCGGAACCGCGCAGCCGCCGCTTGCGTTCTCGCCGCACCAGGGCACCGCGCCCAGGCCGTAGCCTTCCGCCGGTGCCGATTCCTGGAACCAGGTGATGATCGCGAGCTGGTCGTTGGTCGCGGTGAAGGGGCTGCGCACGGTGGCCACGCGCTCGGCGATGCGCGCAAGGGGCGCCGGCAGCGCGTACAGGGCATAAGTGATGAGGTAGACCCACGCGCCGGCCACCAGCACGCCCACCGCGGCAGCGAGCCAGCGCCGGTAGCCCGCCAGGTCGACGAACGCAAACGCGAACGCCGCGCCGAGGAAAATAGACGCGCCGTACAGCATCACGAAGAGCGGCCCGAAGTCGTCGGTGATGACGAAACCCGCCACGGGGACGCAGAGGATGAACACGAGCGGCAGGAGGAACACGAGGCCGCGCATCCGGCCGCCGAATCCCGTGCTGTGCGCGCCCGAAGAGACAGCCAGCGCCGTTTCGCCGCGCACGAGGAAGAACCACGAGGCGCCGAACACGAGCCACAACCGGAAGATCTCCGAGGTAAGCTGGGTCTGGCTCCTGCGCGTCAGGCTCGCCGCGCCGAGTACCAGCGCCACCGCGCCTATATAGGTCAGCCACGGCAGGTAGCGACGCAGACCTGAGCCGCGCGGCTTGGTGAGGAGCACAAACACGCCGAACCAGCGGCCCACGCGGTCCGCGAGGCCGAGGCGCAGCGGGGCGAGCAGGGTGAGCAGCACGAAGGCCGTGAACACGTAGAC
>JANLOX010000014.1:0-7440 GCA_031366795.1 Candidatus Eiseniibacteriota bacterium | reverse complement strand
CGTACGCTTGTCGAACGACAGCGGCAGTGAGGAATAGAGGCCGGGGTTAAAGCGGAACCGGCCCAGGCTCCGCAGGACTCCATTGGTCGCCGTGATGGCCGATTTCGCGGCAACCACGCTTTGCCACCTCGCCACGTCATACATGAAACGTCCTGCGTCCAGCTCCCGCTTGTTGGCATTGGTGTGGTTCCAGATGTAATAGCCACCCGCCGGGTTGTTCGCGGCGTCATCATAGGGAATCAGTGTCGCGTAAGCGCCACCACCACCGACGAGCCAGACATCGCCGCCCATCCGGACATAGGCGCCGAGCGAGTTGAGATGGCCAGGCGTGCTCATGTAGCGAAGCGACGTGATCGGGTCGTTGGGCACATTGCCCGGGTTGCCGAAGTTCGCGCTGGCGAAGTCGATCATCCAGACCACATGGCGGTAACCACCGAGCCTGGCCAATGAAGTGCTCTGGTCCGCAATCCCCTTGCGTGTTCCCAGCGTGTCGAAATCGTAGCCGGCAAAAATCCCAGGACTCGTCGTGGTGCCATCCGGGTACTTGCGCCATGGCATTCTGCCGCGAGCGAACATGAACGTGTCCATTTCCGCGGAACTGGGCCAATACGCTTGTGAAGGAATCAGGTCGCCGTTGGCGAGGAACTGGTCGGGGCGGTAGCGGGTGTCATTCACCACGAGGAGTGGCCTGGCGAACGTCGGCACGACCACGAAGAAATGGACGGTGGCCAGGCTTCGCAGCCCGGTGTTGTCTTCACCTTCGACGTAGAAGAAGTGGCTGCCGCCGCTGAACGGCCCAACCGTTGCCGAGGTCGTCTGCAAGGAGGGCGTGCTCCAGTGCTTGAGGTCGGTGTTTTCATCTGTGCGCGGGCGCTGGTCGAATACGTCGCCGTCCAGCATCCAGCGGAAGGACCGCATAATCGCGCCCGCCGGGGGGGTTCCAAACCAACTGAACCGCACGCTGCCTGCCGGGGTTTCGATGAACACTTCCGCCTGCGGGTTATAGCTCGCGCCCGGGTACTGGTAGAAGAACGATTCGTTGAAGATGGTCATCCGCGGGCCGAAGGCGGCAGCATAGCCGATGGTGAAGCGGACGATATTGGTATCAAACCCGAACACCGGCGAGAACGCGCCGGCCTCGTCGAATGCCACGACCACGAACAAGTAGCGGGCGCCGGGGACGAGGTTGGTAAATTGCACGGTCGTGGTATCGCCGCTCAATGTCGTCCAGCCCTGGTCGGCACGGAACTCGGGCGCGTAGTAGTGCCGCACAGCCGTCCCCTTGGTGCTCAGGATTTCGTTGATTCCCCCGGGGATGACACTCGTCTCATTGCCCGGCCCGAGGAGCAGGTACTTGTAGCGCACCGGTTTGGTCGTGAACACGCCGTCTTCATCTCGCCCGTGCCATGAGATTCGAAGGGATGGGGGCAGGGTCAGTTCGGCGCTCGGCGAAGGCTTGGGCGCGTCGATGGTGACCGTGGGCGCCTTGGTGAATGAGAAGAAGGCGCGATTGACGCGCGGACCTACAGCGTTCTTGTTGTCGACCGCCGCGATCACGAAGACATGGTAGCCGCGAAGGATCGTGAGGAAGTCGGCCTTGTTCGAGAGATCAGGGGCATTGAAGACCAGCCGCTTCTCGTTGTCGTTGGTGACGATCCAGGTCGTGTCCTGGCCATCCTGCGGATCAACGGCGTAGATGAAGTGATCAACACGCCCGTCGGGGTCGTAGCCGACCCAGTTGAGGGTCAGCGAGTAGCAACTGCGGGCGGCATCCGGGGAGCACACGGCATTGGTGTCGATGGGCGCGGCAGTGACCCGGACTTCGGGCGCGATGTTCGCGACTTGCAAGAGGCTCTTCGCGCTCTTGCTGCAACTGCTCGCCAGCAGACCGGCAAGCAACAACAGGGCAATTGCAACTGCCCGACGGAGGACGAGCGTCATGGCGTGAGACTCCTGCTCGAGGTAGCGGATGGAATCGTCCCGGTCGGTCTGCCCATACTACCACCATTAGGGGCCACGGAGGCACTGGATGTCACGTCCACCGGGATCGGGCCGAACCGGATACACCGGCCGCTGCCAGGCGTCGTTTCACAGTTGGCGCAGTCACACAGTTCGATCGACAGCTTCAGGTGGGAGCCCGTGATGTACGGGGCGTCCGCGGTTAAGTCAATATTGTAATTGGGGTCAAACCTTTGCGGGGCGGTGTAACTGGTGTCCCGCAGCACCCCGCCGCCGGCATCGTAGGTTCCCGTTACGGTCACCTGGGTGCGCAAGACGGTACTGGCCGAGGGACCACCGCCAGAGGCCGGCTTGGTGGCCGGATCGTACGGGTCGGGGTCGATGGCCGGCAGCTTCAGGCGCAGGATCCGGTCGGGAGAGCTGGCCACGACGCCGCCGTTGTACTCAGGCGGTTTCGGGAAGAACCCAACCGAATTAAGGTCAAAGTAGGGCACGCGGTTGACGTAGAACGTCATGATCAACTGCTGGCGGAGCTTGACGTGGTTCGGGTCCGTGTCCAGCCCCTTGTCGATGGCATCCGCGAATGCACGCGCCGAAAACGTATCGGCGATGCGCGCGTCGGCGAAACCGTCGCCATCGATCGCGCGCAAGACAAGGTAGACCTTACCGGACTCGTGGATTGGGGTATAGCCGTTGATGATGTGCTGGAAGAACGGCGAGGCCGCGTCATAGAACGGGAATAGCGCCGATTGCGACGGCGTGCTCGTCGTGGCTACGTTCGGGTCCAGCCCCTCGGTGTACTGGTAGCGGAAGGCGACCGGCGATCCATTGGCCGGCCCCGGACGCAACACGCGCGCATACTCGCCCGGCCGGTTGCACACCGTGGTGTCGGCATCCGGATCGTTGATGTCGACATTGACCCGATACGGCGAATCGAGATCCGTGCCGCCCGGCTGGATGACCACGATGCCATTCATGTCGATGGTGTCGTTCTCGGCGCGCAGGTACAGCTTGTCCCGGTAGATCTCCCAGAACGTTTTGTTGGGCTTGCGCTCGGACGGCCAGTAGTAGAGCGAGTCGCAGTTCAGGAACGAGTTGCCCGCCGTGGGCAGGTCCTTCCAATTGGTGATCTTCAGGTAGCGCTGGTTATCGTCGATCGGGTCCGCCAGGTCGTGCTGCCGGGGCACGAGGTTCGAATCGGGACCAGCGAACCAGGTGTCCGGGGTCCAGTTGACCTGGAAGCGGCGGGTCAGCTCACGCGCGCCCCCTGCGGCGTCGAATGCGCGCAGGTTCCACTGCTTGGTGCCCGGATTCACGAAATCACCGGCCAGTCCCGTGTTGTAGCTCTTGGACGAGACGGAAGAGTCGACCTCGACGAACAACGGCTCGTCCAGTTTGTACTTGTAGCGGACGGCGTAGCCTCCGGCGATCGTCGGCGCGGAGTGCCAGGCGAAGTCGATACGCGCGCCGCTCGGAATCGTGTCCTTGGGAACGGTGCCGATCGAGCTGAGACTGAAGGTGTCGCGAATGGCGACCACCGTGTCCTTGCTGGTCGGGCTGCCGTGCACGAGCAGGCGCGTGATCCGTCCCGTGCCCTGCGAGACATCCATCACGGGTACCGGCGGGAAGCGGTCCAGCGCGTTGAACACGAAGCGGGCAGGTGTCGCATCGCCGCGGCCCTTATCGTCCACGGCGTAGATGTAGAACGCATGCGGGCGATCAGGGCTGTATTCCGACACGTTGAACGTGAACGTGGAATCGGTCCGTGTGGTGAAGCGGTACTGCGATGTGCGTGGCCCCGGCAGCGGCGGCAGGATGTTCGTGCCTTCCGCGGGGGTAGGCAGCGTCTCGGTCACCGCCCAGTAATAGCCGACGACCGCTCCGTCCACGTCCGAACCGGCCCAGTACATGTGGAAGCGGTACGGAATCGTGCTGGGTCGGTTGATGCCCACGATGACGCCGGCAGGGTCGCGGGCGGTCAGCGTATCCAGCGGAGCGGCCGTCAGCCAAGTCTCGGGGGCGCGGTTGCGGTCTACGTTGGGGGAGAGTGCGTTTCGGCACCCGATGCTCAAGCAGATAATGATCAGTGACAGCGCAACAATCGCACGAATGCGCATTCATGCCCCCCAGCACGCCCAGTCGGTCGAGTTCAAGTGCCAAAGTTACCAGCGCTTTCGCCTAGCGTCAAGAACGCGTGCGACATACGGCTGCGATTCGTGATTAGGACGCGCGCTTGACGAGGGCCGGACAACCTCACAAGCAGCACAAACGGGCCAGACCCGAAGGTCTGGCCCGTTGTGTTTGATGCTTGCTGCTTACTTGAGGACCGTCAGCTTCTTGGCGTCGCTGAAGGCACTCTCCTTGTAACGGACCTGCGTGAAGTACACGCCACGCGCCACAGGGCGACCGGTGTTATCCGAGCCGTCCCAGACGATGTCGTGTTCGCCGGCCTTGAACTGGCGGTTGGCCAACTCGCGGACCTCGCGACCCGTCACGTCGTAGACCTTGATCTCAACACGGTCGTCCTTCGACAGGCCGAAGTGGATCCTGGCCATACCCGACGACAGCGGGTTGTTACGCAGGTTCACGAAGTCAGCGAACATATTGCCTTCGCTGAGATTCGGAACGTCCAGGTTGACGACCGGCGAGCCCGACATCGGGCAGACGGCGCCAAACTGCTTGGTGAGGACGTCGAGGAAGTACTTCGAGCGACCCCGCGTGTCTGCTCCGAACCGGCTCATGAGGTCCATGATGCTGAAGCCCTCAGTCACCGACGCCCACGGCTTCGCCGCGGACCAGACCTTCAGAATGCTCGCCGGGTAGGTCGTCGTCGTCCCGTAGTACGTGAAGTTGGACGACAGCGTCTGCACGGCACCGATACCGACCTTGAGGACGTCATCCGAGTGATCGCAGGTGTTGCGGACGCCGTAGATCGTACCGCCGGCAATCGAGCTTCCGACTGCAGGGGTCAGATTGACCGTCGTCTTCGCATCACCGCTCTCAATACGGTAACCGCCGTTCTGCAGCGCAACACCCAGATAATTCAGATCCAGGTCCGGCTGAGCCAAGGCATTGCCTTCCTTCTCGTTACCTTCGACGAAGCCGTCACCCATGGCCCAGAACACGCGGTTCAGGGCGCTGGTGCTACCGGACAGCAGCCAGTTCTTGATCAGCTGCGTGTCATCCGAACCACGATCGCCCTGCGGGCCGACCGCGTATGCGTTCAGATTACCGGTGAACCAGAGGATGACCTTGTAGAAGGCCTTCAGCTGATCAAGCGTCGGCGCCTGCTGCCCGCGCTTGTCGTTGATCTGCGTGTTGCCGGCGTCGGACTTCGCGAGGCGCTGTCCGAACGATCCTGCGGGACCCGTGTCTTCGGCACCGATGATCTGGTAGCCGTCCCACATGGTTCCAGGGTTACCGCCATGCTCGGCAATGAAGCCCGGGCGACCCGCACGGTCGACGTTGTTCGACGCCACATTCACATCGGCGCCGCCGCCCTTCGCGTGCCAGCCCACTTCAGCTCCCCACTTCAGGTTCGACGAGGCGCCGATGGTGTCGGCAACGCCGCTCCATGCAGCCCAGTCATAACCGTTCGTGGTCTGGTCGTTGACGACGAGCATGCAAGCCGGTGACGCGCCACCAGGCGTGAGGCCCAGCGGGTGCGTATAGCCGCCCTGCTTCCAACGGTCGGGCAGCGCGCCGAAGCCCGCGAACCGGTGACCGTCGTTGTTACGCTCGCCCAGCTGCGGACGCACGATGTTCGTGTCCGGCATCATCCCGGTCATCGCCGTCGAGCCGCCCTCAGCCTTGCGCCAGAAGTATTCGACGTGAGCACCCGGCGTCAGCACACCATCCGGGAGGATCTTCGAGCCTTCAATCGTGTACTGACGTGCGTATGAATGCGTACCGAGATCGGCGCCATAGCCCGAACCCGTCGCCAGCACCCAGGTCAGGTCGTAAATCCCAGGCGACACACCAGCCGCCGGGGTTTCGATTCCGTCCGGATCATGCTCGCAATCGATGTCCGTGGTCAGTGCCGTGCTCGTCGCGAGGAAGCACTTGTGACGCTTGAGGCCGACACCCAACCGCACGACCGTGGAGGCCGCGTAGGCGTCGCCAGCACCAATGCCCAGTTCTTCCTCGTGGAACGTGCCCATCCAGTTCGATGCCGTCTGCGCACCAACACTGCGCGGGAACAGCGTCACTGCGCCATCCGCCGTATCGCAACGGGCAGAGTTCCACACGTTCGGGTTCCAGACGCCGCCGGCGTGACCGCCCGGGGTGCCGAAGGGACCGTTGTTCGCGAGGAACGTCTCCCAGAAGTTTGCAGACGCAACATTCGGAACCACCGCCGGACGACCCGCACCCGTGACGGGATCGCCGCCCTTGGGGAACGGGGTCAGACCGCTTGCAGAGGTACCGACGACACGGTAGTTACCCGGTCCCGGCAGCACGCGGAACACGAGGTCCATACGCGCCGGAGCAACACCCGTCGCCGTGGAGACAATCGAGTCACCCGGGACGTCGAACGAGTCGAGACCATCATTCGGCCCGATGTCGAGACCGGTACGAACCATGATGCTCGCGGTGTCAAACGCAGCCGTGGTGGCCGGAATGACGCTTTCGTTCCACGGGAACGCGCTCTGGTAGAAGTTCCAGATCTCGCCCGAGATCGGCAGCGGCGTACCGTCGATAATCACCATGCTGACGTTATCGATGTACAGACCACCGATGGGGTTGCAGGCATTCACGTCAGCAGCCCAGCAACGCGACTCTTCTTCCCAACCGATGCGAATCGAGTCGGGGTAGAGCGCGTTCTCGGCAGCCGCCGTCGAGAACTTGAACATACCGAGCGCCTGCATCGTGCCTTCCTGACCGGTGATACCGGGCAGTGAGCGGAAGCAGATCGCGTCGGTCTGGTAGTTCCCAAAGCCGCGAACGATATTGCCCCACTGCGGCTTGCCTGCGCTAGGAGCATTGCCGCCCGTCAACTGCGGATAGCACTGGCACAGCCAGCGGTACAGGATACCCGTACCGACCGGCGGCGCGTTGTACGTCGCAGCCTTCGTGAACGTTTCGTAGTCCATCATGATGTCGTTCGTCGCAATCGCGTCACCAGGGCTACCCGGGGCCGCAATTCCGATCGTGTTCGGCCAGCTGCCGTTGTTGCTCCGCAGCTGGATCGTCGGCGAAAGGAGCGCGTTCGACGTTTCGTGGTTGGACTGGAACGGGGTCGGATCGCCGATCGCGTCGCCGAGATCGTGCAGACCGAACGAGATGATGCCACCGTTCATGCTGCAGATACGACCGACCACCAAAGGATCGGAACCGCACAAGTCGTCGTACGGGTTACCGGGTCCATTGAGCTTTTCGACGTGCGTCATGACCTGCGGCGGCTTGCCCGTCGAGCGCCACGCAGACAGAGCAGCCTGCGTGTTGTCGATCGAGTTCGACGCTTCGAAGTCACCCCAGCCCGCG
>JANLOX010000070.1:0-5405 GCA_031366795.1 Candidatus Eiseniibacteriota bacterium | reverse complement strand
CCGTTCATGTCGAAGCCGTGGCCTGGGTGTCCTCGAGCAACGAGTTGCTGGCCGGTCTCTTTGGAGTGCTGTTCTTCCTGGCCTATGTCCGTCTTCGACGGTCTGGGGGAATATCGAGCGCCGTCCTCACGTGCGTCACCTTGATCCTGGCGCTGCTTTCGAAGGAGACGGCCATTGTTCTTCCCTTGCTTGCTTTGCTCTGGGAAGCCCTGCCGGCGCCCGGCCGGGTATTGGCCCGGCTGCGTTGGCCGTTCGCACTGGCACTTATATCAGTGGCGTATTTTCTGCTGCGCAGCCAGATAGTCCAGCCCCACCCAGAATTGCATCCGCTCGCATGGCGCATACTCACCGCGCCCAGGATTCTGATGGAATACGTAGCATTGTTGCTGGTGCCATTCGGTCTGCGCGTCTTCCATTCGCTGGACTTTGTGAAGCACCCGTTCGATTCCGCATTTCTGTTTCCTGTCCTGGCCCTGTCGGGTTGGTTTGCCATTGCAATTGGCGTGCGACGTCGCATTCCGATCCTGTTCCTCGGAATGATGTGGGTGATGATCGCGTTGTTGCCGGTTGCCGGCATTGCGGTTGTGCTACAGCCTGCGATGCTGGCGGAACGCTATCTCTACCTCCCCTCTGTCGGTGTGGCCTTGGCTGCCGGCGCAGGGCTGGTTCTTGCGGTGCGAGCGCTGTCGATGAGCCAGCGCCGTGTGCTGATGGCCGGTTTGGTCCTCGTTCTCGCGCTCGCAATGTTCGCGAGTGGGGAGCGGAGCCTTATCTGGCACGACGATGTAGTCTTGATGTCGAGGATGATCAGCGATGCTCCCGGGGCCGTCACCGGATACATGAATCTCGGTGCCGCTCTGGAACGACTGGGCAGGAATGATGAAGCGAGCCGGGCCTATCGTCGCGCGGTGTTGTTGTCCCCCGCCGACCACATGATCCACCGCAATCTCGGCCTTACACTTGGCAAACTGGGCGCCACCGAGGAAGCCGAGCGCGAATTCCGTACCGCGCTGTCGCTCAAACCGGACTACGCAGATGCTCGTGGTGATCTGGGTTGGTTGTTTGAGCGGGAGGGTCGTTGGGAGGAGGCAAGGGAGGCCTACGCAGTGGCTACAAATGCGCAGCCTCGCGACATGGCAGATCGATTGGGGCTCGGAAGGGTGCTCGTGAAGCTCGGCCGGACCGCCGAGGCGACCCAGATTCTGCTCGCGGTATTGAAGGAAGATCCCTCGAATGTGGCTGTGCATCGGGCGCTGTCCTCCACGTACGCCCAGTCTGGACGCCTGGAGGATTCAGCACGGGAAGCCGAGGCCGTGCGAGTCCTGGCCCCCGGCCGTGCGGAATCGCACTACGATCTGGGTGTCGCACTTTCGAAGTTGGGTCGCGTCGATTCCGCCGCGCTTGAATTCGAGGCGGCAGTAGCAATCGGACCGCAATGGGCCGAAGCACACTTCAACCTCGGAGCCATGCGTAGCCGGCAGGGACGAACGGCCGAGGCGTTGGCCGAATTCGAGCAGGCCATTCGACTGGCCCCGCCAGACACGGCGCTTGCTACCCGGGCTGTAGATGCGAAGCACAGAGTATCGGAATCAATGCAGCACTGATTCGCAGGCGTTGTCGCCACCGCATGGTATGCTTTGCGTCTCTCGTCTCCCCGAGGACGTGTCGGCATGAAACTGCGCTTGGATTCTTTGCGAAGAAGCCTCGTTGGTATTTCAGCAGCTGTTGGGTGCCTTCTGCTTCTGCTACTGTGTGCCTCTGTTGCGTTGCCGGACGAGATGGAAAGGTCCCCACGGTTGCCCCGGCCGCCCAAGGCGCCACCCCTCGTGGCGCTACCGAGAACGCAATCGATGTCCCCGCGGCCTTCCGTGTTCTCGTCCTGGGTGGTTTCACGTGGGGGTGGTTCCGGCCCCTTTCGGGTCGTGCCTCCCGATCCTCACGGCGCCGTCGGTAAATTCGGCGTCATGACGTCTGCAAACAAGTCGATCGCCTATTTCTCCCGGGACGGCCAACCCCGGTGGAGCCAACCCACGGTTGGCCCTGCGGGGTTCTTTGAGAATTTCGGGAGTGTTGGACCGGTCTATGACCCCAAGGTGCTCTATGACCCCTCTAGCGACCGATTCTTCTTCATAGGCCTCGACGACCATCAAGACTCGTCATTCGTGATGATCGCCGTCTCGCGCAGCAACGATCCAGGCCTCGGTGCAGCGGCGTGGCGATACTTTCGCGTCTACATAACCGAGACCTTGAATGGCGTGATGTACGGCGGGGACTACCCGTGCGTGGCTATCGACAGGCAGGGCCTCTACGTGTCATTGAGCATGTTTACATCTCCTATCCGGCAGGGATCATCGTTCAAGCATTGCGAGGTGCTCGCGTTCAAAAAGAGCGACCTGCTTGCAGGCATTATTACGATGACACGTACAGCGACCCCCGACGGCATTAGCGCGGGTTTTACGCTCCAACCTGCAACCCCTGTTGGGACCTCGAGTCCCGGGAACCGCCTCTACCTGGCGGAAGTGCCTTACTACGATCCGCTCCACTTGCGGGTGTGGTGTCTCACGGATCCATTTGGCATGGACAGCCTTACCAGCTCCACCGTAGACATCCCCAACAATGGTGGCGGGTTCGGCGGCGAAGGCGCACCACAATTTGGGACCACCTTGCGGCTGGATACCGTCAGCCCTCGTGCAATGAGCAGCGCGTTCTGGCGTGACGGGGAACTGTGGGTGTCTTGCACGGCGGGCGCGTCGTCGTCGCCGGTGCGGGCGATGGTGTTCTGCTACGACGTCCTGACGAACGGCTATCCGGCCGCCCCTCCAGTGCTTCAGGAAGTTCATACCCTCGATGGCGGTGCGGGCGTGTGGCGGTTCATGCCCGCGCTGGCGCTGAACACGGCGGGCGACGTGTGTGTCACGTTTACTCAATCGTCATCGGCCGCGACTCCGGCAATGCTTGCGAGCATCCTGAGCCAAGCATCGAGTGGTTTCAGTGTGCCTGTCGTGGTGGACTCGAGCGCGACCTACTACAACAGTTCGGAGTACCCCGGACGATGGGGTGACTACGCGGTCGCTGCAGTGGACCCGCTCGATGGCAATTTTTGGGTTGGTCATGAACTGGCGGACGGTGTTTCAGACACGAACCTTTGGCACGTCACGTGGGCGAATTTGCGGCCAGCCGTTTCGAATACGGGATGGATTCATGACGGCCTGCCCATTCGCACCGCCTATCAAAAAGTGGACTCGCCGAGAATTTGTGGGGATGACGTCGGAGGTGCATTCATCGCCTGGAACGATTGGCGGGCCGGTTTCGCTGAGGTGTATCTCGATCATGTAGACCTCGCAGGGCGCACGCCGGAAGAGTGGCCCGACGGGGGCTTGCGCGTTCCCCTGCTCCAGGGTGCGGGTGGGGTAGGTCTTGGTCTCCTTCAGGACCCCACCGGCGGAGTATATGTCCTGTGCCCCGGCGGGTTGGGATGTCTGCTCCAACGGGTCACTGCGTCGGGAGGCATCTCCCCCGGGTGGCCAGGCATTGGGATCGCAGTCGCGGGCGCTGTGGATGAGCGGATGATTGGGGACGGTGCAGGCGGTGTGATTCTGGGCTGGGTCGATGAAGCACAGGTCTTGAGGCTCCAACGGTATAGCCCCAGCGGGGCGGAGTTGTGGGCGTTTGGCGGTGTCGAGGTGGCAGCGGGGGTGGATGGATTCGATCTCACCAGCAACGGAACGGGTGGCGCTATCGCATGCACGGCGCCGGCGATAAGCGCGCAATACGTTTCCTCAAGTGGCAGCACGCCGTGGGGTGCGAGTGTCGATCTCGGTGCAACCGGGTATCTGCCGAGGGTCGTCGCTGACGGCACGGGGGGCGCGTTCGTTGCGTTCGAGCGCGACGCTGGTGGGCCTGGCACATCAGCCTATGCGACGCGATTGCTCTCCACCGGCGCCACGGCTCCGGGTTGGCCTCTGGGCGGTCGGCCGTGTACTTCGATCAGTTCCCCCCAATCAGAAATAGCGATTGCGCCCGATGGGGCCGGTGGGGCAATTGTGGCGTGGCGGGACGGCCGCGCTGACGGTGGCGACATTTACGCCCAGCGATTGACGGCAAGCGGAGAGCCGTGGACAGGATGGCCGTCCGATGGACTCGCGATCTGCACCGCGACCGGGAGCCAGCGTGCCCCGTCGCTTGCAGCGGATGAGACGGGTGGCGCCCTCATGACATGGGAAGACCCTCGCGGGATCTTCGACATGCACGTGTTGGCGGGCGGCTATGGCGATGCTGCATTCCCAATCAATGGGGCCATCGTGTGTTCGGCAAGCGGCGCGCAGACGGGACCTTGCATGACGCAGGCAAGCCTGGGCCACGTCATCATTGCGTGGGCAGATGGCCGTGCCTGCAGCAGTTCGTGTGTCAATGCTATCTATGCCCAGACTCAGGAGATTCATGGTGTCGCTCCGGTAGACGAGCACTTGCCGCCCTCCACGTCCGGTCTGGTCCAGAGCCACCCGAACCCATTCCACTCCGGGACGCGCCTTGAATTTGCGCTCGCGACGCCCTGCCGCGTGCGTTTGGAGATCTACGATGTTGGCGGCGCGTTGGTGCGCCGGCTCGTTAACGCGGATTACCCCGCCGGGCGTTCAGTCGTGGAGTGGAAACGTGACGCTGACGACGGTGGTCACGTGCGACCCGGTGTGTATCTCTGTAAATTTGTTGCGGGAGTCGTTTCGACGCGCCGAAAGCTCATCGTTCTTCAATGACAGGTAAGGGAGATGCTGGAGCCGTCTCCCCGTTTGGGCGGCGCGAATTGCTTCGCCGCATGGGGATAGTGGGTGTGGGATTGGCGCTCGGGGCCGCTGCGGTGTGCGACGGCGGGCGTGTCGCTGGTGTGGGGCTGCATGTGCCCGGTGCGGCGCCGGATGATGGATCGGGCGGGGCGCCGCGCGAGCCGTCGCTATATCGAGTTCTCATCGCAGCCAGGCGAAGTCGAAGCTCTCGCCGCGGGCTTCGGGACGGGGGCGTGGCGTGTCCGAATCGGGGGGCTCGTGGCGCGCGAACACGACCTCACGCTGCACGATTTACTGCGAACCATGCCGGTGGAGTCGTGTCCGTGCGCCGCATCACGCGACGATTCGCGCCCGAACCCGCACTGGACCGGATTCCCGCTCGCAGCACTGGTGCGCTGGGCGCGCGGCGCGCCGTTACGCCTGGTGCTGCCGTGGAAGCAGGGAGCCAAGAGTGTGAAGGCGATCACGCGATTCGAATTCACCGCGCGGCCGCCGCGAACGTTCCGGGGCGACATGCGCTCGCGCGACTACGACTTCAGCGCGTAGGCGGTGCCACCGTCCGCGTGGAGCGTCAGACCCTCAGTACTCCCAGCGCGCCGCCGGGTGGCGCGGCCAACCGGTTCG
>JANLOX010000034.1:0-1935 GCA_031366795.1 Candidatus Eiseniibacteriota bacterium | reverse complement strand
CATCGATTACCTCGAGACGCGCGACGACTTCGACACGAGCCGGATCGCCTACTACGGACTGAGTTGGGGCGGCTACCTGGGCGGCATCATGCCCGCGATCGAGAAGCGCATCCGCGCCAACGTGCTCTACGTGGCGGGACTAACGTTCCAGCGCGCGCTGCCCGAGGCCGACGCCATCAACTACATCACGCGAGTCACCCAGCCGACCTTGATGCTCAACGGCGAATTCGACTTCTTCTTCCCCGTCGAGACGGCGCAGAAGCCGATGTTCGACCTGCTCGGCACGCCGCCCGAGCACAAGCGCCGCCTCACCTACCCGGGCGGCCACTCGGTGCCGCGCGTCGAGATGATCAAGGAGACGCTGGCCTGGCTGGACCGCTACCTGGGGCCGGTGGGGTAGGCGGAACCGCTCCGGCCTCGGCGCCAAGATCCGCGTCGTGACCGGCACCGGCGGCGTGCGCGGTGCTCCGCAACTGATCCGGGGTGAGCCGGGCGTCGTTCGCCCTAGGCCACTCCCGTGATGTAGCGCGTCAGGTGCTCGATCTCGAATTCCTGTTCGCGCGTCAGGTGCTTGACGACATCACCGATCGAGACCACGCCGAGCATGCGCGAGGCATCGGCAACGAGCAGGTGACGGATGCGCGACTGGGTCATGATCGACATGCATTCTTGGATGGTGCAATCGGCGCCGACCCGCACCAGTTGGTCGCTCATCACCTGACCCACCGTGACGGCGCGCGGGTCGTGTCCCTCGAGGGTCACGCGATGCAGGCAATCGCGTTCGGTGAACAATCCCACGGGAGCCGGGCCGTCCATCACCACGACCGATCCCACGTTGAAGTGAACCATCCGGCTGACGGCGTCGTGCACCAGTGAATCGAGTGAAACACTGTGTACTTGGGTTCCCTTGTTGGCGAGAATATCGGCGACACGTCCCATGGCGTCCTCCGGGGGAAGGATTGGACCCGAGCGGCCCTAAGGGCACAGCCACGGATGCGACTGTGCCCGCACGCTCAAGCCTAGACCCCTGCCGGGGCCGGCTGAAGCCCAATCTGCACCGGCCGGACGCGGGGGTCCCACGCGCGAACCCCGCGCGAACCACGCGCAAACGCCTTGCCGGGGCCTGCCGGACTGCGCCATCCTGCGGCAGGGCATTCTCTTGCAGCCGCACACGGAGGACGTTGCTTTGAAGCCTCGTTCGGGATCACGTCCGTACCCGCGTCTCACCCAGCCACTCGTTCGCGATAATGGAGTGCTCCACCCCGCCACGTGGGACGAAGCGCTCGATCGCGCGGCCGAGGGCTTTCGCCGCAACATCGCGGCGAAGGGACCGAATTCGCTTGGCATCTTCAGCTGCTCGAAGTCCACCAATGAGGTGAACTTCCTTGCGCAGAAGCTGGCGCGCGTCGCGTTCGGCACCCACAACATCGATAGCTGCAACCGCACCTGACACGCGCCGAGCGTCGTCGGTCTGGCGACAGTCTTTGGTGCGGGAGGCGGTACGAACTCCTACCGTGAGGTGGAGGAGACTGACGTTGTCTTCCTTTGGGGCTCGAACGCGCGTGACGCGCACCCGATCTGGTTCCATCACCTGCTCAAAGGTATTCGCAACGGCGCGCGCCTCTACGTGATGGATCCGCGGCGCACCTCGTCTGCGCAGTGGGCCGACGTGTGGCTCGGCCTTCACGTGGGCAGCGACATCGCGCTGTCGAACGCCATGGCGCGCGAGATCATCCACGCGGGGCTGCACCACAAGGACTTCATCGCGCATGCCACCGAGGGCTTCGAGGCCTATCGCGAATCCGTCGAGCCCTACACGCTCGAGGCCGCCGAGCAGATGACCGGCGTGCCCGCCGACGTGATTCGCGATGCGGCGCACACCTATGCGCGCGCCGGGAATGCGATGATCTGCTGGACGCTCGGCATCACCGAGCA
>JANLOX010000023.1:0-2374 GCA_031366795.1 Candidatus Eiseniibacteriota bacterium | reverse complement strand
CGGTATCGCTCCAATTCCGCCGCAAGTGTCGCTTTTCCAAGCGCTGTGATGTTGTAGTAGACCCGGCGCTCATCATCCAATGCGGGATCGACTTTCTTGTCGCTCTCGCGAATCAAGTCTGCCTCCATCATGCGGCCGAGCGAGCCGTAGAGCGTTCCCGGTCCCATCTTCACTTTTCCCTGCGAATCAGATTCTACTTGCTTCATGATTCCGTAGCCGTGCCGCTCCTCGGTGGAGAGGGCGAGGAGGATGTGAAGCACCGCCGGAGTCAATGGCGTGTTGATTAAATTCTTTGCCATGCTGGTCAGCACTATATCCGTTACGGATATATGTCAACAAATCATTGTCTTGGTTCACAGTGAAATGGAACGGTGCGATTTCCTTCGCCCGTTCGATTTTTGTCCCTGTGGTGCAGTCCAGCCACCATGACTGCCTCTCATGCAGGAGATCACCGGAGTGAAGTGCCAGTTCATGCCCCCAAAGCATTGTCAGCCATGCATTCGCTCGGCAAGCGAATCAGCCCGGTGCAACTCCGTTCACCCGCTCCAGTTTCTGGGGAGCGTGGCTCATCATCAGACCGCTCGTTTGACATGCGAGAGGCAACGAGGGCAGCACTCTTTGCTCTGACGATTTTCCCGAGGGAAAAGCGCTCACGAAAAGGACACCATCGAGCGCCTCAAAAAAGCCAGCGAAGCCCGATGCAAAACAGGCCGCAGATTAGCGATCCGAGGCCAAGTATGACAGAACCAAGAAGGCGTTTCTGAGGAAGCTCCCACCACATATACAGACTGCTTAGGACCATGAAGATCAAGCCGGCGGCAACGGCGTCCATCGAATAGGCCCACACCGTGGTGAGCGCCCAGTCACGGCTTTGGCGAACATCATCCAATTGAACGCCCGAGAAAACGTGGAGAACTTTCATCACGCCCCACAGGTTCACTTTACTATGCCGGAGGGTGACGCGATTTAGCGCCAAATCGGCCTTGATGAAATAGTAGTGGCCCGGCCGCCGGACTTGGAACTCGAACTGATCAGCGTTCGCCCGGGTGGTCGTCCACAGGATCTCACCCTCGATGCGCAACTGTCGCATGATCCCCCGTGCCTGCGCGAGGTCACCCTGCAGCTCCGGTCCGAGCGCCGTGATTGCGCGTTCAGAATTCGTATCGGTGCGTTTGGTCCAGGATTCCGCAAAGTTCCAGGTCGGATGGTTCAGGACCAGGCCGGTGACGGCAAACAGCCACAGGAAGAAGAGCAGGAACAAGCCGGCGTAATAATGCAGCTTGCGGTTCCAGCGCTCCAGCCGGACCCGCAAGCGGGAAGCGGCCGGTGAGTTGGCGGCGGCGGTGGGTTCAGTGGCTGAGCGCATACGCCAATCCGAAAAACGACAACCCCCCGGCGAAGAGCAGGACAAAACCCACCCGGCGTTCGGTCCGCAGCACATACCAGAGATAGATGCCGCTGACCGAGATGAACAGGATCAGATAGGCCGTGGTGTCGGCCAGCCAGCGCCATGCCTGCATGTAGAACCAGTTCATCCGAATAGCTGGCGCATGTTCGCCCGGAGATCGATGGAGAGTCGCCATGGCATCGGCCAGACCGGTCTCACGGTTCACGATGGTCGCTTCACGGCTGGCGATGTTGATGGTCACGATCGTCTCGCGTCCGGGAATCGTTACGGGTACGATCAGCTTCTCCTCTTTGACCATGTGCCGAACGAATCCGACCTCACCGTGGACATCCGCTTTTTCAAGCGTCGCCTTAAGCGCGTCGATGAGCGGTCGGCCCGAAAGCCCCTGCAAATTCACTGGAAGCGGCAAGGCTGACACCACCCGTGTGGTGGAAGTTTCTGAGCCAATTTTTGGCAGCCAGGCGTGGACCAGAAAAAACACGCTGATGGCAAAAACGAGCACGAACGGGCTGCTGAACAGCCCAAGGTACAGGTGAAAATCTCGAATGACCCGGTAGAATCGCCCTCTCATTCGGCGCGAGCCCTTTCAGAATTTGAAGACTCTGCAAAGTCGTCGCCGTGGATAAATCTCGTGTGACAACGGTGTTGAATGTCAACGAGGTTCATAGTCGCAGGTTAAAGCGATACCCGAATGGAAGCCATCAAAACCCGCAGATTATTTGGGCGCGAAAAAACCGCTCGGCATCTCCTGGCACGGTTGGAAGGAGGAAAGATTTAGTGCGGTCAGCAACGCCAGTTTCATCGCCCTCAAAGCATTGTCAGCGATGCATTCGGTCGCTAACCGAATTCAACTCGGTGCAATTCCGGTTGAGGGCTCCATACGCAATCGAGCCAGCGTTCAAGCAGGCATCATAAGCCAGCTCAGCCGAGGGCAGCACTCGGGATTGCGACCACCTTGCCTCCATG
>JANLOX010000003.1:0-2623 GCA_031366795.1 Candidatus Eiseniibacteriota bacterium | reverse complement strand
GCGGCCACTATACGCCATCGAACCGCTGTGCTAAATTGCACCGCCTCAAGGTCTTCCTGTGTTCCGCTCGCGCGGGGCACACACACTGGGGTGGCCTCGCTGCCGCCGGTGGCCGCTTTTCTATTGCCTTCCGCGTAGCCTTAGCCGATCCGCCTACATTCGAGCGCGCATGACCGCGGTCCAAGAACTCATCCAGCATCGACTGCTGCCCCGGGTCTCCAAGCCCAACCGCTACCTGGGCAATGCGCTGCATGTCCCGCGCAAGCCGCTTGATCTGGCCGAAGTCCGCGTGCTGCTGGCGTTTCCCGATGCCTACGAGATCGGGTTGTCCAACGTCGGCATCCGGATCATCCACCACATCCTGAACGAGCGCGCCGATACGGCGGCCGAGCTGACGTTCGCGCCGTGGCCCGATGCCGAAGCCGAGATGCGGGCGTCCGGTATCCCGCTGTTCTCGCTCGATACGCACGCGCAGGCCTCGGCGTTCGACATCGTCGGCTTCTCGCTTCAGTACGAGCTGCAGTACACCAACGTGCTGAACATGCTCGAGCTGGCCGGATTGCCGTTGCGCTCGGTCGACCGCGACGCCAGCCACGCGCTGGTGATCGCCGGTGGGGCGCAGGCGTTCAGTCCCGAGCCGATGGCCGAGTTCATTGATGCCTTCGTCATCGGGGATGGCGAGGAAGTCATTCACGCGGTCGTCGACCACGTGAAGCAAGCCAAGCGCGAGAAGCTGTCGCGCCCCGCGTTGTTGCGGCGGCTTGCGCATGTGCCCGGCATCTACGTGCCGTCCGGCTACGATCTCGAGACGACGCCCGAGGGCTGGCAGGTGCCGTCCGCGCGCCCGGGTTACCCCTCGCGCGTGCTGTCGGTCTACGTGCCCGAGTTGAAGGCCGAGTACTACCCGTCAGCGCCCTTGCTGCCGGTCGGCGAGATCACGCACGACCGCCTGTCGGTCGAGATCATGCGCGGTTGCACGCGCGGCTGCCGGTTCTGCCAGGCGGGCATGATCAACCGTCCGGTGCGCGAGAAGCCGGTGCAGCAGATCGTCGAGGAAGTGTTCCGCGGCCTCGACTCCACCGGGCTCGAGGAAGTGTCGCTGATCTCGCTGTCGTCCACCGATCACACGCAGATCGTGGAGCAGGTCAACGCGCTGGCCGACGAGCTGTGCCCGACACGCGTGCAGATCTCCCTGCCATCGACGCGGCCCGACAACGTGCCGGTCGATGTGGCGCGACGCATGGCGGCGCAGAAGAAGGGTTCGATCACGCTGGCCCCCGAGGCGGGTTCGCAGCGGATGCGCGACGTGATCAACAAGAACCACACCGAGGCCGAGCTGCTGAATTCCGTGGGGACGGCCGCGCGCGAGGGCTACACCAGCGCCAAGCTGTACTTCATGTGCGGGCTGCCCACCGAGAACGACGATGACCTGCGCGCCATCATCGATCTCGGCGAGAAGGCCGTGAAGCGCGCGCGTCAGGAGGGCAACCAGAACTTCGCCATCACCGTCAGCGTTTCGCCGCACGTGCCGAAGCCGCACACGCCGTTCGCATGGGCAGAGCAGGTGTCGACCGCCGAACTGAACCGTCGGCTCAACGTGTTGCGCGACGCCGCGCGGGGCAAGAAGTTCAAGCTCAAGTACCGCGACGCCGAGACCTCCATGCTCGAGGGCGTGTTCACGCGCGGCGACCGCCGTCTGGGCGCGCTGATTGAGGATGCGTTCCGCCGCGGCTGCCGCTTCGACGCGTGGTCGGAGCACCTGCGCTACGACACGTGGCTCGCGGTGTTCCGCGACCACGGCATCGACCCTGAGCGATACCTTTCAGAGCATTCGACCGAGCTGGACCAGCCGTGGGATGTCGTGCATTCCCCGGTGACCAAGAAGTTCCTGGTGCGCGAATGGCAGCGCGCGGAGCGCGCGGGGATCACCGAGGATTGCCGTCTCGAGGATGTGTGTTTCTCGTGCGGCGTCGTCGCCTGCCCGCAGCGTCCGTGGGTGAAGCAGCCGCATGCTCCACTCGACCTGCCGAAAGCGCGCCAGCACACGTCGTATGGCCGTCGCAACCGTCCCGAGCGGCGCGCGGCGCGTCCCGTTGTCGCGAGTGGTTCCGGGATCGCTTCCAGTACCCGGTTCCGCATCGTGTTCGAGAAGTCGGTCGAGATGCGCTTCACTTCGCACCTCGACTTGATGCGTACCTGGGAGCGTTCATTGCGGCGTTCCCAGTTGCCGTTGGCATACACCCAGGGACATCGTCCTCATCTCAAGATGTCGTTCGGGCCACCGCTGCCCCTGGGCTACCGATCCCGGGCCGAAGTGTTCGATCTCGAATTCTCCCAGCCACCCGGTGTCGATCTCGCCGAGTGCCTGAACGCCGTGCTACCGGTGGGAATTTCGGTCGTCGCGTTCCGGCCTATCCTGTTCAAGCCGCCTTCGCTCATGAGTGAGCTCGAGGGCGCGACGTACCGGGTGCGGTTCCCCGGGGTGTTTCTCGCGGAGGCCGGGCTGGACCATGCCGGGCTGCGGGCGATGCTGACGGCGCGTATCCCCGAACTGCTCCAGCGCGACCACATCATCGTGCGTCGCCAGAACGAAGCGCAGACCCGTGAATTTGATGCCCGGCCC
>JANLOX010000391.1:0-11244 GCA_031366795.1 Candidatus Eiseniibacteriota bacterium | reverse complement strand
GGCGTTGAGGTGATCGCGCGGCGCGGCGATGAGCCCGTGGGTGTCCGTCAGGGCCAGGCGGTCGGCATCGCATTCCATCCCGAATTGACGCAGGACCTGCGGCTGCACCGCTGGTTCCTCGAAGACGTCGCCAAACTCAAGATCCACCCCGCGGTCCCCGCGGTCCCCGCGAACGACGCTCCCAAGGAGTTGCCGAGATGACCACGACGCCGAGTCCGGACCGCCCGCAGTTCCATGCCTTCGTCGCGCGCCACCAGCGATTGCTGCTGACCACGCACGTGAATCCCGATGGCGATGGCCTGGGCAGCGAGATCGCGACGGCGCTGTGGCTCAAGGCCCAGGGCAAGACGGTGCGCATCCTCAACGACTCGCCGCTGCCGCCGGCGTTCAAGTTCCTGAGCGCCATGCACCCGATTGAAGAGTTCACGCCTGAGCTGGCGGAGCAGTTGATGAACGACTCCGACGGCCTGATCGTGCTCGACACGAGCAACCGTTCGCGCATCGGACGGCTCGCCGCCATGCTCGACAACCATATCCTGCCGATCGCGGTCGTCGATCACCACGTCAGCCATGCGGAAGGATTCGGGCAGGTCAACGTGATCGAGCCCGAGGCCGCGGCGACGGGGGAGATTGTGTTCGACCTCGTGCATGAGGCCGGTGGCATCCTCACGCGCGACATGGCGCACGCGCTGTACGTGGCGCTCGTCACCGACACGGGCTCGTTCCGCTACTCGAACACCGACAGCGACACGCACCGTATCGCGGCGGACTTGCTCGAGCTGGGTCTCGATCCGCCGAAGATCCACGCCCAGGTCAGCTCGCATGCCACGCCGGGGCGGCTGCGGTTCTTCGGTGAAGTGCTGACGGCGCTCGAAGTAGTCGAGGACGGCCGCATCGTGGTGCTGACGGCGACGCCGGAACAATTCCAGCGCCACGGCCTGCGCGGTGCCGACACCGAAGGGCTCGTGGATCTGCCGCGCAGCATCGAGGGCATCGACCTCGTGGTGCTGTTCTCGGAAGTCGAGACGGACAAGGTGAAGGTGAGTGTGCGCTCCAATGGCCGCGTCGCCATCGATTCCGTGATCACCAAACTGGGCGGGGGTGGTCACCCGCACGCGGCGGGCGCCATGCTCAACTGCAGCCTGGCCGAGGTGCGGGCGCGTGTGCTGCCCGAGCTTGGGCGGCTGGTGGGCGGCGGAGTCATCACGGGCGCCGGCCACGGAGCGTGAGTACGAGCGGGGCTACGGCCATCGTGTTGGAGGCGCGCGGCGTGGAGCACCAATTCTCCCCGGGCCGCGGTCTTTACGCCGCCACGTTTGCGCACCAGGGACATGGTTGCATGGCGATTCTTGGCGCCAACGGAGCGGGCAAGAGCACGCTGCTGCGAATTGTCGCAGGCCTGCTCAGGCCCACGCGCGGCAGCCTTGAATTGCGAATCGAGGGCCGCGATGTCGCCCCGGCCGCGCGGCGCGATGTCGTGGGTTACGCCTCGCCCGAGCTGGCGTTCTACGATGAGCTGACGGTCGCAGAGAACCTGCTGTTCGTCGCCGAGGCGCGCGGACTCGACGACCGCGAGGCGCGCGTGCGTAAGGCGCTCGACCGCGTGGGGTTGGTCCCGCGTGAACACGACCGCGTTGCGGCACTGTCGTCGGGCATGAAGCAGCGGCTGCGGTTGGCGTTCGCTGTGCTGCACGAGCCGCCGGTGCTGCTGCTCGACGAACCCGGTAGTCATCTCGATGAGCCGGGCCGCGCGCTCACCGAGAGCCTCATCGTCGCACACCGCGCAACGGGACTCGTCCTGCTCGCGACCAACGATCCACGGGAGACAACGCTTGCCGACTCGCAACTCGAGCTCAGCCGCGGTGTGGGCAATCCTTCGTAAGGAATGCCGCAGCGAATGGCGCACGCGCTACGGCCTCAACGCGGCACTGCTGTTCGCGGTGACCACGCTGACTGCCGTGAGCTTCGCCGTAGGCAGGCTGGGCGATCGCACCGACGTGCTTTCGGCGCTGCTGTGGATCGTCATCCTGTTCGCGGCGTTGTCCTCGCTGAGCCATACGTTCGTGCGCGAAGTGGAAGGCCACACGCTCACGCTGTTGCGGATGTGCGCGGGACCGACGCCGATCGCGCTCGGAAAGCTATTGTTCAACCTGTTGTTCCTGGGGCTCATCGAAGCGGTGACGGTGCCGTTGTTCCTCGTGCTGATGGGCGGGCCGCCACCGCACTGGGGGGTGTTCATTGGCATTCTGGCGCTGGGCTCGGCAGCACTCGCCACCGCCTCGACGCTGGTCGGCGCGGTGATCGCGCAATCACGCGGCCGCGGCGCGTTGTTCGCAGGCGTGTCGTTTCCCTTGCTTTTGCCGGTGCTCGCGGCAGCAGTCAGCGCCACGCGTGCGCAGTGGGTGGGCGCTCCTGTGACCTTCGAGATCCGCTTGCTCGCCGCGATCACGCTCGCCTTGCTGGCCGCGAGTCTGCTGCTCTACGATCACCTGTGGGAGGATTGAGATGATCGCCCGCACCCTGTTGTTCCTGTGGCTCGCGGCATGGACGGTGATCGCGCTGTTGTGGCCGCCGCTGGTTCCCTCGCTCGAGGAAACCACGCGCGTCATGTACTTCCACATCCCGGTCGCCTGGATGAGCTTTGTGGCGCTCGCATGGTCGATGGGCCACAGTATCGCCTACTTGAAGAGCCGCAACATCGAACACGACCACAAAGCCTCGGCCGCAGCGGAGATCGGATTGGTGTTTTGCCTCGCCGCGACACTCAGCGGCTCGCTGTGGGCGAAGTCCATGTGGGGTTCGTGGTGGAACTGGGACCCGCGTGAGACCTCGATCTTCTTCCTGTTGCTCATCTACGGCGCCTACCTCGCCCTGCGCAGTTCGATCGAAGGTGAAGAGCGCCGGGCGCGGCTGTCGGCGATCTACTCGGCCACTGCGTTCGTGACCGTGCCGTTCCTGATGTTCATCGTGCCGCGCATCTATTTCTCGCTGCATCCGGATCCGCTGATCAATACCGCGGGCAAGATCAAGATGGACCCGCAGATCCGTATTGCGTTCTACTCGATGTTCCTCGGGTTCGTGGGGTTGTTCGCCTGGATGTTCTCGCTGCGCGTGCGGCTCATGCGGCTGGCGCGTCGTTCCGCCGCCGCCCTGTAAACGGGAGAGTCCGACATGGACAAGAATTGGGTCGTGCTGGGAGTCGCGCTGCTGGTGTGGGGGATCGTGTTCATCTACCTGACGCAGTTGGAGCGTCGCATCCGGGAGTTGGAAAAGCGATGAACGCCAAAGTGATCGCTGCCCTCGTGCTGCTCGTGATCGCCGGGATCTTCGGCGTCAGCAGCTTCAAGAAGACCATGACGCCTTACGTCGCTTTCGCCGATGCCCGCCGCGCCAGCGGCACGGTGCAGGTCAACGGCGTGCTCGCCGACAAGAACTACGTGCTCAAGCAGGACGAGCAGTACCTCGAGTTCAAGCTCAAGGACTCGCAGGGTGAGGTCATGGACGTCGAGTACCGCGGCGTGATCCCCGGCAACTTCGACCAGGCCACCTCGATCGTGGCGATCGGGCGCTACACCAAGGAGAAATTCGAAGCCGACCAGTTACTGGTGAAGTGCCCGTCCAAGTACCAGGCCGAAGCCGAGAAGCAGCACACTTCATGAGCGCGACCTCCAGCATCGTGCGTACCCTTGCGATCGCCGCAGGTGCGGCCATCATCCCGATGGCGCTGTCGGCCGCGGGCCTGCTGAACATCGGCCAGGCGCTCAACTGGACGTCATTCCTCGCGGCACTCGTCGCCGGCCTCGCGTTCCTCGCCGTGATGGGCGGGCGTGAAGAAGCCGTGGGCGTCGCGCGCTCGGCGTACGTGGTGCAGTGGGGCGGGTTGCTGCTCGCCGCGGGCGAGTTGTGGCGCATCCTGTTCCACCATGACTTCCGCTACGAATACGTCGCCTCGTATTCCTCGACTGCCATGCCCGGCCGCTACGTGTACGCGGCGTTCTGGGGCGGGCAGGAGGGCACGTTCATGCTGTGGGCGCTGCTCACAGCGACGCTCGGTCTGGTGCTGATGCGCGGGCGGCACAAGCTGACGGTGCCCTCGATGTTCTTCCTCAACCTGCCGCTGATCATGCTGGGGTTGGTCACCGTGATGCGCGGGCCGTTCCTGATGTTCGCTCCCGGCAAGGTGCCGATCGACGGTAATGGCCTAAACCCGCTGCTGCAGGATGCGTGGATGACCATCCACCCTCCGGTGTTGTTCACGGGCTTCTCGTCACTCGTCGTGCCGTTCTCCATTGCGATGGCGGCGATGGTCAAGCGTGACTACGACGGCTGGATCAAGGTCGCCCTGCCGTGGGTGCTGCTGTCCGCCGGCGTGCTGGCCACCGGGTTCATCATGGGCGGTGTATGGGCCTACAAGGTGCTCGGCTGGGGCGGCTACTGGGGCTGGGACCCGGTCGAGAACGGCTCGCTGATTCCGTGGCTCTCGAACATCGCGCTGCTGCACGGCCTGCTGGTGCAGCGCGTGACGGGCAGCCTGCGGCGCACGAACCTGTTCCTCGCGGTGACCTCTTACGTGCTGGTGCTGTACGCCTCGTTCCTCACGCGCAGCGGCGTGCTCGCCGACTTCTCCGTGCACTCGTTCGTGAACCTCGGGCTCAACGGCTTCCTGCTGTCGTTCCTGTTCCTCATCATGATCGTCGGCTACGGCACGCTGTTGTTCCGGTTGCACGACATCCCCAAACCGGCACAGGCGCTGGGCAATTTCTCGCGCGAGTCCATGATGTGGCTCGGCCAGCTGGTGTTCATGCTGATGTGCACGCTGACCGCGGTGGGCATGAGCGCGCCGCTGATCACCAAGCTGTTCGGCCCCGCGTCCAACGTGAAGACCGAGTACTACAACATCGCCAATGGCCCGCTTGCCGTGGTGATGGGACTGCTGCTCGGCATCGCGCCGCTGATGCGCTGGCGTGACCAGGACCCCAAGATCATCGGCCGCGCCATCGTGCCCTCGCTCATCACTGCCGTCGTGGTGGCCGGCATTGCCGTGTTCCTCGGCGTGCGCGATGCGCTGCCCGCGGCGGTGATCTTTGCGGCGGCGTGGGCACTGGCCTCGAACATCGCCGTGACCCTCCGGGGATTCCGCGCCGGGTGGAAGCATGGCGTAGCCTACTTAGGCCACGCCGGTGTTTCAGTGTTGCTGATCGGCGTGGTCTCCTCGTCGGGCTATGGATTGTCGAAGCAGATCCAGTTGCCGAAGGGCCAGAACCGCTCCGCGCTCGGGCTCACGATGCGCTTCGACCGGCTCGAGAAGCGCAAGGACGGAAAGGACCACGCGGTGATCGCGGTGAGTTACCCGGGCGGCAGCTTCGAAGCCACACCCGCGCTCTACTGGAGCGACTACAACCGCGGCTACATGAAGAAGCCCTACATCCAGCGCTACCTGACGCACGACCTCTACATCTCGCCACTCGATATGGCGGGCAACGACCCGACCGACAATGCGCTGTGGTTGGGTAAAGGCGAGTCGCGCAAGATTGGCCAGGTCACCTATACCTTCACGGATTTCGAGATCTCGGGCATGGGCACGCCGGCGATGTCGATCGCGGCGAAGATGACGGCGGAGTCGGGTGGGCGCACCGTGCCGGTGCGGCCCGTGTACCAGCCGATGAATCCCGACCACAAGAGTATCCCCGCTTACCTCGTGGGGGGTGGCACGGTCGAGATCGTCGGCGCCGATGCCAGCGCCGGCAAGATCGCCCTGGCGGTGCCGGGACTCGACAAGGGGACGGAGAAGCAGGAGATCCTCGCGGTCGAGGTGAGCACCAAGCCGCTCATCAACCTCGTGTGGATCGGCGCGATCCTGATGTTGGGCAGTGCGTTCTTCAGCGTGTGGCGGCGCGTCGTCGAACTGCGGCGTTCTCCCGCCACGTGACCGGCATGGCGCGGCGCTGGATCCGGGGCGCCGCGTTGCTGTGGGTCGTTGTGCTCGCGTCGTTCGCGGCGTCGCTGATTGCCGCGGCGTCGCTTGCGGTCGCCCAGTCGCCCACGCCGATCACCGGCAGCGGTCCGGTGGTCTCGCGCTCCGTGACGCGCGCGGACGGCACGGTCGTGCGCAGCGAGGGCTCCGTGACGCTCATCGCGCCGCCGGGAGCCGAGCGCACGCTCGAGGCGTTGGCGCCGCAGGCGCAGGAGATCGTGAGCGGCGTCTCGCTGGCACTGGGAATCCAGCCGCGCGCGCCTTATTCAATGTTGCTCATCCCCGTGAAGGGCATGCGCGATCCGCAATTCCTGGCGTTCGATCGCGGGGCGCCGGTATGGGCGGCCGGGTTCATGCAGCCCGAGATCCGCATGGGTGCGATCCGGCTGGCGCAGGCCGCGCGTTACCCCTATGGCACTCCCGAGGCGGTGCTCGCGCACGAGTCAGCCCACCTGCTGATTCACGATGCGCCGGGCGTGGCGGTGCCGTTGTGGTTCGAGGAAGGCGTGGCGACATGGTCCGCGCGCGCCTGGCAGTTCGAGGATGTTTTCCAACTGTCGAGCCGCCTGATGACGCACGACTTGCCGAAGCTCGATGCGATCGAGCCGTTGTTCCACGGCGACGCGGCCCAGGCAGACCAGGCCTACGCGGCTTCGTTCGCGTTCATCTCGTGGAGCGTTTCGCGCTACGGCGGCTCGGTGGTGCGCGACATCCTGACCGAATCGAGAACGCACTCGTTCGAGCGCGCCTGGCGCATCGCGACCGGCGTGCCGCTGGATCGCGCCGAGTCCGCGTGGCGGCGCGAGAGCCTGTTCCGTTACCGCTGGATGCCGCTGATCGCCGGCTCGGGATCGTTGTGGCTGGTGGTCATGCTGCTCGCGGCCCTCGCGTGGGTGCGCCGCCGTCGCCGCGCGCGGCTGCTGGAGTTGGCGTGGCAGCACGAGTCGGAGGACTGGGCGGACACCGGCGAGTGGGCGGAGGGACTGGGTGGGGGCGTGCCGACCGGCGAATCGCCGGGTGTGGGCGCGCCTGCCGACGAGGCCGCGCCCACCGGTGAGCCCACGTCCACCGCCGAGCCCTCGCCTGCGCCGCTGTCGCCGCCGCAGGGCGCCTTCCAGACGCCTCCGGTGGTGCCGGGGCAGCAACCTCCGCCGAATCCTCCCACGCTCGTGTGGCGGCGTGCGGAAGACGACGAGCAGCACCCGCCTTCCCCGTAAAATTCATGCTTGAGTTACTGCTCAAATGTGCAGTAATGTTCGTCCATGACCAAGCGCCATGTTCGAATCACTCAATGACCCCGTCGATGTCCTCACCGCGTTCACCGGGGGGGCTTTCGAGCCGCTGCGTTTTCGCTGGAAGGGGCAGGTCGTGCGGGTGAAGCAGGTCACCGGCCGCTGGAACCGCCGGGATGGCCAGGCTGTCCTGCGTTACTTCGCCGTGGAAGGCGGGTCTAACGATTCCTACGAGCTGTACTACGATCCGCGTGGTCCGCGCTGGATCCTGAGCCGCGCCTGGTCGGAGGGCGCGCCACCCCGAGGCTGATGCGTCATGTCGCTGCCCCCCGCTGAACCGCGGCGTCACCGCCACGGCGTGATCCTGCTGGTCGACATGGACGCCTTCTTCGCGTCCGTCGAACAGGCGCAGCATCCGCACCTGCGCGGCCGCCCGCTGATCGTGTGCGGCGACCCCGACCGCCGCGGCGTCGTGACCGCCGCCTCGTACGAGGCGCGCCCATTCGGCGTGCACGCGGGGATGCCGCTGCAAGAGGCGAAGCGATTGTGCCCGCAGGCGGAGTACGTCGAGGGCAACCCCGAAAAATACGTGGCGACCTCGCTCAAGCTGCTCAGCCTCTATACAACCTACACGCCCGATGTGGAACCGTTCAGCGTCGATGAGGCGTTCCTAGGCATGGCGGCGCGCGACACCTCGCTCGAATTCGGGCTCGACCTCGCCCGGCGCATCCAGGCCGAGATCGCCGAGAAATTCGAACTCGGCGCCTCTATCGGCATCGGCCCCAACAAGTTGATCGCCAAGATGGCCGCGGGCAGCCACAAACCAAAGGGCATCACCGCGCTCGATCAAGCCGGATTCCGCGAACTGTTCTGGCCCATGGACATCCAGGAACTGTGGGGCGTGGGTCCCAAGCTCGCCGAACGCATGCGCGCGATGCAGATCAAGACCATCGGCGATCTCGCCAAGGCGCCGCCGGCCGCGCTGACGGCGGCCTACGGCGTCATCGGCCCGCAACTGCGCGAGGCCGCGTGGGGCGAGGACGAGACACCGTTGGTTCCCAGCTACGAAGGGGTCGATCCCAAATCGATGGGCCACGAGGTCACGCTCGACAAGGATTCGAGCGACCGCGAGCAACTCGAGGCCATCCTGCTGCGATTGTCCGACCAGGTGGGGCGCAGATTGCGCAAGGAGAAGTTCGTGGGGCGGGTCGTCAACGTGCGGCTTCGCGATTCGTCGTTCACCACTCGCAGCCGCCAGCGCGCGCTCACCGCGCACACGCAGCAGGCCCATCCCATCTTCGAGGTCGCGCGAGCGCTGTTCCGCGAAAATTGGCGAGGTGAAGCGTTGCGGCTGCTGGGCGTCAGCATGTCGGGGCTCGAGCCGAGCCCGCAGAGCGAGCAGATCGACCTGTTCTCGGTCAACGAGAAGACCGAGAAGCTCAATCGCGCATTGGATGCGGTGCGCAACAAGCTGGGCGAGGTGGCCGTGGTGCCCGCCGCAACCTTGAGGCAGCGGGGCAAGGCGACGCACGTACCGTTCGGAACAATGTCGTCGAAGACCCGGCTCCCGCGGGAGGGTGCATAGGCGATGGCGCGCGGCGAAGTGTTGGCGTCTAAGACGCGGCCACCGCAGGAAGACGCCTAGGTGATGCCGCGCGGCGAAGTGTTGGTGGGCACGTCTGGCTACTCGTTCCCCGACTGGGTCGGGAATTTCTACCCGAAGGGCATGAAGTCCGGCGAGTTCTTGAGTTACTACGCCGAGCGCTTCCCGGTGGTCGAGATCAACGTCACCTACTACCGCATCCCGCCGCCCAAAACGCTCGAGCAGATGGAGCGTAAGACGCCGCCCGGATTCCGCTTCATCGCCAAGCTGCACCAATCGATGACTCATGCAGCGACGAACGATGACGCCCTGTATCGCAACTTCCTCGCCGCGATCGAGCCGCTCAAGGCCGCCAACAAGTACGATGGCCTGCTTGCGCAATTCCCCTGGGGCTTCAAGCGCACTCCCGTGAACGAGCAGCGATTGCGCGAGCTGCGCGGGCGGTTCGAAGGCGAACCACTGTTCGTGGAGTTTCGGCATAACTCCTGGATCACGCCGGCGCTTGGGCCCGAGTTGCGTGCACTGGATCTCGGCTTCTGCGCGGTGGACGAGCCGCCCTTACCCGGCCTTGTGCCGCCCGTCGTGCTCAAGACCGCAGAGGATGGCTACGTACGATTCCACGGCCGCAACTCCACCACCTGGTGGGGCCGCGGTGGCGGCGATCGATATGATTACGACTATCGCGAAAGCGAATTGCGCGAGTGGATGAAGAAGGTCACCGAACTCGCCGAACAGGCGCGCCGGACCTACCTGTTCTTCAACAATTGCCACGCAGGGCAGGCCGCGAGAAATGCAAGCCTGATGCAGGAGATGTTGAAGGCGCAGGAGAGTGGGGGCGGGTGAGCGCGGGCGGGTCGCCTGCACCGCGAGTGAGCGACGGTAACTCGCGTTCACTCCGGGTGCGTGACGGCTGGGAGCGCGGCGACGTGTCGCGCTCACGTCGAGTACGCAGCGTGCGTCGCGGCGCCCGTCTCGCGCCCTGAACTCGCACGCGCCCGATGCAAGTACGCGAGCGCCGCGCGGACCCGTTGCTCCAGTGGCGTCTCGATCATGTCCGCGCAATACTCCGCAGCGCGCCGCGCCTGTTCGATTCGAAATCCCAGCTCGAGCAGCCACGGGATCACGTTTCGCTGGTCGACCTGTTCGATTTCGGCGCGAGCCTTCGCGCGGGCGGCCGCTGCGGCCTCTGCTTTCGCCGCGCGTACCGCCGCCGCGTCTGCTGCCCTCGCAACCCGCGCCGCTTCCGCCCGCTCGCGTGCCTCCTCGCGCTTCTGTTCCATGAATCCCGCGCCAAACGTGCGTTCAGCCGTGTACTGGTTGTGGGCGCGGCATTATGCCGCGTCGACGCTCGCCTCGCCACCGCGCGCGACCTCATCGATGTGGTCGAACTCGATCCGCTCACGGGAGCAACAGCGCTGTCCCGTCTCGCTGGTGAATGTGCACTGGCCACCGTCGCGCTCCCAGACGGCGCGACGGACATGCGCCGGGATTGTGCGCGCCGCCCAGCTCGGGCGAGTCGTACGAAGCGGGCGATTGGTCGCCGCGAATTTGCGCTACTCGAGCTTGCCGACCAGCGACTCCAGCGCCAAATGAAACACCTGCGCGAGATTGCCCGAGGTAAGCTGGTGGCTGAGCAACTCCTGCGCGCGTTGCAGTAGCGCATATGTGTCCTGGTCGACGGTGACTTGGAGCGTGTAGCGCCCGCGAGCGATTGGCGTGACGCTCGACGACGGGGCGGAGGGAGCTACCCGCCCCCGGGCGGGTAGCTCGTTTGCCTCCGCTAAACCGCCCTGCACCTGTCCCGCTTCAAGCGGGTCTGTCGTTTCTCGCGCTTCGGGAAATGCGCACACCAGTTCGAGACTTTCAGGCTGCGGGAAGAGCTCCGCGAGGATCACCTTGATTTCCGTTTTCGTCTTGTGTGTCGCGGACTTGAGGCGCTCGCCTACATTCCCCGCGGTGAGATGCGGCGCCAGCATCACCACGGCGCTCAGATGCAGCCGCGCGTCGGCGAGAAACTCGAAGATCGCCGGAAACTGTAACCCCGCGCGCGCCGCTGTGATGCGCTTGCACGCCGTGTCCTCGGCCATGTGCTTGTTGTACAGGCAGTAGGCCGCCATCGAGGGATATCCGGCCGGCCGATAGAGCTTGCGCGAGTCGATCTCGGCGAGGTGCGCGAGCATCACCGCCTGATCCTTGCAATTCCGCGGATCCAACCGGTCGTAGCCAACTTCGAGAGCCAAATCATCCAAGTGCGCCAGCAAATAAACACTCACGATGCAACGCCTTCCACGGGGGCGGTTGGCGGGGGCGCCCGGCGCGGGCGGGAGTGCCCGCGCCCGAACGAGTGGGGTAAAGCATTCGGGTTTTAGGGGCGCGTAGATAGATGCACAGCCCAACACGCAGGGCATCGGGTAAAAAAATGGGTGAGGTGGTCC
>JANLOX010000389.1:0-3186 GCA_031366795.1 Candidatus Eiseniibacteriota bacterium | reverse complement strand
GTAATCCATTGCGCCGCATCGGTCCCGGAACCCGGACTTGTCAGCCACAACATGGGTCAGAAACTCATCGTCGGGGAACCCGGCGGCAAGAACTCGTCGCGCACCAAGGGGATCGCCGAGGCTTTTGCCGCCGCCGGCTTCGAATCCATCACGAGCGGGTTTATCGAGAAGGACTTCTGGGTGAAGCTCCTAGGCAACGTGAGCTTCAACCCGGTCTCCGCGCTCACGCTCGCCACGGCCGACCGCATGATCGGCGATCCGATGCTTAAGGGCTTCATGGTGGCGGTGATGCGCGAGGTGCTCGCGATCGGCCGCGCGGTGGGCGTCGATGCGGACATCGATCCTGAAGCTCGCATAGACATGGCGCGCGTGCTCGGCGCATTCAAGACCTCGATGCTGCAGGACATGGAAGCCGGCAAGTCGCTGGAGATCGATGGGCTGCTCACGGGTACGCTGGACATCGCGAAGCAGGCGGGTGTCGCGGCGCCGTTCACCGAGAGCCTGCTCGGGCTGGTGCGGGTGCGCGCGGGGACGACCGGGCAATACCAGGCGCCGGCAGCCTGATGTTCCAGCCTGCGTATGCCTTCGCACGGAAAATGCGGCTGAACGAAGCGCTTCAAACCTTCCAGGGATTCACGATCTGTGCTTCGAATGGCTTGAAATCGGCGACATTGCGAGTCGCGAGCCTAAAGCCGTGGACGAGCGCCGTTGCGGCGATCAGTCCATCGGCCATCGAAGAGGACGTGCCGCGACGCGCGAGTTCACCCGAGAGGCGCCCCCATTCGTGCGCCACTGTCGCATCGACCGGGACAATGCGCGCCTCATAGCGCACCAGAAGCCCCTCAAACCAGGTTTCCAGCTGCGCGCGCCGCTTGCCGGCCGGCAGACGGCAGATTCCATTCATCACCTCTCCCAGAGTAATGGTGGAGAAGTAGCACGTCGCCTCAGGGGTACCGGCCGTCCACGCGAGGACAGCGGGGTCGGGAACAGGCTTGATCAGTTCGGAGATGACACAGGTATCGAGCAGAATATTCAAAGTCTGACCGAACGGCCCGGGGAGCGATCGCGCTCGATTGTCAGCCGAACGCCCTTTGTCGGGGCAGCGCGCAAGTACTGCCACAGCGATGCGCCGGCGCCGCTCAGCCGGTCGAACTCGCGTGCCGATACGATGACCGCGACGCGCTTGCCATGACGAGTCACGACCTGCGGCCCGCCTTTGGTCGCCCGATCGATAACCTCGCTCAGCTTGTTCTTCGCCTCCTGGAGGGGCCAGACGATCGCCATTGCATGCTCCTGAAATCTGGATGAACTGGCTGAATTATACTCGTCGCGGCGGCGTCCTGATACAGGATCGGTAGAATGGCGTGTCTGCATCGGCAAGACTGACCCGTGATCGAAACCAAGCGAAGCCACCGTCTCTGCGCGGCCCCGATGATGGACTGGACCGACCGGCACTGCCGGTTCTTCCTGCGCCAGGTCAGCCCGCGCGCAATGCTTTACACCGAGATGGTCACCACCGGCGCGCTGATCCACGGCGACGTGCCGCGCCATCTCGACTTCAACAAGGAAGAGCATCCGGTCGCGCTCCAGCTCGGGGGCAGCGAGCCCGCGGACCTGGCGCACTGCGCGAAGCTGGCGGAAAAATGGGGCTACGACGAAGTGAACCTCAACGTCGGATGCCCCAGCGAGCGCGTGCAGCGCGGCGCGTTCGGGGCGTGCCTGATGGCCGAGCCTGCGCTTGTGGCCGAGTGTGTGAAGGCGATGCGCGAAGCGGTCAGCATCCCCATCACGGTCAAGCACCGCGTCGGCATCGACGCCGTCGAGGCGTACGAATTCGTGCACGACTTCGTTGCGCAGGTTTCCGCCGCCGGCTGCACTACTTTCATGGCGCATGCGCGCAACGCCGTGCTCAAAGGGCTCTCGCCCAAGGAGAACCGCGAGATCCCGCCGCTCAAGTACGACTACGTGCACCGGCTCAAGCGCGATTTCCCCCACCTCACGATCGTGATCAACGGCGGAATCACGCGCCTCGAGCAGATCGAAGAACAGCTGCGACATGTCGACGGCGTGATGCTCGGCCGCGCTGCATACCACGATCCCTGGCTGTTGGCGGTCGCAGGCGAAAAGCTGCTCGGCGCTGCGGCACGTTCCCGCGCCGACGTTGCAACGGCGATGCATGCCTACGCGAAGCGCGAGCTCCCCAAAGGCGTGCACCTTCGCCACATCACCCGGCACATGCTTGGCCTGTACCACGGCTACGGCCGCGCCCGGGCCTGGCGCCGGCTGTTGTCTGACGCCGCGCGCCTTGCCGCAAACGATCCGGCCCTGATTCTCGAAGCGATCGAAATAGCAGAAGACCGCGACAGACTGGCCGCGTAGTTTCGCCCCCCGGCTCTCCCCGTCTGGGCCCCGCAGGCGTATCATCCGGGGAACGTTTTCCTCCGGAGTTTCCAATGAGCGCCGTCCTCAAGCCCAGCACCAGCCTGCGTGACCGTGTCAGTAACGATGAGTGGGACATGCGGGTCAATCTCGCCGCCGCCTACCAGCTCGCTGCGCACTACAAATGGACCGACCTGATCTTCACGCATTTCTCCGCGCGCGTGCCCGGCCCCGAGCACCATCTCCTGATCAACCCGTTCGGCCTGATGTTCGACGAGATCACCGCCTCGACGCTGGTGAAGATCGACCAGGAGGGCAATATCCTCGAGGACCCCACGGGTCTGGGCATCAACCAGGCCGGGTTCGTGATCCACGGCTGCATCCACGAGGCGCGCCCCGAAGCCAACGCGGTGCTGCATACCCACACGCGCGCGGGCGTCGCCGTGTCGGCGATGAAGAAGGGGCTCCTGCCGCTCAGCCAGCATTCGCTGCGCGTCTACAGCGAGCTGACCTACCACGACTACGAAGGCGTGGCCCTGGAGATGGACGAGCGCACGCGCATGGCGAGGGATCTCGGCGCGGAAAGCCACGCGATGGTCCTGCGCAACCATGGCCTGCTCACCCTCGGCAAGTCCGTCAGCGAGGCGTTCGAATTCATGTACTACCTCGAGTGCGCATGCCAGATCCAGGTCGATGCGTTGTCCGGCGGCCAGGACACGGTCACGTTCATCACCGACGAAACCGTCGCGAAAGGCAAAGCACAGTTCAACCGCCCCAACCGGCAGTCGGCGGAGAAGCACTGGCCGG
>JANLOX010000384.1:0-2153 GCA_031366795.1 Candidatus Eiseniibacteriota bacterium | reverse complement strand
CACGGCCTGGAAGATCAGGTCGACATCCTCGGTAGGGCGGATCGCGGGCATGGCCGGATCCGTGATCAACAGTCCGGCCGCCGCGCCACCGACGAAGACCGTCTCCTCGCGCAATTCGTCGCCCAGGGCCTCTGCAACGACCTCCAACATGGCGACATTGGGGTCGTTGGGGTTAATGAATTCAGGCGCTTGTCCTGATCGTCTATCGCCAGCGCGGGTTCGCGCGCGCTGCCGCCGCGGACCGCATCGAACAGCACGAGCAGTTCGTAGAGCGCCTCGTTGCGCACGGCCGCCTCCGGCACGCTCGGGTAGAGCGGGTAGAAGGCGATGCCGCGCGCCTTGCCGTTCTTGTGCGGCCAGACCGGGACAGGATCGGTTCCCTGCACGATCAGTCTCGCGAGGGGGGGCGCCGCGTAGCCGGTGGGCATCCCGCGGGAAATGCCGCCTCGTGTGGCCGGGAACGAGTAGCGCGCGCCGTGCTGGAGAAAGAGGCGCAGCGCTTCGCGGACGACCATCGCCTTGCCTGCTTCGTCTTTGCGCGCGAGTTGGGCGGACACGGCCCGTTCGACCGCCGCGTGAACTTCGGAGGCCGGCATGCCCAGATCGGCCGCCAGCGATGCATAGGTCGGCGCCGGGCCGCGCACCAATGCCAGGCGCAGCAGGACCACCAGGTCCTGGGGGCGCAGCACGAGTTGGGGGTTGGATTTTGCGCGGGCCATGGGGGAAATTCTGGTTCATTCGCTATTCGCGAATAGCGAATATAGGCTGTTTTATGGGGCGTGGCAATTCGCGAACGGCGAAAACAGATTGGCCATCCGCAGCAGGAGCTATCGGGCTCATGAACCGATGAACGGCCCGATGTTGGCGCGCTTGAAAGCCGGCCGCGCCTGGATCGACTGCCACCATTCGGTGACCCGGGGGTGGAACTGCGCGGTGACTTGGTCGGAGGCGATTTCTTCCTCGATCCGCTTCACGAACGGCACCACCGCGATGTCGGCGATGGTGTAGCGCTTGCCCGCGAGCCAGGCCGTTTCCCCGAGCGTGCGCTCCATTCGATCGAGCAGCTCGACGAGCTTGCCGCGGGCTCCTGCGCGCTCTTCCTCAGTGTAAGGCCGCCGCGCCACGCGCAGCCATGCCTCCTGCCTTTCCTTGCTCGGGATCTTCTTCAGGTGCGCGGCAAGCTCCTCGTCGGTCCATTTCTCGGCGACCTTCTGCAGCGAGTGGCGCCAGTTGAAGATGATCAGGTTGCCGATGCGCTCGTCCACGTGACGCACCCAATTGCGCATCGACGCGCGCTCGTAGGCGTTGTCCGGGGAGAGCGGCGGGTCGGGGAAGACCTCGTCGAGGTACTCGCAGATCGTGCCGCTCTCGTACAGCGGCCGGCCGTCGTGGATCAGCGCCGGGATCACGCCGTTGGGGTTGATCTTGAGGTACTCGGGGGAGTGGTGCTCCATCGCCTCGAGGTTGACCACGTGCCCCTCGTAGGCGAGTCCCTTCTCCTCGATACAGAGGCGCACGCGGCGCGAAGCGCTGGAGCGCCAGGCATGGTGAAGTACAAGCATCGATGCCTCCGTTTGCTGCCGGATGTACCGATATCGGTACATCAATTGACCGGAGAGCCGCTCTGGAACTGGATATGAATAATTTAAAGTTGAAGATTGTCCCTACCCATGACGTCACCTGGGAGCGCGACCAGCCGCTTGATCAGCCTCACCCCGTCCGCCTCCCCGCGCCTGGGTTCGCCGAGCCTGGCCAGCGCGATGTCGGTCAGCGGGACCTTGAGGTCGTACGCGATCCGGTTGACGAGCACCACGTCCCCTTCGAGGATCGTCGGGCGCATGGAGCCCGAGGGGATGGTGTTCCAGTCGGCGACGGCGGTGCGGAAGATGCCGAAGCAGAGGAGGAGGATCAGGAAGGCGGAGTTTTGTTTGAGGAAGCGTTTCATGGGGAAGACATTGAGGCTCGAGTCGGGCACGGAAATGGTAGACAGAAGAGCTGCCAAAGCGTTCGCATCGGGCTCATGAACCGACACTGACAGGAGAGTGGCTATGGGAGCCGGGTTCGAGAAGCGATTTTCATGGACTATGAACCTGAACCGTTCACGGAATGTCGACTTCCGAGTAACTGCCTGGGTGAGCGGCGTCAATTTTTTT
>JANLOX010000382.1:0-8980 GCA_031366795.1 Candidatus Eiseniibacteriota bacterium | reverse complement strand
GCACTCCCCGCGGCGGCGCCCCAGGGACCCAGCCACGGCCGAAGCGCCCACGTGAGGAATCCGCGATACAACAGTTCCTCGCACACTCCCGCGGTGATGGAAATTGCCATGAACCAATCGCGCTCCTCCCGCGTGCTGGGCGATAAGGTGCGCATGACGCCGAGGCGCGAGCGCAGCGCGGCGCGACGCGCGGCGCTGAGCTTCGCGAGTATCCGCACCTGAAGTACGAACAAGGTGGTCAACGCGAATACCACAATTACGCTCACCGCAAGGCGCCAGTCGAGGACCGCAGTCAGCCCCAGCGCTGACCACGGACGATTCGCCGAGACGCACAGCACGGTCGTCACAATAGTGAAGATCCACAGCTAGGCCATGACGAAGCGATAGGCGCCGAGCCTCGCGCCGGGCTTACCTGCTTCGAGAGCGGAGCGCAGCCGCGGCCATCCCACGTAGCCTTCCCACAGGCTCATGTCGACAGCGAACAGCCCTATGAATGCGAAATCGAGCGAATCGGGCATGCGAGACCTCAACGTGGGCGGAACACCTTCCGCGAGAATGAGGGGGCGGAACCGAGAACCGCCAGTGCCGCGATCTGAGCTACGACTTATCCACGAACGCCGGCCCCGTGTCGTGCACCACCGCCGGCAGCGTCTTCAGGTAGCGGTAGATTGCGCGAATGTCTTCCTCGTTCATGTTCTTAAGTCCCTGCCATGGCATCGGCGAGCCCGGGATCGCACGTCCCGCGCGCAGACGCGCGATGAATTGGTCCTCGCTGAAACGCGCGAGCCGGCCGGTCGTGGGATCGCTCGTAAGATTCGGGGGCGCCCATGTGCGCTTCGGGTTCCGATCATCGGGCATGTTTGCTCCGCCGAGATGCGGGCCGACCATGGCGCCGGTGTTGTAGTCGCGCTGCGAGTGGCACGCCCAGCAATTGGCGACCGACTCCACCAGGTAGCGCCCGTTCTCGACGTTGGCGCCGTGCGGACTGCGCTGCGGTGGCGTGGATTTGGGTCCCACGGGGTTGGCGAGCGCCGTGGCCATCACGATCCGGCCGAGCAGGTTGGGCTGGTGCGCGGGCACGACGTGGTAAACGGGTGGCTGCGAACGCAGGTACGACACCACCGCGACGAGGTCTTCATCGGAGAGGCCCTGCATCTCCATGAACGGCAGCAGAGCGCGGCCATCGTTGCCGACGCTATTGCGCAGTGCGCGCGCGATCTGGCCATCCGAGAATTTGCCGATTCCGGTCTCATCGTCGGGCGTGATGTTGCGCGGGTAAAATGCTCCGGGCGGAATCTTGAACTCGAAGCCTCCCGACAGCGGCACTTCCTCGCCCGCCATCGTGCGGTCGTAGTGCTTCGGGTTGCCGTGGCAGATCGGGCAGCTCGCGAGCGTGCGAACGACATAGTGGCCACGCTCGACCACTGCCGAATCCGTGGAGGCCGTCACCGCGGGCATCGGCACATCGAACGTGAGGTGCTGGCGCGAGGCGACGTACACGCTGAGAGCGGCCACCACTATGATCAGCAGGAACATGAGTCCGAGGAACAGCCGTTTCATGTTTCACTCCGTTTCGCGGGGCTTCCCATGGGGCGCGAGCTACTTTGCCGCACGCAATGTCGCAACGACTCCATAGTGATCCGAGGCCCACACGCTGTCGGGGCCGACCGAATTAAAAATCACCGCACTCGCCAGCGGAGTCAACCGCTGCGCGCCGGCACGCTCGACGAAGATATGATCGATCGCGCCCGGGTCCTCGCCGAAGCGCGGGTTGTAGGTCGTCGCTTCGGCGCGGCTCGCGTTGGGATGCACGGCGTGGAACGCGTCGTCGTGTCGCGCGGTGACGAGCTTCAGCTCGGGAGAACCGAGCTCGCAGTTGAAGTCTCCCCCAATCACGACCGGCCCACCGCCGCGAGTCGAGTCGACGTAGGCGAGCAGGTGGCGGATCTGCGCGGCGCGGATCGAGCCGCCTTCCTTGGTGTGGTGGAGATGCGTCGCATACGCGTCGACCTCGCGACCGCGCCATGCGAAGCGCACGTGTGCGACGGCGCGATAGTCGCCGATGGGAACGAGATTGCGCTCCTCGCCCAACAGCACGGGATGCGGCGTGAGGATGGCGTTGCCGTAGCGTTTGGGGCGCTCCGGACCGTCGACGGTCGCGAACTGGACGTGGCAGCCGAGACTGTCGCCGAGTGTTTCCGCCTGGTTGCGCAGCGTCGAGTTCTGCAGCACTTCCTGCAGGCAGATCACGTCAGGACGAATGCGACGCATCTCAGCCACGATCACGTTGAGACGCTTGGGCCAATCCTGCTCGTCATGCCAGAGATTAAGCGTGACGACGGTGAGTGAGTCTATAGGCTTGGCCCACGCTGCGTGGACTGAACCGAACAGAAACATCAGCGGAATCGAAATACCGGCCCCAGCGCGAATCATCGGTTGCTCGTCATGACGTCAACGGTCGATCCATCGCTGCGAAGCTTCCGAATAGCGCTCCCCTTGCAACGTGATTCCGGCGGTGGCGTCCGCGATCTCGCGCAAGTCCTCCGGCGTGAGCTCCACGCTCGCGGCGCGGAGGTTCTCCTCCAGGCGGTGCAGCTTCGTGGTCCCCGGAATCGGCACGATCCATGGCTTCCGCGCCAAAACCCATGCGAGCGCGACCTGCGCTGGCGTAGCCTTCTTGTGAGTCGCGATCCTCTGCACCAGCTCGACCATAACCTGGTTCGTCTTGCGATTCTCGGGCGTGAATCGCGGGACGGTGTTGCGGAAGTCCGCGCTGTCGAAGGTCGTCGAATCATCGATCTTGCCGGTCAAGAATCCCTTGCCCAGCGGGCTGAAGGGAACGAACCCGATGCCGAGTCCTTCGAGCGCGGGCAAAATCGCTTCCTCCGGCTCCCGCCACCATAACGAATACTCGCTCTGGAGTGCGGTGACGGGTTGCACCGCATGCGCGCGACGGATTGTCTTGACACCGGCCTCCGAAAGCCCGAAGTGCTTCACCTTGCCCGCGACGATCAACTCCTTCACCGTGCCCGCGACATCTTCGATCGGCACGTTTGGGTCCACGCGGTGCTGGTAGAGCAGGTCGATGCGATCGGTCTTGAGCCGCTTGAGGCTCCCCTCGACCGCGAGCTTGATGTGTGCCGGCTGGCTGTTGAGTCCGCCGTTGTGCTTCCCCGTCTCGAGATCGACGTCCCAGCCAAACTTGGTGGCGATCACGACATCGTTGCGGCAGCCGGCGAGCGCCTCGCCCAGCAGGTCCTCGTTCGTGAACGGTCCGTAAACCTCAGCCGTGTCGAAAAACGTGACGCCAGCAGCGACGGCAGCCCGCAACAGCGCGATCATCTCCTGGCGATCCCCGGCCGGACCGTAGCCGAAGCTCATACCCATGCAGCCCAGGCCGATAGCCGATACTTCCAGATTGCTACGTCCGAGTGTTCGCTTGTCCATAGCCTCTCCTCTTTCATGCAACGATTCGCTCTGGCATCCCGAAGCGCTTGATGAATCCCATGAAGAATACTGTAGCCTTCGATCGGCAGCGACCGGTATCGTCGCCAAAGAGTGAAGGCATCGGTACTCCCGAGTACCCAGCGTCGAATTCAACCTTCCACCTTGCCGAGGCCCAATTGGCGATTGTGATCGATCCTCAAGAGCGGGAGTTGCGCGCCCTCGGCCGCGTCGCGCGATGGAAGCGTCGTCGCGTGCTGGAGATCGGCTGCGGCGACGGGCGCCTGACGCTGCGCCTCGCGAGCCTCGGCGCGCGAGTGTCCGCGCTCGATCCAGACCCTGCGCACCTCCGCAAGGCGCGCGCCTCACTGACACTACGGGCTGCGCAATGCATCACCTACCGCGTCGGTCAGGCCGAGCGTTTGCCGTACCGGGCCCGGGAGTTCGACATCGTGGTGTTTGCCTGGTCACTCTGATGAGTGGCCACCCGGGGCATGGTCCATGCCCTTCGCGAAGCGCACCGGGTACTCCGCACCGGCGGCATCGTCGTGGACTTGCGGCCTGCCGCGAAGCATCGGCGCGTAGGGCTCGGTAAAGGCAGTGGCTGGCGCTTGGCCGGGGTGATGCGCGAGTCGTTCGACAAGGATCGCGCCGCGGATCGCGCGGTCTCGCAAGTCGTGCGCGCGGATTTGTTTCGTCGTGGCGCCACCGTCGAATTCCCCGTCGACCGGGAGATGGACACGATCGGCGACTTCTTGGGGTGGTTGAAGGACTTCGGCGGGCGCAGGCCGATGTCCTCGCACGTGTGGTTGATCGATAGACTGCAGCGAAAACTTGTGACGAAGGACGCGAGCATCGTGGTCCGAGGCACTCTCAAGCTGCAGGTCTTGTATAAAGCCGAGTGACTTTTGAGGACAATCGGCGGACACCCCAGAACAAGGGGATCGCAGTAATGGAGACCAAACGTAGCGGCTCGCAGCCATCCGGCAAGGGACCATCAGAGTACTTCACCGGAACCGTCCGCATCGATCCACTGTTCACGCCGGAGGCTCCGGCGCGCACAGCGTCCGCGAGCGTCACGTTCGAGCCAGGTGCCAGGACGGCGTGGCACACGCACCCGCTCGGCCAGCGACTGATCGTGACCGCGGGCTGCGGACGCGCGCAGTGTTTGGGCGGTCGAGTCGAGGAAATTCGGGCGGGCGACGTGATCTGGTTCGCGCCCGGCGAGAAGCACAGGCACGGCGCCTCCCCCACGACCGCGATGGCGCACATCGCCATCCAGGAACAACTCGACGGCAAGGCGGTCGACTCGATGGAGCACCTCAGCGACGCGGAGTACCTCGCATGATGAGCCGGCGGCGAAGCTGGTTCGCGATTGCCGGGCTCGGCGCATTGTTCGCGGTGCATGTGAGCAGCTGCAGCCTGATTGGCCTCGCAGCAGGCTGGAGGATCGACGCCAAGAGGCCACGCTACGAAGAGCTGCGTGCGAGCCAACTGGTGCGCGTGGCTCCGGGTGAACACATCACCCTGCTGCTCGAAGACAGCACGCGAGTGACCGGCGTGTACCTCGGCTCCGCCCATATCGCCGACTCCAGCTATCGCGCCGTCTATGACGCATGGCGCGTGCGGCACGTACGCGGGCCTGCATTCCCCGAAATCGGCGAGCCCGTCCAGCTGAAACCCGGCGGCAAGGGGGCATTCAATGCGTTCGTCGCGGAAGGAGTCGAGCTCCAATCGCACCGCCTGGGCAGATACTCCCATGAGAACAAGGGCTGGCTGGTGCGCCACGACGGCAGCAAGCTCGACCTGATCGAAGTGCGGGACCTCGCGCTCTCGGGGGAGTTACCGTTGGCGACGGCGTTGCGCATCGAGACCGAGCTGGGCAAACGCAGCATTCCCGTGAACCGCATCGCGATGATTGGGGTCAGCCGGCTCGGCACGCGGCGCTCAAAGGGTTTCTCGTGGGGCTGGCCAGCGACCTTTTGGTCGTCGCGGTGATCGCAAGCTCTCAGTCGTCGGGCGGATGCGGAGTCTCCCCGAACATCGAGCTCTTTCGGTACTCGGCGCGGAATCCGGCCCCAAGCCCGCTGCGTTCAGGGCGGACGCTAAGCCCAGAACATCAAGCGTCCCGGCTTAGTGCAGGTCGGTGACTTTCCCCGGCGGGATCGTGTCCGCGCCCGCGCCGTACTCGTTGGCACCTATATCCGGCGCCGCCCCTGAGTAGCCGCGCGTGATGCCCGGGATCACCGCCGCGGCATCGATCGCGGGGCTGCCGGCCTGTAGCGTGTAGTCCCCGGTGAAACTCGAGACGAACAGCGGATCGCCCGACTTGCCGAGCGCCTCAAAGCCGGTCGCGCTGCGCAGCGCCGCGATCGTCGAGTGGTTGTTGTTCTTCCAGCGGAACAATGTCGAGGTGCCGGTCGAGTACAGCAGGTCGCTGTCGAAGGTGTTGCCGGTCTGCGATTCGCCCGAGTCGTCGTTCGATGCACCCAGTCCGTTGCCGACCAGGATGTTGTTGCGGAAGGTACAGTTCGCCCACGGCCCCGTCGGCCAAATCGGCGTGGTGCCTGAATTCTTCGAGGTGATCGTGTTGTGCGCGATGATCCCGGCGCCGGTGCTCGTGAGCGCAAACTTGAAGCCGTTGCGCGTGTAGTCGACGAAGGTGTTGTAGAGCACGTACTCGGGACCCTGGATGATCGGGCCCAGCGAGATGCAGCTGTAGTTGCCGACAAAACGGTTGCCCCAGAAACGCAGGTTCAACCCCGAGACGGTGTCGGTCTCGATGCCGTCGTCACCGCAGCCGCTCACGGTGTTGCCGTAGTAGTCGGCGTCGGCGGCAGTGTCTTCCGAAGTCTGGCCATCGTTGGCGTCGAGCCCGTCGAAGCCGCCCTCGACCGCGTTGTAGCGGATCACATTGCCACGGCCACCGCGGTTCGAGATGCAGGGATTCTCTTCGTCATGCGCCTTGGTCGCCGACCACGGCCAGGTGCCGATGCGCGGGTCCATTGCGTGATTATGCTCAATCAAGTTATTGGAGGTGGCGAGCCGCATGAAGATGTGGCGGCCGCCGATGGCGTAGATGTAGTTGTCTGCGATCCAGGACCCGGCGCCCGTGAGCAACTGGATGCCCGAACCATTCACCGCCATCCCGAAGTGGCGAATCGTGAACCCCGACACATGCCAGTTCGAGCTGCCCATGGTGAGGCCGACGTTGTAACGTGCGATGTACATCGTGTGGCCGTTCGGGTTGAGCCCCCCTTCGAGCTTCACGGACAACCGTCCGCCCTCGATGGCGAAGCCCTGCCCCAGACCATGCGCGTTCGACTGGAGGTTCGCGAGGCTCGTCTCCTTATAGAGACGCATCAGGCTGTCGGCGCACACCAGGCGGTTCGCCGTCGGCGTGTAGGCGATGCTGAAGATGCCGGCGCCATCGTCGCGCCAGTCGGTGCGATGCATCTGCGCGGGATCGGCACCTTCGAGGATGACGCCCGGGCCATCGGCGGTCAGGTGGATCGGCGACGTCGCCGTACCGCTCTTCGCAGTGGCGATCGCTTCGTAGTAGACGCCGGGCCGCACGCGGATCTCGTCGCCGGGCTGGACCTTCGACATCGCGTTGGCGATGGTGAGCAACGGCGCTCCCGTGGTGCCCGCATTGGCGTCGTTGCCGTTGGTGGCAACCCACCAGGTACGCCCCGTCGGCGTCGCGGGCAGCAGCGAACGCGTCGTCGTGGCAACCGTGGCGCTCGTGGCGCCCCCATCGGCGTCGTCGATCACGACGCGCGCTTCGTAGTGGGTGCCCGGCGTGAGCCACAGGATGCTGCCGGCCCAGCGGCTGTTGGTGATGCGCGTCATGGTGACGCCGGTCTGCCAGTTGGCGTCACCGGCCACGCGCCATTCCACATGCGCCGTGGCGTTGGCGTTGGCGTCGCCCGTGTAGACAAGCCTCAACCCGATGGCTTCAAAGGTGGGATAAAGATCGAGCGAGCCAGCCGTCGATGCGTTCTGCGCCAGGGCCCGGGCCGGAAATGCTGCGGCCAGCAGGAAGAGCAGCAGGCCGAGTCGTTTGGTCACGTACGGTAACTCCTCGGGTTTTGCACGAGCACTCGTGCAAAGTGCAGAAGGAACTTGCCGCCACCCTAGCGATTCACTGGGATTGGCGTAAGGCTTAGCCGGGCACATCAATTCCCGTGCCTCGGACCACGATCAAACAGGGGCGCCGGATACTACCCCGCTTGCCCTCGGGGCGTCATTGGGGATTTACTCATGCAGGCGCCGCAGCAAGCCTTTGCATGCCCTTCACACGAACCCCTCCGTGTCCCCATCTCAAGGAACTATGGAAGAGCGCGACCTGATCTACGACTGGAACGATGCCGGCGAACATTGGGCGCGTCCCGCCACGATCCAGTTCGACGATGAAACGCTGCGCGACGGATTGCAGTCGCCCTCCGTCAAGGCGCCGAGCATCGACGAGAAGATCCGCATCCTTCACTTGATGGACCGGCTCGGGCTCGACACCGCCGACATCGGGCTACCCGGGGCGGGACCGCATGTCGTGAAGGATGTCTTGCGACTGGCCCTTGAGATTCGCGATGCGAAGCTGTCGATCCATGCCAATTGCGCCGCGCGCACACTGAAGCAGGACATCGTGCCCGTTGTGGAGATCTCGCAAAAGGTCGGAATCCCGATCGAGGTGTGCACATTCATCGGCTCCTCGCCCATTCGCCAGTACGCCGAGAACTGGACGCTCGACACGATGCTCAAGCACACCGAGGACGCCATCACCTTCGCGGTGCGCGAGGGCCTGCCGGTGATGTACGTCACGGAGGACACCGTGCGCGCCAAGCCGGACGTGCTGCGGCAACTGTTCCTCACCGCGATCCGCTGCGGCGCCAAGCGCCTGTGCCTGTGCGACACGGTGGGCCACGCCACGCCGACCGGCGCCGCAAACCTCGTGCGCTTTGCAGCAGAGATCGTGCGCGAGTCGGGTGCCGATGTGGAACTTGACTGGCATGGACACAGTGACCGCGGGCTCGCCGTCATCAACACCATCGCGGCACTCATGGCGGGTGCCACGCGCGTGCATGGCTGTGCGATCGGCATCGGCGAACGCGTCGGCAACACACCGATGGACCAGTTGCTCGTCAATCTCCGCCTGCTCGGCTGGATCGAGAACGACCTGACGAGTCTCGGGGAGTACTGCGAGGTGACGAGTGCCGCGACAGGCGTGCCGATTCCGCCCAACTATCCGGCGATCGGGCGCGATGCCTTTCGCACCGGCACGGGCGTGCATGCTGCGGCGGTGATCAAGGCGCTCGCCAAGGGCCAGGACTGGCTCGCCGATCGCGTGTACTCGGGTGTCCCCGCGGCACTGGTGGGACGCCGGCAGGAAATCGAGGTCGGGCCGATGAGCGGCGAGAGCAACGTCATCCACTGGCTGAAGGAGAATGGCATCGAGCCGACGGCGGAGCGAGTGAAGGCGGTGTTCCAGAGGGCGAAGAGCGTCGATCGTGTGCTGAGCGGTGATGAGATCCGCGCG
>JANLOX010000378.1:0-1677 GCA_031366795.1 Candidatus Eiseniibacteriota bacterium | reverse complement strand
CCTGGTCCTGTCGGCGGCGAAGGCAACTGTGCATAGGCATGTAACCCCCAGTATCAGGAGGCAGGCGATGGAAAACCATACGTGCGTGACCTGGCATACAAAACGACACAGGCGTGGTGATTGAGGCATAGGATCCTTTTTGCGAGAAGGTGGTTTCTATACCGTTAGACGCGATAAGGGGGCCGGCGTTTCCGCTGCTGTGGAGAATATGGAATCGGAGGCTTGAATAAGAGGTAGAGATGGACGGACCATAACCTCGGATTCGGAAAGTGGAGTACGACGAGGGTGCGGCGCGTTGGGGGCTGAGATCGGCAAAAGGTCAGAAGAGGTGAGGTTCCCCAGCAGTGGCTACTTGGTTAGAGTCCTCGGCGGACTCAGCTTGTTGGCCCGATGCGCTTCCATATCAATCTGCTTGAGGGCACTTAGCTGATCCGTCAACTCCGCGATCCGCTTTTCACGATCACGAATCTGCCGCTGAAGAATAGGGACGGCGACATCCGGGCTTTTGGCCGGTTCCACGGTTCGCCCTGTGGCCGTCGTACGGATCGTACGCGGTTGGCCCAGCCAGGTGCGTACCAACCCTTTCATCACCCCCAGTAACGCGTCTTGGGGTTCGTCGGCGGAAGCGGAAGGAGCAGGCCGATGGGCCAGGAACCTAATCCAGCGCGCACTGGTATCCGCGAAAGGGCCGTTCGGCGCAGCGGTCAGCGCTTGCTGAAAGGAGGCCTCCGCCGACTCGCCATTCTGGAATAACGCGAGCATCGCCTGGGTGAAATGCACCTGATCGCAGGACTGGTCTTGTGTGCAGGTGCGTAGGAGCGGTTCTTGTTCTCGCTGGATCGTGTGCAAGAGAGCGATGTCGGACGCATCGGCGTGAAAGACCGGCGACGAGGCCGGTGCCGGAGCCGGAGCCGTCGGCGGGGCTCCGGGCAACATCGTACAGCCCCAGAGCATTCCCATCAGCACGAGCCCATATTCATACCGAAGCCGCATTGCCACCCCTTGTTGCGTCGAGCGTCCAGTGTCGGCACTGAAACAAGTGTAGCAGATAGCATGAATTTTGCTGGCTCGGAGCAGAGACAAAAGTCGGGGACTTGAGCCCTGAGGTTTGTGCGGATGGTCTATCTGGTTGGTTTTTCCCAACCAAATAAACGAGACAAACCAAACAGACCTGAGCAGCCAGCCCGTTCTCACGGGCTTTCGACACGAACCGTCATGAATAATGCTGGTTATCAGTTTTTCTTGTAACAGACACTGAGAGAAGGGTACTATGATTGTGAATATTCTAGCTGAGCCACAGCTTATAGGAGCGTCGCTCAGAACATTTCAACGAACTGATTGACAATCCCGTCATCCTCATATTTATAAGGTGTTGTGATAACGATCCGTTTATGCTTTTCCGTCCTCATCTTCGGGCTGCTGCTAAGCACCACCATATTCCCGGCCGTGCAGATCGGGTGGTCTTTCAATATCCTGTGCGGTTCGACCGGCGATACTGGGAGTGGGCAAACCTGCGATTTCAGCGAGGCAGGGGCGGTGGCCGACTCCGAAGACGATTCGCCGCAAGAGACGCCGGACGGCTACGTCGTTTCTCGGGTGCGTGCATCAGATGGCGAATCACGCCGCTTGCATGCCTTGAAGGACGAAAGTCCTCCGTCCATCCTTCTGGTCTCTCTG
>JANLOX010000357.1:0-4425 GCA_031366795.1 Candidatus Eiseniibacteriota bacterium | reverse complement strand
TGCCCAAGCGCGCGACGATCAAGATTTTCTCGCTGTCGGGTGACCTCGTGTTCGAGACTGACTTCGACGGCGCGACCTACCACGGCGCCACCAGCCGTGGCATCTACAACCCGAGCACCGACTTCGACGTCGATGCGCCGACGCTGTCGCAGCGCACCTACGGCTGGAACATGATCACGCGCGGCGGCCAGGCGGCCGCGTCAGGGCTGTACATGTACGCCGTCGAAGACAAGGCGACGGGCGACAAGCAGCGCGGCAAGTTCCTGATCGTCAAATCCGATCGGGAGGACTTCTAATGCGTCCCCTCCGCATCGTTCAGGTCGCCTTGCTCGCAGGGTTGCTCGCGCTGTCGGGGGCGGCGTGTTCGACCAAGAAGGTCATGCAGCCGAACGTCGCCCCGCAGACGCACTTGTTCGTGCAATACGATGCCGCCGATGGCGGACCGCACACGGTATTCCACATCGCGCACCTCTACTGGTACGGCAGTGATCCCGACGGTTTCGTTCAGGGCTACGACTTCCGCTTCATCTGGCCGGGCGGCGACCAGAACCCCGCGTGGACACGCACCAGGAACACGGATTCCTTGTTCGTGATCCCCGACACGACGGGCCTCTCCAACCCGACCTTCCAGGTGCGCGCCGTCGACAATGAGGGCTTGGTCGATCCGCAACCGCCCCAGCAGGCGTTCAGCTTCAGCAACCAGGCGCCGGTCGTCACGTTGGTCGATGCGCCGGGATTGAACGAAGTCACGTTCGCGTCGCAGACGATCGATTGGGTGGGCGTCGACCCGGACGGCGATGCGAACCTGCTGACCTACCGCGTCTGGCTCGAAGGCAATGAGGCCAACCCGCACGTCCTGACGGGCAATGAGCTGACCCTTCCGACCTCCGACTTCCTCGTCGCGGGCCACCTGCGCGCCGGTCTCGACACCGCGACCGTGTTCGTCCAGGCGATCGATCCGGGCGGCCGCCTGAGCAACATCGCCAGCGCCACCTGGCGCGTGCGCCCGCCCGTGCCCGATCCGGCGCAGCGCGCGCGGCTGTTGTTGATCGATGACGTCGGCTCATCCGAGAGCGGCGGCTCCGGCTACGATAACTTCTACGCGCAAGCCATCACGCGCTCCGGGATTCCCGCGGGCAGTTGGAGCGTGATCCAGCTCGAGTCCGGCCGCATCTTCCGTGCGTCCAAGGATCTCGAGCAGACGCTCAAGTTGTTCGATGCCGTGGTTTGGTACCGGGGACCCGCCCGTTACTTCTCGACCCGCGACACCTTGCTGCCACGGCACGTTGATGGCCTCGAGGCCTACCTCGATGCCGGCGGCAAGTTCTACCTCGAGTCCTACGACATGATCGCCTCGGGACAGGACTTTGGCTTGCTGCCCGAGGACTTCATGCGCAAATACCTCGGCAGCAACTACCTCTACAAGCACAAGCCGTTCGGGGCCAGCGATTCGATCATCACGTGGTCCATCTCCAAGGCGTACGACGATGTCGTGGGCGGCGTCACCACGACCCATCCCGCAATTCTCCATAGCACGCTGTTCGCCGACAGCCTCCAGTCAAACCTGAATTCTCCGGAAGCCATGCGTGTCTTCGGGGTGCGCGACACGAACGATGTGGTGTTGTGGGCGCGTGATAGCGCGCTGACCCAGCGCCAACGCTTCGATGCCCCCGTTGCCGTCCGCAGCAACCTGCCGGGAGGGGGGAAAGTGATCGTCACCACCGTCCCGCTGGCACCGCTGAACAAGTTCCCCGGGACACAGCTCCGGTTCATCGACAAGATCTTCAATTACCTCGGGATCAAGCCGTAGCGTTCCGACGCGGCTGGGTTGCCGTAACTCCGCGCAGCGCATCAGTGTGTCGCCGAAACTCCCCGCCGCGAGCCCTGCGTGTTTACTCCCATCAAACGCACATCGTCCGCGTAAATTGTGCTGAGGCCGCTGTATCGGTTCGCCCGGCAAGCTGTTACACTTGACCCGGCTTCCCCCAATTTTGAGTGGAATGCGCTGCCCTGTTGCCTGGGAGCTGCATTCAAGTTTGCACCCAGGGAGGGCACTGCCACCTCTTTCAACGAGATATTGGTGCCACGTCCTGAGTTCACAGTCCTATTTTCGTGAAGGGGTGTCTCTCATGAACAAATTGTTTTCGGTTTTTGTTGCAGCGCTGTTGAGCGCGGGGATTGCCGGCGTTGCTGCCGCGACGATCTACCCGAATCCGTCATGTCCAGACTCCATGACGATCCAGAGGCTCCAGGATCCCACGGCGCTCTGCCATCCCGCGGCCACGGACACCACGTTCGGGACGCGCGGCATCTATATCGCCACCGACAGTATCCCGGGGGCCTTCGGTTTCTGGATCGAGACGGCGGGTGGCGGCGCCTACTCGGGCATCGACGTCTTCACCGGCACCAGTAATTATCAGTCCGCAGAGCCGGGTACACCAACCGGCGGAAACCTGTTCTATGGTGACTTGCTCGGCGTCGACGGCCGCTCGCTCGAATTTAGAGGCCTCACCGAGCTCACGGACTTCGACAACATCCAGTCCACGAACGACATCATCGTTCGCCGCTATTCGACGGGCAACGCGTTGCCGCCGTACCACATCGGCACGCCGCTCGAACTCGACTGGGTGCCGGGATGGACGTCCATCAACGGTTCCGCCAACCAAGAACCGTGGGAAGGCGTGCTGGTCAAGGTCAAGGGCCCGCTCGTCTGCGGCCGTATTGTCGGGACGGGTCTCGGGGGGAACTCGATGCTCGTTTCGGCCCCTGGCGGTCTCGACTCGCTGGTGATCGACGGCTTCTCGCTCACCAACTCGGCGGCACTCACGGTTGGCTCGCCGATCGACTCGGTGCAGGGTGTGTTCACGCAATCCCTGATCAGCGCCGTGGCCTCGTACCGCATCCTACTTCGAAACACGAGCGACTTGTTCGCCGCTGCCCCGCCGAACGTCATTGACGCCTACCCGATCGCTGAGAACTCGATCCGGATCATCTTCGATCGCCCGGTGCAGGCTGCCTCTGCGACGAACACCAACAACTATTCGCTCCAGTCGTTTGGCAGTGTGGACAGCGCAGTGCTTGAAGCGGGTTCCAAGAGCGTCGTGCTGACGGTCAGTGCTGCTGCCGCGCACGGAACCAGCGAAACGGTCACCGTCAGCGGTGTCGTCTCCAGCTCGGGCCTGACGATGGCCGGCAACCAGCCGCGCACGTTCATCTACGGTGTGCTTTCGATCGCCGAACTGCAGCAGCCGGACGCCACGGCAAGCGGCCTCGCCGGTTCGCCCTGTCATGACCACTCGCGCTTCGTCACCGCCACCGGTGGTTCCGGTCCGCGCCTGACGTACACGGGTGTGATCACGGGAGACTTCGGTAACCTGTACTACATTCAGGATGCCGCGGGCGGTCTGCGCTCGGGAATTCCGATCTTCGCCCCGCCGGTCCAGTTGGTCGAAGGGAAGAAGTACCTGATCTCCGGGCAGGTCCAGGAATTCGACGGCATCAGCGCCATCACGGTTGCCGGGCTTACGGAAGCCGTGGGCACGCAGTACGTATCGGATCTCGGCGCCGGTGCTGCAATCAACCCGGTCGTCCAGACGATCGCCGTGCTGCGTGATAGTACGTGCGACGCGGCGCAGACGCTCATCACCGCCGAGGACTACGAAGGCATGCTGGTGACGGTCAAGCACGTTCGCGTGGCCGAGAACCAGACGTCAGGCCAGAGCTTCCTTATCGCCGGACCGAACCCGTCGTTCGCGCCGGACACGATGCTGGTCACGAACTCGAACAGCGCCTACAGCTACGCTGCCGATTCCGCCCACACGGTGACGATCACTGGTCTGCTGAACTACCGCAACAGCGCAAAGCTGCCGTGGCGCATCACTCCCCGCAACGACGAGGACATCGTCGATGAGGGCTTGAACAAGCTGCTGGGAGTCGGTCCGCAAGCATCTGCGGCCGAGCTGAAGCTCGCCGTCAGCCCGAATCCCTCGCGCAGCGCGCGGGTCAGCTTCACGGTGCCGAGGACCGGCAAGGTCGATCTCGGAGTGTTTGATCTCGCGGGCCGTCGCCTCGTGACGATCATCGATTCGCAGATGCCTGCGGGCGAGTACAGCAAGGTATGGAATGGCCGCGAGGCGAACGGCGCACCCGTTCGTTCGGGCGTCTACTTCTACCGCCTCAAGGTGGGCGACCAGTTGGTCACCACGCGGGCCATCAAGCTCGATTAATCGACAAGCTCTGTAACTTCCGGCGGCCGGGCCTCGCAAGGGACCCGGCCGTTTGGGTTTCTGGGGTTTTGGGCGACCCCCGTCGCGGCGAATGGGGCGCCCCAATTGCACGGAGTGCGCCCGCAACCTATAGTCTCGACATGAAATCCGATGTTTCCCCCGCCGGGATGAAGGTCGCCGACTCGGCCACGGAGATGAC
>JANLOX010000303.1:0-2596 GCA_031366795.1 Candidatus Eiseniibacteriota bacterium | reverse complement strand
CCGCAAACATTCCTGCTATGCTTCTCCCTTCCGCAACGACCTCACGCCCTCACGGAGCACGCACATGAGCACGACGCCCGACACCGCCGTCACCACGCTGCGCTTTGGCCATAGCCCTGATGCCGACGACGCCTTCATGTTCTATGGCTTCCACACCGGCGAGTCGGTGATCGAAGGCTGCAAGGTCGAGCACGTGCTCGAGGACATCCAGAGCCTGAACCGTCGCGCGCTCGAGAAGGCCGATCTCGAAATCACCGCCGTCTCGGCGCATGCCTACGCCTATCTCGCCGACCGCTACGCGGTGCTGGCGTGTGGCGCGTCGATGGGCTTTGGCTACGGGCCGGTGGTGGTGGCGCGCGAGGCGCATCCGGTCGAGTGGTTGGCCGGCAAGCGCGTGGCGATTCCGGGGCCGATGACGACCGCAGCGCTGCTGCTCAAGATCGAGTGCCCGCAGTGCGAAGTCGTGGATGTGATGTTCGACCGCATTCCCGAAGCCGTGCTGAAGGGCGAGGTGGACGCGGGCGTGATCATTCACGAGAGCCAGCTCACGTACGTGCAGGAAGGTCTCGCCAAGATCCTCGACTTCGGCGAGCTGTGGGAGCAACGCGATCACCTGCCGGTCCCGCTCGGCCTCGACGTGGTGCGCCGCGATCTTGGGCCGGAGCGCATGCAGGCGGTGAGCCGCGGCTTCCGCGACAGCATCGACGCGGCGTTCCGCAGCGAGGACAAGGCCATCGAGTATGCGCTGCAGTTCGGCCGCGGGCTCGATGTGGCGCAGGGCAAGAAGTTCGTGCACATGTACGTGAACGAACTGACGCTCGACATGGGAGAGCGTGGGCGCCAGGCGCTCGAACTGCTCTACTCGCGCGCGGTCCAGGCGGGGCTGCTCAAGAGCATCCCGCAGCTCGAGATCATCTAGCTCGCCGTTGCCGCAGCGTTAGTCGTCGCCGTGACGCTAGTCGCGCCGGCCACCCGCCGGGATGCTGCTCAGCGTGTACGTGAACGTCAGCATCAGCGTGCGGCCCAGCGCGCGGTTGCGCACATCCTGGATGTAGCTTTCGGTCACGCTGCGCCGGGTGTTGCGGTTCTGGTCGAGCACATCGTTGGCGCCGAACTTCAGCTCGCCCCGATTGTTCTTGAACAACTTCTTCGCGACGCTCGTGTTCCACAGCACCGTGTTCTGGTCGTACCCGTTGGTGACGCGCGTGGTCAGCGAGTTACTCACCTCGTCGCGGAACACCAGCGTCTTGAGCACCGTGGCGTTGACCCTGAATCCCAGCGAGTGGGTGTAGTAGTCACCCGCGTCGCCCGATTGCCGCGTGTTGCGCGCGATGTTGTAGATGCCGTTGTAGGTCAACGTGAAGTCGAGGTCGGGGCTGATGTTGCTGCTGACGACCACGCCCGGGTTCAGCCCCACGGTATTCGACACCGTCTCGGAGCCCGAGACGATGCCGGGCGAGCGGTTCCAGGTCACGCCGCCGCTCAGGTTGAGGACACTCTTGAGCAGCTTGAGCGGGCGGCTCGAAGTCAGGAACGTGCTCGCGTTCCAGTTGCCTTGAAGGTTCACGGGCGTCACGAGTTGTGTGCCACGGCGCAGGAAGATACCGCTGGGCAGCAGCGTATCGCGCGAGGCAGTGTAGGTGTCGTTGGCGATCGAATTCGCGGTGCGCTGCACGGAGGCCGTCAGGAACAGGCTGCGCGACACCGCGGGCTGCGTGCGTGAGTAACGCGCCATCAAGGCGTGCGACACCGATTCCTTGAGCTGGGGGTTGCCCGTGGTGAGGATCAGCGGGTTCGAGTCGTCGATCACGTTCTGCAGCTGCGTCACACTCGGCGGCCGCGTCGAGGCCTGGTAGGTCACGCGCAGGTTGCGCTTGTCGGCGGTGTTGATGTTGAGCACCATCGAGGGCAGCACGTCGTCGAAGGTGCGCTCCACCTTGGCGCCGCGCGGCACCGTCTGCTCGGAGCGCAGGGTGCTGTGTTGGTATGCGGCGTTCACCATGAGGTTCACCAACCCGCGCCTCATCAGGACACCGACGCCACCGTTCTGCGCGATGCTGGTGTTCTCGAAGGTGTTGGTCAGCGCGCTATCGGGCGTCGCGTAGACGCCGCTCAGCGGATCGATCAGGAAGCCGGTGCTACGCGAACGGCTGAAGGTCCCCGAGGGCGAGGCGAACAACTGCAACAGCGCGTGCGTCCCCAGCGGCTCGGTGTAGACCGCGCGCGCCGACAGCGTGCGCGTGATGGTATTCAACCCCGTGAGCTCGTCGGTCGTATCGCCCACGGCCGCAGGCTGCAGGTATTCAACGCGTGAGAACAACGAGCCGTTGTTGTCGCGAAGGGTGCCTGAGGCGCCGAGGTCGAGCGAGGCCGTGCGACCCCGCACCGCGAATTTGTGACGCGCGATCAAGTGCGAAGTCAGGTTGTTGCCCTGCGTCGTGCCGCTCGTGACATTGTCGGCGTGACTCAAGTCGGTGCCGATCGAGCTTTCGTTGAGTCCGGTGAGTGCCGTGGCGCTGCGGTTGTCCTGGAAGTACAGCCGCGGCTGGAACACCACGGAGTTCGAGGAGTCCGGGTTCCACTCGAGCCGCACATC
>JANLOX010000302.1:0-2204 GCA_031366795.1 Candidatus Eiseniibacteriota bacterium | reverse complement strand
AGATCGCCCAGAATCGTGACCTTGGCCGTGCTGCTGCCGGTGTGCGTGAACGATGAGCCGGATTCGACGGTCAGCGTGTCGACCGCGAAGTCCCCCGTGCCGGCGGCCGACAAGGCCGTGTTGTTCTGCACGGTCAGGTTGCCGAAGGTGCGGCCGCTGGTCTGGATGCCGGCGGTCGCGCGCCAGATCTGCTTGCTGCCCGAATTGAACACGACGCGCGAGCTCGGCGCCGCCAGACCCCACGGGCCGTTGCCCGCCGTGTTGGTGTAGGTCGATCCGGAATTGAACACCACGACGCTGGCGATGCCTGTGGTGCCGAACGGGCTGCCCGAAAATGCGGCGCCGGCGGTGAACACAGCCGGGGAATTGAACACGATCGAGCTGGCGACCGTCGAGGTCAGCACGTGCGCCTGGTTGGTGAAGTTCAGGTTGCCGGCGATCAACGCGGTGGAGGTCGTCCCCATCGACAGTGTGATCGGCGTGGTGCCCGAACCCGCCAGCGTCACGGTGCTGCCGGCGGTCAGGTCGAGCGCGGGATTCGTGGCGCCCGAGATCGTCAGCGTGACCGCGGCCGCGGCCGACAGCGTCGCGTTGACGTTGCCGATGAAGCGCAGGCGGCCGATCGTCTGCTGCGGCACGGCGGTGACGATACACGTCGCCGTCGAGGCGCCGTTGAACACGAGGATATCGTTCGTCGCCGGCGTGGTGCGGACCGGTGTCCAGTTGCTGGACGTCGCCCAGCTCGCGCTGGCGGTCTTGTTCCACGTGTAGGTCGTCTGTGCGAACGCCGAGGGGGCGATGAGCACCGCCAGCAACGCCACCAGCGCCACCACCGCGAGCGTCATGCGACGCGTGATGCTCAGTGCGTCAGGCAGTCGCCAGATTTTGGGGCATCGCGCTGGGATTCGCACGTAGTGGTTCCGCTCGCATTTGCCGGGTCATACGAAAAATATCCTCGGTCCACGCGTCATCCCCGGATGACGACGGGTGGCACTCGGGCAGGGAACGACTACCGGAGTGGGTGATAGCAACAGTTGGGTGTACGGGTGCCACTTCGCTCAAGCTGCAAGGCGAAGGCCATCCCTTGAGCATCATGGAGCAGATGGGGGGGGCCCTCTGCTCACGCCAACGAAATTCGAGACAGCACTTTCGGTGCGCGACCCCGGCAGCCTGGCACGTTGCGTTTTGCACCCAGCAAGCACGGCGCTCATCCGTGGTGGCCGCAGCCCAAGGGTCGGTCCAGATTCAACTAGAACAAGAGATTAAGGCCTCTTTAGGGGGTCGCCTAGCAATACTTTCGTCAGGTCTGCGCGGCAAAATGCAGGGTTCGGGCAGGCTGCCCTTCCCGCCTCGAACTCCCCCCACACCCGGGTCGTGTGCCCCGCCACGAGCGTTGGATGCCGCGTCGGGGCCGCGATTCTGCAAAACGGCCGACAGGGACGCGCTTCCTGCCCCACCGGACAACGCGGATTGGGGGGGATCGCCCCGCCCGCGGGCGCGGTTGCGAAGGCCCCGCGCACCACGCCAACCGCCCCAGGGGAGCCCCGCTCCCGCCCCCCACACGCCGACCGGGGGCCAGCCCTGTTGGGCCAGCCCCCGGATCGGTGTTTCGTGCTGCTATTGGGTGATTAGAGCGACGACTGCCCTTACTGGGCGATCACCACACGAGTCACCAGCGTCTTGCCGGGCGTGACGTAGCGGACGAAGTAGACGCCCGCCGGCACCTGGCCACGATCCGACTTGCCGTCCCAGCGAACCTGGTAACGGCCCGGCGCGAATTCACCATCCGCCAGCGTCGAGATATCGCGACCCTGCGCGTCGATCACGTTCAACTTCACGTGAGCCGACTTCGCCACGCTGAAGTTCATCGAGACCGCGCCCTTCGACGGGTTCGGCCACGCCGAGCTCAACGCGAACTCGGTCGGTGCCGCCACCGTGGTGGCCTTGGCCGGTTCGAGCTGATTCGCCGCCAGCGCAAGGCCCAGCTTGTAGAGCGAGAACGGAGCATCGCTGACGTCCGCGGCTTCGACTCCAGCGTTGTCCTTCGCAGTCACCCGGAACAGCGCCGAGTAGACCTGCGTCGGGGTCACGTTGGTACCCGGATCCGCCACACGCCACACGTACGTACCCGTGTTCGCGATGTTGGCGGCGATCGGCGTCCACGTGGCGCCGTAGTCGCGCGACACATCGAGCGAGACTGAGAC
>JANLOX010000258.1:0-2044 GCA_031366795.1 Candidatus Eiseniibacteriota bacterium | reverse complement strand
TTCCCGTATGTAGTCGCCACGCCGAAGGGTCGAATCATCATCAGTGGTGTGCCTACAGCTACCGCCACCGCGGAGTGCAACCGCCTCGCGGCCGAATTTCGAGCAAACGGTTACGGTGATGCACGATGCGTGCTCCCATAGCCTTGGTGCATGCGTGGCGCGCACACCGAATGACGCCTAATCCCTCCGTCGAGGCGACAGCTTGCCAGCTACACTGTCAAGCTGCGCCTCATGTCGAACGTTGGGCGACATAAGCGTGAGCACTGAAGACTTCCTGAAGTTTGCCCCTATCCCAATCGATGCGGTCGGCATCAGGGCTGGTGATGGGCCAAACGTCCGCACAACATTTGCAAGCATCCAAAGGACAACTGCTTTACGCGCATACAACAGCTTTGGTAAAGGCCGAGATTGGATGGAAGAGCTTTCGACGGCCTATGTTGTTGCCCTAGCTACGCGTTCGGCGGACACACTACTCATGAAGCTTATTCAAGGAGACTTGGTGGCCAAACTGTCGACTAGCTGTAGCCGTTGCAAAGAAGCCACCATTGGTCAAAATGTAATCAGAGAAAGGCTGTTCCCAACTTTGAAGGTGCTACGGGAGCATGCCAACAAGCTTGTGCACCATCTCGACGACCCGACGAACAAAGGAGTTTCCGGGCTGAACATCGAAGGTGTATTCAGCTATTGCCACCATCTATTCCAAGAAAATGCTGACGCACTCTTTGGCGTCATTCCGGACCCGACCGGATTGTTCCCGGAAGTGAAGTGCAGGAAATGCAGTACGATTTCTACTTCTTAGGGCAATGTCGCCCAACCCATCATTCCATCGGCCCCGGGGATGGTCATCCGCCGGTTGGCCCGCAAAGCGTGATCCAACCAGCGGCTGCAGCGACCTCCGTTGCTCAAACGTCGTTTGCTCCGAGGCCGCCGCTGATCCGTGGAGCCGTTAGGTGCTGAGAGGCAATCAAATAAAAGGGGTCAGACCCCTTTGATCCACCGACTGGATGTGAGCCCATTCAGGAAAGGGTGTTATGCCTATCCGCATAAGAACCCATGATAAATCGTCGGCAGGGTGTAACTCATTGAACGAGCGGCGATTGTATTGTTCACGATCATTGATGGCGTGTTACGCGGACAGAAATGGCAGGCTCAGCTCCATAGTTAGTCCTTGGAGTACCCATGATTGATCGCACCGACCAGCACAGCTTGCCGATGCGCTTTGTGGATTTTTCCCTTCGCGCATTCCACGCCGGCGGGTGGAATGCGGCATCCGGTCGCCGTGAAGCTCGGCGCGTTCGTTCAGGACGATTATCGCCTGCCAGTCGATGCCTCGCTTGCAAAGGGTGCGGAGGTCGGGCGTCAGCTCGCCCGCTTGCTATTGCCTGATGATGTGTGGCGCCTGCTCGGCGAGAGTCTGCGGATCATCGTTCCGCAGGCAACGTTAGGGCTTCGCCTGCGTCTCTGTCTCGACGACGACTTGATCGACCTGCCCTGGGAGTTTCTGTATCGCCGCGATGTCGAGGCGCAGCGACACGGAGCGGCTTTCTGCTCTTGGACGGGCGCATATCGCTCGTGCGTGAGCCGCCTTCGATCGTGTCAGCATCAGCCGAGACCGACCGCACCCAGCATGGCCTCTTCGTCGGCGCGCTCTTCGACGACGGCTCTGATGCGTTCGCTGTGCGTATGAAAATAAGAGGGGTCAGACCCCTTTTGGTTCTCTCTGCAATACGTTGACAGACTGAGCGGCGAGCCGTGACCGTCGCAGCAGCGTATCCGCGTTTGCAGTAAAAGGGTCCATGGATAACCCTGGTTGGGCCGCACCATGAACGCTTCCTGCCACATTTGACGCGAGTACGGCAATGCCGTATATTGTGCACATGTTCACGGTTATCGAAACCCCTACGTTCGTCCGCCTCGCCAGCAACTGCTGGAACGATGAAGATCGAACAAACTTCATTACCTTCATCGCCGCAAATCCAGATGCCGGTGATGTTGTACCCGGTTCAGGAGGCTTACGAAAAGTTCGTTGGGGGAGTGCTGGCCG